>CAZNIP010000098.1:0-10016 GCA_964573115.1 uncultured Desulfohalobiaceae bacterium | reverse complement strand
GGAGCAGCCTCGAAAGTTTCTGCCCTGATCAGACTGGCCGAGTCAAGGCCCTTCCCGACACGTCGGGCATCTTTTCTTCCCTCAACCATCCACCCTCAACCCTCGACTGTCAGCCCGGCCAGCGGCCGGGCTGACAGAAGATTCCGCAGGGGATGTGATTACTGGTTCGCGTGGTCCTTGATGGCCCTGGCCAGCTTTTGGGCCACTTCGTCCAGGGCCTTGAAGTCATCGTGGGACGGAGCGTGCTTGACCTTGAAAGGCGGTTCCGGCTGCTCCATGCCCATTTCCGTCAGCCAGTCGGCGATGATTTTCGGGCTCTCGCCGCTCCAGCCAAAGGAGCCGAAGGAAAAGCCCAGCTTGTTCTGGGGCTTCAAGCCCTTGATGTAGGTCAGGTTGTCGGCCACGAGGGGCAAGATGCCGTTGTTGTGGGTTGAGGAGCCCACCAGCAGCGCCCCGGCATCCCAGAGCTCACCCATGACGTCTGAGTGGTGCCAGCTCTTGAGGTGAAAGAGCTTGACCTGAATGCCCTGGTCCGCAAGGCCGGAGGCCAGGGTCTCGGCCATTTTGGCCGTGCTCTTCCACATGGTGTCGTAGATGATGACCGCTTTTTCAGTCGGCTTCTGGGCGGCGAACTCCTGGTAGGCGGCCAGGGTGTCGGCCACGTGCTTCTGGAGGATCAGTCCATGATCCGGGGCAATGGTGTCGATGTCCCAGCCGAGGTCTTGAATCTTTTGAAAGGCCTTGGGGACCATGGCTGAAAAGGGGAGGATGATGTTGGCGTAGTAGTGGGCCATCTCCCTTTTGAGCTGCGGCCAGTCGATCCAGTCGTCAAACCGCTCCCCGGAAGCGATGTTCT
This sequence comes from uncultured Desulfohalobiaceae bacterium, assembly GCA_964573115.1. GTDB lineage: Bacteria > Desulfobacterota > Desulfovibrionia > Desulfovibrionales > Desulfothermaceae > CAYOID01. The sequence goes on along the minus strand of CAZNIP010000098.1, from coordinate 9,160 downwards.
GACCGAAGGCGTCCTGGGAAATGAGGAGCTTTTCCTCAGGGATGTACGAGACCATGCTGTCGGGCCAGTGGAGCATCCGGGTCTCAAGGAACTGGACGGAACGCTTGCCGAGGCTGATGGTCTGTTCGTTGTCAACGGTTTCAAGAGGCCAGTTCTCAGGGTGGAACCGACCCTGAATAAATTTCTCCCCCATTTTGGAGGTCAGGATCCTGCTCGGTTTTGCGGCCTCGACAAGGTAGGGGAGGCTTCCTGAGTGGTCGGGCTCCACATGGTTGACCACCAGGGTGTCGATTTTTTCGGGATCGACAACATGTGCGATCTGGCACAGGAGCTCATCCTTGTATTTCGCATCAACCGAATCGAAAAGGGTGATGGACTCGTCAACGACGAGATAGGCATTGTACGTGGTGCCTTGAGATGTTCTGGAATAGCCATGGAAGTCTCTCAGGTTCCAGTCTACGGCACCCACCCAGAACACACCGGGTTTGATTTCTACAGGTCGCATATGGTCCTCCGTCATCTTTGATCAACACGACACAACAAGCACTCATGTCACAATAAGTACGACTCGATCATTTGGCAACTCATCGTCAGAGAACAAAAAAAAAGCGCACTCGGAGCACGCTTTTTTGTGAACATGATTTCCAGGCACAGGGCCAGGTGCAGGACATCACTGCAGGCATTGCGGGCAGATGCCGTAGAAAACGAGTTCGCACCCCTGAACGTGGAAGTCCGTCTGGATTGATTTGGTCAGGTCGGGCACATTGTTGGTCGATTGGACATCAGCAACCCGTCCGCACCTGACGCAGTAAATATGGAGGTGAGGATGGGCCTTGCCGTCGAACCTCATTTGGCCTTCATGAACGTGCAGCTTCTGAATGACCTTCTGATTCGAGAGCAGGTCCAGGTTGCGGTACACCGTGCCCAGGCTGATTTTGGGCATTTTCTTCCTGACCAGTTCATAGAGCTCGTCTGCGGTGGGATGGGTGTCCACCTTGCGAAGCTCCTCCAGGATGACCTTCCTCTGCGGGGTGACCCGTACCATTTTTTTGTCCAAAATTTCTCCCTTTTCTCGAGATCGCTTCACCTATCGTGTCTTGAACAGGTGAGCTCAGCTGGATCGGTCAGTGCAGGACTGGCTGGCAGTCACCTTGAGATCACTAATAATAGTTTTCATTAATAGGTTTTGACAAGCCTGTCAAGAATCGTGAAGTGGTTTTTGATGTTTGGGCAGCTGAAAGCAAAGCGTATCGCCCGGCTTGGTGTAGGTAAAGACACGGCAGGGGGCATGGCGGAGCAAAGGTGAAATCGCAGGCATCCAGGCAGGATCGCCAAAGCCATGCATGGGCACAAAGATGTCGGGTTGCAGGGTGTGCATGACCTCCAGGCCGCCGGCCAGGTTGTCCAGCCGGGTGTCGAGATTGGAGAAGGCGACATGGACGTGTTCCCGGCCGATGGCCTGGAGGCATTCGCTGAAAAAGGCCTGAGCCATGTCCCTGGCCTTGGGCGGCATGGATGGCCAGACCCAGTTGGCCAGATCACCGGCAAAATAGATGTTCAGGCCCTGGACAGAGACGAGGAAGGCGACTCCGAGATCGTTGCTGGTCAGGGTGCAGATGGTCATGCCATCAAGAGTGAGGGTCTCGTCAGGTTCGACGATCAGGGAGCCCTCAGGCACGGCTTCGGGGAACATGTCGGCAATGTCGTCTGAGAGGACAAACACTCTTCTGGCAGCCTGCTGGGTCAGGGAGGCGATGTTGGCATTGAAGTGGTCGGCATGACTGTGGGAGCAGAAGACGGTGAGGTCGGCATGCCTGATGTAGGACGTGATCAGCCGGGCCTCTTCCGATGTCAGGTGCTCATCTGAGGGGCAGTCAAAAAGGAATGTTCTGGAGTCGAGCTTGAGGATGAAGCAGTTGTGGAGAATCGAGACGATCCGGCCAACAACCGGGGCAGCAAAGGAAGATGCTTCATCCTGGCTCACGAGTCCTGCTCTTGCATACGGGCGTGAATTTTTTTCAGCTTGTTCTGGTCATCCTTGTACAGCTTGTAGTTCACAGAATCAACCAGGGCCTGCCAGCTGGCTTCAATGATGTTGAAGGACACCCCCACGGTGATCCACCTGTCGCTGGGGTCGCCGGATTCGATGAGCACCCTGACCCTGGAGGCTGTCCCAGGGCTGTCGTTGATGTTCGGGGAGAGCACCCGGACTTTGAAGTCCAGGAGCTTCATTTCTGTCAGCCCGGGGTAGAACTTTTCCAGGCCTTTGCGAAGGGCGTTGTCCAGGGCGTTCACCGGCCCTCTGCCTGTGGACGCGGTGTGCTCGACCTCGCCACCGACTTTGATCATGACCGTGGCTTCGGAAAAAGGATCGCCGTTTTCCTGATTTTTGGCATCCATGACCCGAAATCCCAGCAGGGAGTAATACTTTCTGGCCCGGCCCAGGGTCCGGTTGAGCAGGAGCTCAAACGAGGCTTCAGCCACTCCGAACTCATAGCCTTTGCTCTCCAGTTCCTTGACCTGGTTCAGGACGTCGAGCACAAAGGGATCGTCCTTTTCCAGGGGAATTCCGTAGCGTTTGGCTTTGAACAGGATATTGCTCTGCCCGGCAAGGTCGGAGAGGAGCACCCTCTGCTTGTTGCCGACGGTCTCAGGAGGGATGTGCTCATAGGTTTTGGGGTTTCGGCGGATGGCGCTGACGTGGACCCCTCCCTTGTGGGCAAAGGCGGATCGGCCGACAAAGGGCTGTCTGGCAAAAGGTCTGAGGTTGGCCACCTCGGAGATGTACCTGGAGGCGGTGGTCAACTTGGAGATGTTCTCAGAGGGCAGACAGGTCAACCCCATTTTGAGTTCCAGATTGGGAATGATGGAGCAGAGGTTGGCGTTGCCGCATCGCTCTCCATACCCGTTCATGGTTCCCTGGACGTGCCTGGCCCCGCATCGCACGGCCTCCAGGGAGTTGGCCACAGCCAGCTCGCTGTCGTTGTGGGCGTGGATGCCCAGTTGGAGATCGGGAAGCTCCTGGCTGACCTGAAGGCAGATGTCCCGGATCTCCTGGGGCATGGTCCCGCCATTGGTGTCGCAGAGGACGATGCAGTCAACACCGGCCTGGCTGGCCTTGTTCAGGCAGGAGATGGCATAGTCCCGGTCTTCCTTGAAGCCGTCAAAGAAGTGCTCGGCATCAAAGAAGAGATGTCCGGTCTTGGGCCTGATGAAAGAGAGGGAATCGTGAATGATCTCCAGGTTCCTCTCCAGGGTGGTCCGCAAGGCTTCGCGGACATGGATCCCCCAGGTCTTGCCAAACAGGGTCACCCCGTCAGCCTCGGCCCGCAGTACCTTCTGCAGTCCTTCGTCGTTTTCCGGGGCAGACTTGGGGTTCTGGGTGCTGGCAAAGGCCACGACCCTGGATGTCTTCAGGTCGTAGTGCTTGATTTCCCGGAAGAACTGCTCGTCTGTCGGGTTTGAGCTCGGCCAGCCCCCTTCGATGAAGTCCACCCCGAGATCGTCCAGCTTGGTGGCGATGCGCAGCTTGTCTTCAGTGGAGAGATGGACGTCTTCAGCCTGGGTGCCGTCCCGGAGGGTGGTGTCGTAGATGACGATCTTGTCTTTTTTCATGGGGCAATCGTGCTCGTCTCCTGAGGTTCCTTCTCCAGCCCGAAGGCTTCATGCAGAGTTCGAATGGCCAGTTCGGCGTACTTTTCGTCGATGAGGCAGGAGATTTTGATCTCTGAGGTGGAAATGATCATGATGTTGATGTTTTCCTGCTGCAGAGCCTTGAAGGCGATGGCGGCCACCCCGGAGTGATTGCGCATGCCCACTCCGATGACCGAGACCTTGCAGACCTTGGGGTCGGACAGGATGGCCTTGGCCCCGATGGCGTCCTTGAGCTTGTCGAAGATGGCCAGGGCCCGGTCCAGATCCTCCCTGGACACGGTGAAGGTCATGTCGGTCCGGCCCTCCCGGCTCGGGTTCTGGACGATCATGTCCACCACGATGCCGGCGCTGGCCAGGGGTTCAAAAATCGTGGCCGCTATACCCGGCTCGTCATAGACGTCCACCAATGTGATTCTGGACTGGTTCTTGTCATAGGCGATGCCTGACACGAGGACCGCTTCCATATCTCTATCCTCCTGAACGAGAAACGTTCCCAGGTCGTCCACAAACGTCGAGCGGACATGGACCGGGACGTTGTATTTCTTGGCGAACTCCACGGACCGGATCTGCAGCACCTTGGCCCCCATGCTGGCCATCTCCAGCATTTCGTCGTAGGCGATCTTCTTCATTTTTCTGGCCTGGGGGCAGATGTTGGGGTCGGTGGTGTAGACGCCGTCAACATCCGTATAGATTTCACAGATCTCTGCATCCAGGGCTGCAGCAAGAGCAACCGCGGTGGTGTCCGAGCCTCCGCGGCCGAGGGTGGTCAGGGAGTTGCTCCCGTCGCAGCCCTGAAACCCGGCCACCACGAGGACATCGTGCTGATTCAGCCTGGTGTTCAGGTTGGTGGTGTCGATGTCCAGGATCCTGGCCTTGCCGTAAGAAGGGTCTGTATGGATGGGGATTTGAAACCCAAGGAGCGATCTGGCCCTGATGCCGCTGTCCCGGAGGAGCATGGAGAACAAGGCCACGGCTGTCTGTTCGCCGGTGGTCAGCAGGACGTCAAGCTCAGAAGGATCCGGACAGGATGACCATTCTCTGGCCAGGCTCAGCAGCCGGTCCGTCTCGCCGGACATGGCCGAGAGGATGACCAGGACCTTGTAGCCCTGGGTCAGTTTTTTCTCCACCCGCTTCTTGACCTGCTGCATACACTCCAGATTGGCCACTGAAGTGCCGCCGTATTTCTGCACGACGATTTTCATCGAACGATGGGCTCCTTGCGTTGGCAATACTCTTCTTCTGATGTCAGACATCGGCTGATCATGTCAATGACGCCTGCTGAACGATCCCCCCGCGCCGAGAGATCCATGCTGCGCCCTTCATGAGGGTCGACGGCCATGGAGCCGAGGAGATGGTCTTCAGGTCGACAGCCCTGGTCCAGGTGGTCGGCCCATTCAACAATGACAAGCCTGTTCGGCTCATGGACGATGTCCAGGATGTCCTCGTCGATGCCAATGTCTCCCAGCCTGTAGAGGTCGATGTGAGCGGCTTCGGGCCGTGTGGGATAGACATTGACCAGGTTGAAGCTCGGGCTGCTGACCAGGGCCTGGTCCCCGCCAGGCAGGGCCTGGATCAAAAACCGGGTCAGGGTGGTCTTGCCTGATCCGAGCGGCCCCTGCAGCAAAAGGCAGACTGGGCCGTGTTCCTCGATCGCCCGGGCCAGCCTCAAGGCCAGGGCCGCGGTGTCTTCAAGACCGCGCAGGGGGAGGTGCAGCGTCATCAGGAGGTCAGGGTCCTCAAGATGTCCTCTTTGCCCACAATGCCCACGAGCTTGCCGTCCTCAACAACCGGGATGGAATGGAAGTTCTTGGTGACCATGAGTTCGGCCACCTCCTCGATCTCCGCCTCCGGACCTGTTGTGGTCGGGTTTTGGCTCATGGCGTCCTCGACCGTGGTGGCCGACATCTTTTTGACTTCCTTTTCCAGATGACTGACCGAGTTCAAGGGGATGAAGCCGTCCAGGAGGGTGAAAACCGTTGGAACGGGCCATTTCTTCTGCTGGACGATGATATCGCTCTGACAGATGATGCCCAGGATGGTGTTCCGGGCGTCGACGACCGGGAGCCCGTTGATCCTCTTCTCCAGGAGGATCTTGGTCGCTTCGGTCACTTTGGTTTCCGGGCTGACGGTGATGACGTCAGTGGTCATGATGTCTGCTACTTTGGTCATTCGGCGACTCCATGTCAGCGCAGCTTCTGGCTGCGCTGACCTCTTCGAGGTTTCATGAAGGATTGATTGTATAACCTCGGTGCAAAAGTCCGCGAAGCGGTGATCCGGCACCAAGTGTATCGTGTCCGTCTTTGATCCTCCTGAATTCTTGCGGCTGCATCTTGAGCATGTGCAACCGGAACTTTTTGGCAAGAAGGCATCTTAGACACGAGTCTCAGGAAATTCAAGAGCCCGGGGCAGGATATGGGCAATTTCCCGGGCCAGGTTCCCCTGGTGTGGTGACATGGATTCCAGGGTCCTGCCGGCCAGCCCGTGCCAGTACACGCCAACACAGGCTGTCTCGTAGGGGTCCAGGCCTCTGGCTGTCAGGGAGCCGAGGATGCCGGACAGGACATCTCCAGAGCCGCCGATGGCCAGGGAAGGACAGGCAACAGGGGAGACGGACACCGGTCGCCCTGGTGCGGCGACCACGGTCCCGGCACCCTTGAGGACCAGGATGCAGCCGATCCTGTCGGCCAATTGCCTGGCTTGGGTGATGCGGTCCTTCTGGATGTCGGCAATGGTCCGGCCGCACAGCCTGGCCATCTCTCCGGGGTGAGGGGTGAGGATGGTTTCAGGGCTCAGAAGAGACCAGAGCTTTCGATCCTGGGCCAGGTGGAAGAGGCCGTCCGCGTCGATGACCGTAGGGGGATGATCAGCCTGGAGATAGGTCTGGACAAATTCGGTCCCGCCTTCGTTTCTCCCCATTCCTGGACCGAGGACCACGGCATCGACGTTGTTCAGTTGGGGCTTGAGGTCCTCAAAACACGCTGCAGACCAGGTTTTGCCAGGACCCAATGGCAAGGTCATGATCTCGGGCCAGCCCTGCTTGACCTCGCTGCTGACGCCTTTGGGGCAGCCCACGGTGACCAGACCGCCCCCGGACCTCAGGACACCGAGCCCGGCCAGGGTCGGGGCCCCGCTCAGACCGAAGGAGCCCCCCAGGATGAGGACGTGGCCTGCGTTGCCTTTGTGTCCAGTGGGTTTGATGGCCGGCAGATGGGTGAGGATGTCCTGGTTGAGACCGAAGCACTGTGGGGGATTGCTGTCCTGGACCTCCCTGGGGATCCCGATGGTTCGGGTGTGCAACTCTCCGGTGAACTCCCGGGCCTCTGGCAGAAAGAGCCCCACCTTGGCTGCGCCGAAGGTCACGGTGCAGTCAGCCCTGACCGCTGTGGGGTCGGCCCGTCCGGTCAGACCGCTCAGGCCTGAGGGAATGTCCAGGGCCATGATCTGGGCTCTGCCCTTGAACTGGTTGATGTGAGTGATCCAGTCCAGGTAGTCCTGGCGCAGGGATCCCTGGAAACCGGTGCCCAGCAGGCCGTCCACAATGATGTCCGGAGCGGTGAGAAAGTCGAGATTGTACTCGGGAAGATAAACCAGAGGCACTCCGACCTTTTTGGCCAGCGTGAGGTGGAAGGCGGTCTCCCCGGAGTAGTCATCCTGTCGTCTGGTGTGCAGGACCATGCATCTGGCCCCGGAGTCGCTCAAATGCCGGGAGAGGGCAAAGGCGTCGCCGCCGTTGTTGCCCGACCCGGCAAAGAGGATCACCTGCAGGCCTTCAAGGGATCGGACTCTCTCCCGGAGGACATGAAAGGCCTCCCGGCTGGCATTCTCCATGAGCATTTCACCGGGTATGCCATAGGTCTCGATGCTCAGCCGGTCCCAATGGCCCATTTCCTGGGGTGTGGGTAAAGGGATGTTCATGGTGCCTCCCTGATTGGTTCGGGCAGCTTGGGTTCAATGGGCTGTTTTTTCTGTCATTCCCGCGCAGGCGGGAATCCAGTCTCTTTCCGGGACAGCTGGAGTGGAGGTTGCATGTTCAAGAATCCAAAATGCACGTTCATCCGATTATCCGGATGAACGTGAGCTCTCAAGGATCACAACCGCGGCGCTCACGGATCGGTCATGGGTGATGCTCAGGTGGATACGGCTGACAGACATCTCCCGGGCCTGCCTCTCTGCTGCCCTGAAGAAGTTCAAGGTTGGCTTGCCCGAATTTTGGTTCCCGATCTCCAGACAGTGGAAGCCGATGCCTCTGGAAAAACCCGTTCCCAGAGCCTTGACTGCCGCCTCCTTGGCCGCAAACCGTGAAGCCAGGTAGGCCACCGCATTTTTGGGGAGTTGTTCCCGCTCCCTTGCCGTCAGAATCCTCCGGGCAAAACGTGAGCCGAACCTGTCCCAGATTCTCGCGATCCGATCGAGCTCGACAACATCGAGCCCCAAGCCAACAATCATGGAGGTGCGATTCCCCTTGTCAAGGTCATCCTCATCTGCAGACAGGACAGCATGGAACAGAATTTGACGTGAAAGAAACACATTTTGTCATTTCAGTTCGCCACATTTGGAGGACTCCCTGGCCACGGAATCTGGTCAGTTCAGCACTGGAGAGCTTTCAGGCCGAAGAGCGGTCTCATGGTGGCATACTTGCAAACAGTTACACAAATCTCCGTCTGTTCTTTGATTTCGGAGTGCAAACATGTGCACAACCTCAGGAAACGAACCCGGTGATGATCAAGGCCATGTCCTGGACGGCCTGCTGCATGCCGACCAGGGACGCCCGGGCAATGATGGCGTGCCCGATGGAGTACTCGCAGATCCCTGAAACCTCGGCAAAAGCGTGGATGTTCTCGTAGTTCAGGCCATGCCCGAGGTTGACCTTCAAACCGAGGTCCCTGGCCTGCTGAACACCGGCCAGGATTTTCTCCAGCTCGGTTTTTCTGGATGCCCTGCTCGCAGCGTCTGCATAGTGGCCGGTGTGAATCTCGATGTACTCGGCCCCGATGTCTTTGGCCGCCGAGATCTGGTCCGGGTCGGCGTCGATGAACAGGCTGGAGGCGATGTCTTTGTCATGGATTGGCTTGAGGAACTCCCTGAGCTCGTCTTCCCGGCCGATGCAGTTCAGGCCGCCTTCAGTGGTCAGCTCCTGGCGTTTTTCCGGGACCAGACAGACCATGTCCGGCTCGGTCTCCAGGGTGATGCCCTGCATTTCCCGGGTGGCGGCCATCTCAAGGTGCAGCGGGGTCTGCAAAGTCTGCTTGAGCAGAAAGAGGTCCCGGTCCTGGATGTGCCTCCGGTCTTCGCGAAGGTGGACGATGATCCCCAAAGCTCCTCCGAGCTCGGCCAGAAAGGCGGCGTGGACCGGGTCAGGCTCAGAGGCCAGGCGGGCCTGGCGGATGGTGGCGATGTGGTCGACGTTGACGACGAGAATGGGCATAGAGCCTCCTTTCTTGCAAAAACGTTCAGCGGCTCAAAATGAAAATGTACAGATCAAGACTCATGGTTTGTCAAGGAGAAA
>CAZNIP010000097.1:0-10064 GCA_964573115.1 uncultured Desulfohalobiaceae bacterium | reverse complement strand
GGATCAGAGTCTTCTCCTGTTCTGTCAGGCTCTGTCCGCCTCCAGTCTGGCCACAGCCCCCAGCCAGAGGTCCCCGGCCCGAACAGGCGATGTCCGGCGAAAGACCTCCAGGACATTCAGGCCGGTTGAATGCAGGAGATCCCGGACCTCTTCCTCCTGCCAGAGGACAAAGACCCGGCCGTCAGCAGTCTCCTGAAGACCCTGCCCCTGCTTCAGGGTCAGCAGGACATGCCCCCGCACGTGCAGGGCCGGCAGGATTCGAATCAGGGCCTGCCGCGCCGCAGCCCTGGCCTCATGGACCAGGGCCCCGACGAGCAGAACGGCCTCGACCTGCTCTTGGGAAAAATCCCAGGTCCAGAAATCTCCCTGGAAGACAGGGCATCCGGAGAGCTCTCCGGCCATCCGGGCCAGCTTGGGTGAACGCTCCAGGCCCACGGGCTGATGCCCCCGCCCGGCGAACCACAGCAGGTCCCGGCCCGAGCCGCAGCCCACGTCCAGCACCCTGGAGCCGGGTATGAGGCGCATCTCCAGGGGCCGCAGAAAGGGCTCGGGATCGACATGGGCCGTGGCCGCAAAATAGGCTGCGGCCTGCGCCTCATAGACATCAGCGGGGTGGGTCACGGTCAACGCTCACCTCCAGCTCAGCAGGCCGCAGATCTCCTGAGATCACCCGCACCCTGGGAAACGCTCAGGAGCTCTGTTCCCATTTGGACAGCCAGGCCACCGTCTCGGCATGGTCTGCAAATGCGGTCAGGGCTGTCTCGATGGTCTTGCGTTCCTGGGACTCGCCGAGCTCGGCTTCAACAGTCCTGTAGGCGTCGTGCAGCAGATCGGCCGGGGTAGGCGGTTCAGGCCGGGCGCCTCGCAAGGACTGGAAAGCGCTCTCAGCGACCTTGTCAAGCAACGCTGTCCAGTTGCGGCTGAGAGACTGCTCGATGTCACTGCTGGTTTGAAGCTCGGATGTCGAGGCCAGCCCCAGCCTCCCCAGAAGCTCTCTGGCCGCACCCCGTGTCTCCGGGCCATACTGCCCGTCGATATCGATGGGGTTGCCGAAAACATGCGTGATGGCCATCTGCAGGAACAGGGCCCGGGACCTGCTGCCAGGGTCAAAGCTGACCTCGCTGAGGTCGTCGATGTGGAAATGGTCCTGGTGGGCAGCGTTGTACTCATAGTTGAGCACGGTCCCGAAGTGCTTGCGCAGGACGGCCTCGACACCCAGGTAGATCGAGCGCTGCTTGGGGTAGTTCAGGGTCACCAGATCCATATCCTTCCAGAACACGGCATCCAGATCGAACCCCCGGCCCTTGCCGTGGGCACCGGGCTTGTTCACGTAGGCACCGGCGGATGTGATGACCTCGGCCGGCCCAAGGGGGCAGACCTCCCAGAGCTCCTTGAAGCAGTTCTCCAGTTTGGTTTCGAACTCGGAAAGGCAGTAAAAGGTATACGGCCTGCCCCGGGTGCCATAGGTGTACCTCTGGTCGGCATATCGGGCATAGTGGACCGGGACGCCTCCAAGACGGGTGGTTGAATTGTTCGGCCGGGCCATGATGGTCTCCTCCCCTGATGCCAAAGGTGTTGTTGCCAGTCTTTTACAGGACCTGCCCCTTCCCGCGGTTCAAGCGATGCCCTTGTGTCCATTCTTCAGCCCTGCTGTGCTTTGAGCCGGTTTGCCCGGTGAGAGAGCACCCCTCTGATCTGTCCCCCTGCCAGACATGTTCAGGGTACGCGCTCTGAATGGCTGAGCAGCCCATTGTCTTGGTCCCTGGACGCTTCAACCAGGTTGAGCGTCGCCTCCTTCACCCAGTCCCGCCAGGGCTCGATCCCCGACCCGGCCGTTCTGGGCCGCAAGCCGGGCCAGGAGTTTTCTGCCCCCCGACCCCCTGACGAGGGTCTCCTCATAGCGCACGATGCGCATGGACAGAAACACGTGCAGGAGCTCGTTGGTCCGCAGCAGGTAGTCCGGATTTCGGGGCTGATCCACCATGTCCAGATCGGTCAGCATGGCTGATTCGTAGAGCAGGACCCCGCCGGGCCTGAGGCTCTCCCTGAGGTCAGGCAGGAGCCTGCGGTCCAGAAAAAGACAGCAGACGATGAGGTCAAACCGCTCGGCCCGGAAGGGGAAGGTGTCCAGATCGGCCTGGACGGGGAAGATATTGGGGTGCTCCAGCCTGATGAGTCGGCGCATGGCCTCGTCAGCCACATCCACGGCCACGACCCTGAAGCCCTGCCTGGCCAGAAAAAGAGCATTGCGCCCAGTCCCGGCAGCCACGTCCAGGGCCAGCTTGCCCGGGGCCAGGGCGGCGTACCCGGCCACCAGAGGGGACACCTCCCCCATGCCCTTGTCGTCCTGATACTTTCTGTTCCAGCGGATCCTGTCCTGCTCCATATGCGAGTCACCCTGTGCTCTTCACGTGCTCCCGCAGAGCTTCAAGCACCTTCCGGGCATGACCGGCGCTCTTGGCCACCTTGGGCCAGGTCTGGCGAACGACGCCCCCAGGGTCGATGAGGACCGTGCTGCGCACCGTGCCCATGGACTCTTTGCCGTACATTTTTTTCATCTGCCAGGCCCCATAGGATTGGAGCGCTTTGAGCTCGGGGTCTGCCAGAAGCTGGACCCCCAGGTCGTGCTTGTCGACGAACTTCTGGTGAGACGTCACGCTGTCCTTGCTCACGCCCAGGACTTTCGCCCCAAGGGGTGTGAACTCAGGCAGGAGCTCCGTGAACTCCAGGGCTTCGGTGGTGCATCCCGAGGTGTTGTCTTTGGGGTAGAAGTAGAGCACCACCCAGAAACCTCGCAGGTCCTTGAGACTGACTTCACCTCCCGTGGCATCGGGCAGGGTGAAGTCAGGCGCGGACTGACCAACCATCGGTATCGTTTCCTGATTCATGGCAGACCTCGTGACATGCCAGCGAAGCAAGCTGCGGCGCTGACAGCTGAAAGGTTGACGTTCAGGGAGATCATGAAGGAGCGATCCTTGACGAGAGTCCTGTCACTGCAGAAACCTCCTCATCTGCAGCCGGGGACATCGTCTCTTTCAAAACCTGAACCCCCGACTGCACTTGCTGATACCCCTGATCGAAGAGCTCGGGCCACGGCAAAGTGTCGATGCCTTGGCTCAATGAGCCTCCCCGTCCTCCTCATGATTCACCCGGCCCCGCATGGACTTGATTCGTCGGCGCTGCTTCTTGGCCTGAAGACGCCTCTCCCTGGAGGCCCTGGACGGCTGAGTCGGGCGGCGGGTTCTGGGCCTGGAGGCAGCCTGCTGCACTGTTTCCTGAAGTCTGCGCAGGGCCTCCTGGCGGTTTGCCTCCTGAGTTCGAGCCGACTGGGCCTTGATGACCAGGACCCCGTCCCTGGTCATCCGCTTGTCCGGGAGTGAGAGCAGCCGCTCCTGGACCCACCCGGGCAGGGACGAGTCGCGAATGTCAAAGCGCAGCTGCACGGCCGAGGCGACCTTGTTCACGTTCTGCCCGCCCGGCCCCCTGGACCGGACAGCGGTCATCTCGATTTCGAAGAGGGGAATGCCGATCTGCTGGTTGATCTTCAGCATACTCAAGGGATCAGGACAGTCCGAACACTCAATGGAGTCCGTTCTGGTTGACTCAGGGGGCTGTCAGGATTCGGACCGGGGCGCATGAGCAGACCTGAAGGATGAGACCGGGCTGGAGGGCAGGCACCCCTGCACTGAGGCCTCAATGGCCATGAACCCGACACACTGGCCTGCAGCCTGGATTTCCTGAAAGACCCACCCCGGCTGGGACCAGCGTGCATGCTCATGCAAAGAGCCGTTTTTTGACGGCTTCAGAGTCCCGGTCGAGCCACCGCAGAGCAGAATCCCAATTGCGAAACACGGCGACCACATGTTGGGCCGAGCTTTCAGAAAGCATTTCAAACATCCTGGCGATGCCGTAGGACACGTCCGTTGGGGCGACGATGGCGTAACGAACCGGGGGCAAGCCAGCTGCAACCATGGATTCTAGATCGCGCCGGGTGAAATGGCGCTCGATCCCGGTCACATCGATGAGCACGTCGTCATCAGGTGAGTACTCCGGTTCCGCCCGCATGCGTTCGATGACCTGGAACCATTCATCAAGCGACGTCTGACCTGTATAGGTCAGAACCTTGAGGCTGTGCTCTGGGAGGATCGAATAGGTCAGCATGGAACTCTCATGACGCCGATCAAGGGGGGCATCAGGCCATTGTCCTGATCATGCATTGAGATGCTTTCAAGGGCAACCCCAACCGGGATCATGCTTCAGGAAGCTCGTCTGACGGCCGCACTCGAGAAGAGACACGAGACCATGGTCTCAGAAGATCCATCCCGCCCCCCAGAGCATGAGAGCCGGCAGGAGACCGCTGAAATGCCTCACATGCTGGATGATGCCGAACATGGCGGCCTGGGGTCGGTGAGTCTTGACCGGTTTGCAGACGCACCAGCCTCAGCCGCTGCCAGCTAACGGAGCAGCTCCCTGAGCTGGTCCACCACGTCCTGCAGATCATCCACGGCTTGCTTCAGGCCCTCACGGAATCCCGTCCCGGCAGTCTCCCCGGCTTCCTGCGGTCCCCCGGGGTCTTCGACCTCCACAGCCGGGGCCACTGAAGGCATCTCCCCCACCAGGGCATCAATGGAAGCGTCCAGGGTCTGGTGCATGACGACCTGGTTGGAGTCAGCCAGGATGATCCGCCGCAGCTCGGGAAACTCCAGGGTCTCCGGTTTTAAGAAGACCGGTTCGGCATAGAGCAGGGAGTCGCCCACCGGAATCACCAGGAGAATGCCCCTGGAGACCTCGGACCCCACCTGGCCCCACAGGGTGAACTGCTCTGAAATGACGGCATCGTTGTCGATCCTGGCTTCGATCTGATTCGGCCCGTCAACGTGACGGCCAGAGGGGAATCGAAACAGGATGAGCTCCCCGTAATGGTCGCCGTCACTCCGGGCTGCCATCCAGCCCACCAGGTTGTGCCTGTTCTGGGGTGTGAATGGCTGAATGAGCAGGAACTCCTCTTTGTCTTCCCCTGGCAGCCTGGCAACGATGTAGTAAGGCCTCAAGACCTCCGACTTGCCGAAAGAGGATTGCACAGGGACAGACCATTGATCTTCCTTGTTGTAAAAAACCACCGGATCCTTCATGTGGTATTGCAGGAGCATCTGGGTCTGGACCGTGAACATGTCCAGTGGGTAGCGCACATGGGATTTGAGCGATTCCGGCATGTCCTCCATGGGATGAAAGAGGTCCGGGAACATGGCCTCGTAGGTCTGGATCAGAGGGTCGTCCGGGTCGGAGACATAGTAGTCGATGTTCCCGTTGTAGGCATCGATCACCGCTTTGACGCTGTTGCGGATGTAGTTGAAGCTGTCCTGCCACGGCGTGGAGTAGGGATATCGACTGGCCGTGGTGTAGGCATCCTGAATCCAGAACAGGCGGCCGTCCGCGACCACACTGTAGGCCTCCCGGTCTGGAGTCAGAAAAGGCGTCACTGTGGAGAACCTCTCGGACACGGTCCTGCGGTACTGAATGAGGCTGTCCTCGGTGATTTCCCCGGAAATGAGGATGTTGATGTCCATGAACTTCCAGGCGTACAGGAACCTGCGGAAAAAGGAGTCCAGCTTCACCCCCCCGGAACCCTGGTAGTGAGTGTACTGCGGCCCGTCTGGCCCGGGAAAGTTGAACTCCTGCATCCTGCTGCGCACGATGAGATGGCTCAGGCTTTTCAGGCCGTAGTAGATCTCCGGCCGCTGGAGCTCGATTTCGCCTTTGGGAGGCACGTCGCGGATAAAGAAACTGGGCCTGCCCCCGCTTTCAACCTCCGTGACCGGTGATGCGGCCAGGCCATACCCGTGGGTGAATTGCAGATGCCTGTTCACCCAGCGCTGAGCCTCAGAGGGCAGCTTGTCCGCCGAGAGCTCCCGGGTGGCCAGCATGACCTGCCTGAGCTCGTCATCGATGGTGTAGCGGTCGGTGTGCACGGCCAGAAAATCGTAATAGAGCCGGAAAAACTGAATCTGGTTGTAGCTCTGCAACAGGGGCCCTTCATCCCAGAGCCGGACATTCTGGAGAGTTCCCTGATTGGCTTCGATGGTTTCCCGGTCCAGCTCACCCAGGGCAGGGTGGCTTTTGGACACCAGGTTCTCCAGCCCGAAGGCATTCCTGGTGTATTGGATGTTGCTCTCCAGATAGTCCCTCTCCCTGGCCAGCTCACTCGGCTCGACCACCAACCTCTGGACCACGGCAGGGAGCAGCACGGTGACCACGATGGTCAGGCCCACCCAGGCTGCGAGGGGCCAGACCACGAGCTTCCTCCTTCCTGATATCCCCCCGACAAGCAGGGTCGCGGCAGCGGCCAGGGCCACAAAGGTCAAAAAGGCATAACCTGGAAGCAGGACGTGCGAATCGGTATACCCGACACCGTACACCGTGCCCAGAGAGGAGGTGAGAAGGTCGTAGCGGCTCAGCCAGTGTCCGAAGGCGATGACAGCCAGACCACAGGCACCCAGGACAGCCAGGTGGGCGACGACCTTTCCGGTCAGGGCGAACATTTCACCCCGGAGCTTGCTGCTCAGGTAGTAGTACCCGCCCACCAGGATGATGATCGCAACGATCACGGCCACCAGCCAGGATTGCACAAACTCCAGGACCGGGACGGTGAAGATGTAAAAGGAGAAATCTTTGTCAAAAACAGGATCGCTCTGCCCAAAGGGGACCTGGTTCAGGTACTGGAGGACGATCTCCCATTCGGACGGCGGAGTTGAGCCCAGGAGGATGGCGGCAAGAACGAGCACCCCCAAAGCCCCCCAGCCAAGAAGCCTTTTTGCGGTTTGATAGATATGGGGGGGCACGTTCGGGTTCATCGACCGCAGCCCGGCCGTGTGCCTGTGAGCCAGGACCAGGTTGGGCACGGCAAGAACGGCGAAAAGGCCCACCCCGACAAAGAACAGCACCACTTTGCTGGCCACGATCTTCAGGAGGACAGATTCATAGCCCAGGTTCGAGTACCACAGCCAGTCGGTGTAAAACTCATGCCCCCAGCTGACGGCCCTCCACGCAAGGATGAGGCCCAGGAGCCCGAGAGCGAACTTCACCAGACGAAAAATTTTCGTCAGGTCCACATCCTGAGGGTTGAACTGGGGCTGACCAGGATGGTGACCGCTGGTTCCAAAAATGTTGGTCATGTTCTGTCCGTTGGGTTAAAGGATGCGGATGCAAAACATCAGGATGCAGCCGCAGGAATTCATGAGCCAGGATTCAGCCCGGCCTCTGGCCGGGCTCGTATGAAACTTCGGGAGAAAGACCCCCTGGACTTTTCCATCGATGCCTGATCAATCAATGCTGCAAAAGCGATACAGTTATTGGTTTGAAATTATCCAGAAAAGCACAGGGGGTCAATGAAATTCGGAATTGCAGAAATGATTCTGGGCCTCGTCCTGGTCCCGTCCGAGCCACGTCAGGCCCGGCTCCCATCTTCTGAAGACCCTGATGGACATCATCTGTTTGAACTCACTCATGAAAACCTCGACTCGCTTCTGAGACACCGGTCAATACGTTGTCCGTCATGGCTGATCCGAGCTCCCGGACATGAGCTGCTGATGAGCCAGAACCATTTTGATCTGACCGTAGGAGTAGCCCTCCCCCAGGCGGTCCTTGACGCTGCGCAGGGAATCGCTTTCCTCTTCGGCCAGAGCCCTGGCGATGGCCTCCTGCTGCTCCTGAGTGAGGAGCTCGTTGATGTCCAGGTCGCCTCTTTCTACAAACGTTCCCAGATGACCTTCAACTGTGGACCGGGCCAGGCCCCTTTCCTGGGCAATCCTTTCCACAGTCAGACCTTTTCGAAACATCTCCAGGCTGATCTCTCTGGTCGTGGCAGGCTGCTCGTTCTGCTTTGCAAAGGTTTCTGACGAGGGCTCCGGCAAATCGACGCCTTCAATGGTGTGCCTGCGACGATAGTCCGAAACCACATCAACGATCTCCCGGCCATACTTTTCAACGGTCCGCCTGCCCACTCCTCTGATGGCTTTCAGCCTGTCCAGGGTGTCCGGGAGGTGAACCGCGATCTGGATCAGGGTTCGCAGGTGCAGGATCTGGTGCGGCGCGATGTCCTGCTCCTTGGCCATCCTGGCACGCCAGTCCTTCAGGGACTGGTAGAGCTCGGGGTGGGCAATGTCGGAATCGGTGAATTCAGGCTGGGGCGGGGTTTTCTTCCTTGCAGGTCTGGAATCGATTCTGGCCTTTGACACAGCCCGCAGGTAGCGGGCGGGAGCAAAACCGTCTTCGCAGCTCTGGATGCCGGCCTGCCTGACGGCAAGCTCTTTTTTCAGCCTGTCCAGGTCCTGGCCGATTCGTTTCCCCAGCTCGGCATTGTCGGTTTCCACCCCCAGCTGCTGCAAGGGGTCGATCAAAAGCTCTTTCAGCCTGGACTGAAACCAGGCCGAACCCTTGCGGACCCGGTCCTGGATGTGGCTGTCCTCTTCAGGCAGGCGGCCTTTGAGGAACAGGGAGCGCAGCTCACGCTGAAAGATGTCGCTGACCCGAAAGACTTCCCCGGCATCCTGTTCCAGCTGCCGGAGGTCGGACACGCCTGAGACCCGGACTCTGCCGGCGCTTGCCAGCAGGAACTGCACCAGGTTTCTCAACTGCCTGCCGGCCGGGGAAAGGTCGAAGCATTCCAGGAGCAGCCTGTGCTGATAGGCGGTCTTGGCCGCCTTGAGCTGTTCGTCCGTGGGCGGATGGTCTCTGACATCCCGAGTGAACCGCCTGACGGCGGCATCGATGTTCAGTCCCCGCGGGGACAGAGGTGAGCTGAGCACCACCCCGTCCAGGGTCTTGCAGCGGCTCAGGGCCACATAGACCTGGCCATGGGCAAAGGCGTCCCCAGCTTCGATGACCGCCTTTTCAAAGGTCAGGCCCTGACTCTTGTGGATGGTGATGGCCCAGGCCGGCTTGAGCGGAACCTGCTCAAACGTCCCCACCACTTTGCGCTCGATATCCCTGGTCTCTTCTTCGAGCTGATAGGCGATGTTCTCCCAGGTCATGGACTCGACCCTGATCTCCTGCCGATCCTCAGGGCAGACCACCGTGACCCCCTGGTCAGAGATGGAGCTGACCTTGCCGATCCTGCCGTTGTAAAACCTTTTTTCCGGCGAAGTGTCGTTGCGGACGAACATGACCTGGGCCTCTTTCTTGAGCACCAGAGTGGCCGGGACCGGGTAGAGATGCTCGGGAAAATCGCCGGACACTTGAGCCTGAAAGCGATGCTCCCTGGAGTTCAGCCTCTCCATTCTGGCCTGGTTGATGGCCTCGGCGTGTCGATTGTGGGTGGTCAGGGTGATGAACCCCTCCTCCCTGACCGGGGCAAAATCCGGGATGTATCTCTGGTTCAGGCCTTCCAGGGCGTCCTGGTCCAGGCGGTTGTCCCGGACGCTGTTGAGCAGCTCGATGAAAGCCGGGTCGGACTGGCGGTAGATCCTCTTGAGCTCAAGAGGGATGAAGCTGGTCTTCTGCAGGGCCTGGCTGCTGAAAAAATAGGCCGACTCGTAGTGATCCTGGAGAAGGGCCCAATCCTCCCGCTTGACCACGGGGGGAAGCTGGTGCAGGTCGCCGATCATGAGCAGCTGCACGCCGCCGAAGGGCTCGCTGCTGCGCCGGTGCCAGCGCAGGGCGGCATCCACGGCGTCCAGCAGATCGGCCCGAACCATGCTGATCTCATCGATGACCAGCAGGTCGAGGCTCTGGATGATCTGCTTCTTCTCCTTGCTGAACCTGAACTGCCGCTGACTGTCAGACCCGTAAAGGTTGCTGCCGGGAATAAAGGGTCCAAAAGGGAGCTGGAAAAAGGAGTGCAGGGTGACCCCTCCGGCATTGATGGCGGCCACGCCTGTCGGTGCGGTGACGACCATCCTCTTGTCCGATTCCTGATGCAGGCTGTGCAGAAAGGTGGTTTTGCCGGTCCCGGCCTTGCCGGTCAAAAAGACGTGGCTGCCGGTGGCATGGACAAGCTCCCTGGCCAGCTGCAGTTCGCGATTGTCGGCGTCAGTTCGGGTCATGGGATCATCACTCAAAGCTCGATG
>CAZNIP010000096.1:0-10288 GCA_964573115.1 uncultured Desulfohalobiaceae bacterium | reverse complement strand
GCGGAATTTGAGGTGAGTGAATTCGGCAGGTTACAAAGGAATGGCGGAGAGGGTGGGATTCGAACCCACGTGGCGGTTTTGGCCGCCAACCCGATTTCGAGTCGGGCGCGTTATGACCGGACTTCGCTACCTCTCCGCTGTGACTGGCGTCTCTGGGCGAAAAAAGACTGCAGGAGCCCCCGGCACTCCTGTTCCCGGATCCCGGGGATGACCCAGAACCGGTGGTTCAGCCAGGGCAGGTCCTGTTCCGGGCTCATTCTGGACACCACGGCCCCGGCCTTGGGGTCTGCCGTGCCGAAGACCAGCCCGGCGACTCTGGCCTGGATCATGGCCCCGAGGCACATGATGCAGGGCTCCAGAGTACAGATGAGGACGCTTCCAGGCAACCGGTAGTTGCCGAGCTCTTTTGCCCCTTTTCTGAGAACCAGGATCTCGGCATGCCCTGTTGGATCGTGAAGACCGATGGGGCTGTTGCCGGCCCGGGCCAGGACGTCCCCCTGGCTGTCCAGGAGCACGGCCCCCACCGGGATCTCGCCGTGATCAAAGGCCTTGCGGGCCTCATCAAGGGCCAGGTCCATGCGCTCTTGCCAGAAGGCCTGATCCACATCCTTTATAGAAGTCATGGCCTCAGCCGTCAAGGCTTGGCGGGCCTCATGCCGCGGAGCCGGACCTGAGAAAGCCCACCGCGTTCTCAAACAGGACCGTGCCCAGGGTGTCCTGCCTGCCCCTGGTCCAGGCCGGGTGATTGGTGGGATGGTTGTAGGCCTCGGGGTGGGGCATGAGCCCGAAAACCCGTCCCGTGGGGTCGCACAGCCCGGCAATGCCCCTGGGCGACCCATTGGGGTTGTCCGGGTAGTTCTCGGTGACCTGGCCTTCCTGATCGGTGTACTGCATGGTGATGAGGTTGCCGTTCTCCAGCGCGTCCAGAACGGCCAGGTCGCTGAGGATGACTTTGCCCTCGCCGTGCCGGACAGGCAGATACATGCGGTCCAACCCCGACGTGAAGATGGAGGGGCTTTCCTGGTTGATGCGCAGGCGGACCCAGCGATCTTCGAAGCGGGCCGAGTTGTTGTAGCTCAGGCTGACCAGGCGCTGAAAGGAGGAGTCCAGGCCAGGGAGGAAACCCAGCTTGGCCAGGAGCTGGAACCCGTTGCAGATCCCCAGGATGACCCCGCCGTTGGCATGGAGGTCTTTCAGGCCCTGGAGCAGGGATTGTCCGGAAACAGTGGTGGTGAAGGTGTACCGGACCGCGGCGGCCTGGGCCCCCCCGAGATGATCGCCATCCAGAAAACCGCCTGGAAAGACGAGGAAGTTGAAATCAGAGAGGCGCTGCTTTTCCTGGACCAGATCCGCGAAGTGGGCGATGACCACCTCGTCCGCGCCCGCCTGTCGGGCGGCGTAGGCGGTCTCCCGCTCGCAGTTGGTCCCGTATCCCGTCAGCACCAGTACCCTGGCTTGAGCCATGTGACCTCACTCTGTTATCGATTTGACGAGCTCGGGGGCAAAACGCGTCCATGCGTCCTGTGGACACGTGCCGGTCCGTCAAGATACGGTCTGGATCTGTGACCGTCAACAGGGGCTGACCCGGTCTGCAGGGACATCTCTTCTCGGTCCGGACGAGCCACGCATGGACTTTTGTGCCTGATGACGTTATACCTCTTGGGTCTTGAAAAAATGGTGCGGAACTGGGTGAAAGAGCACAATTTTTCTGAGTTGATTCAAAGCGAGCAGGTATGAAGACCAAGTTCATTTTCGTCACCGGCGGGGTCCTCTCCTCACTGGGCAAAGGGCTGGCAGCCGCCTCCATCGGGGCATTGCTCAAGACCCGAGGCCTGGCTGTGACCATCCAGAAGCTCGACCCCTACATCAATGTCGACCCAGGGACCATGAACCCCTTTCAGCATGGCGAGGTCTTTGTCACTGACGATGGGGCGGAGACAGACCTGGACCTGGGGCATTACGAGCGCTACCTGGATGTGCCCATGGGCCAGAGGAACAACTGCACCTCCGGGCGGGTCTACTTCGATGTGATCACCAAGGAGCGCAGGGGCGACTATCTGGGGGGCACGGTTCAGGTCATCCCGCATATCACCGACAATATCAAGGAGTCCATCCTCGGCGTGGCGGCCAACAACGAAGATGTGGCCATCATCGAAATCGGCGGGACCGTCGGGGACATCGAGGGGCAGCCTTTCCTGGAGGCCATCCGCCAGCTGCGCTCGGACCTGGGCAAGGAAAACGTGCTCTACATCCATCTGACTCTGGTCCCCTACATCCGGGCTGCCGGAGAGGTCAAAACAAAGCCCACCCAGCACAGCGTCAAGGAGCTGCGCTCCATCGGCATCCAGCCCGACATCATTCTCTGCCGTTCGGAAGTGGACCTGGGCAACGACATCAAGTCCAAGATCGCCCTTTTCTGCAATGTGGAGCAGGACGCCGTGTTTTCCAATGTGGACGTGAACAACATCTATGAAGTCCCCATGGCCTTCTACCACGAGGGCCTTGATCAGAAGATCGCCATCATGCTCAGGCTCCCGGCCAAGAACCCCGAGCTCTCGAACTGGCAGAAGCTGACCTATGAGCTCAATCACCCCAAACACAAGGTCCGGATCGGCATCGTGGGCAAGTACGTGGATCTGAAAGAAGCCTACAAGAGCCTTCACGAAGCCCTGATCCACGGCGGGGTGGCCAATCAGTCCGCGGTGGAGCTGGTCTATGTCAACTCCGAGGAGCTGACGCAGGAGAACTGCCGCCAACGGCTCAAAGACCTGGACGGCATCCTCATCCCGGGCGGGTTCGGATACCGGGGGGTTGAGGGCAAGATTCTGGCCTGCACCTGCGCCAGGGAGGACAAGATTCCCTTTTTCGGGATCTGCCTTGGCATGCAATGCGCGGTCATTGATTTTGCCCGCAACGTGCTCGGGCTCAAGGACGCCAACTCCAGCGAGTTCGACACCACCAGCCCGGACCCGGTCATTTACCTCATGACCGAGTGGTATGACGTCCGCAGGGGGTGCCTCCAGAAGCGGGACGAACGATCGGACAAAGGCGGCACCATGCGCCTCGGGGCCTATCCCTGCGTGCTCAAGCCAAAGACCAGGGCCTCTGCAGCCTACGGTCTTTCCCAGGTGGATGAGCGCCACAGGCACCGATACGAGTTCAACAAGGTCTATGCCGAGCAGTTCGAAGAGCAGGGCATGATCATCAGTGGACATTCCCCTGACGAGGCCCTGGTGGAGATCGTCGAGCTCATCGACCACCCCTGGTTCGTGGGCTGCCAGTTTCATCCGGAGTTCAAGTCCAACCCCATGCATGCCCACCCCCTGTTCCGCGAGTTCATCCGGGCGGCCAGGGAATACTCGGCAGCTTCAGCCCCGACAGCGGCCAAGGCCGGGGCAGAGACCGGGTCGTGACGTGATGCCGAACATGCTCTCTCCCAGCGAACTCTATGCCGCCAGCCGCAAGAAACTGTTCTTCATCCTCGGACCCTGCGCCCTGGAGAGTCTGGAAACCGCTCTGACCGTGGCCGGGGAAGTGGCCATGCTGGCTGAAAAGCTGGGATTCACAGCGATTTTCAAGAGCTCCTTTGACAAGGCCAATCGGACCTCGATCACCAGTTTCCGGGGACCGGGCATGGATCACGGTCTGGACTGGCTGGCCAGAGTCCGGGAAAAGACCGGGTTGCCGGTCATCACCGACATTCACCTGCCTGAACAGGCCGCCCCCGTGGCCCAGGTGGCGGACGTGATTCAGATTCCGGCCTTTCTGTCCAGACAGACCGACCTCCTGGTGGCCGCAGCCCGGACCGGGCGGATCGTGAATGTCAAAAAGGGGCAGTTCCTGGCTCCCTGGGATATGGCCGGGGTCGTGGGCAAGCTGCGCGAAGCCGGGCAGGACATGATCTGGCTCACCGAACGGGGGGCCTCCTTCGGGTACAACAACCTGGTGGTCGACGTCAGGTCCTTTCCGATCATGCAGGAATTCGGCTGCCCTGTTGTCTTTGACGCCACCCATTCGGTTCAGCTGCCAGGGGGCCAGGGGACCTCTTCCGGGGGGAAGCGGGAGTATGTTCCGGTCCTCAGCCGGGCTGCCGTGGCAGCCGGGTGCAACGGGCTGTTCATGGAAGTCCACCCCGACCCGGACCAGGCCCTGTGCGACGGCCCCAACAGCTGGCCCCTGGGGAAGCTGGAACCCCTGCTCAACGACCTCCTGAAAGGCTCACGAGTCGACTATGAATGCTGAAGACCTGGCCCGCGGGATCAAGATGCTGGTGTGCGACGTGGACGGCGTGTTCACCGACGGCGGCCTGTACTACGACGACCTCGGCCGGATCAGCAAGCGCTTTCACGTCCAGGACGGGCTGGGGGTCAAGGTGGCCCAGAAGGCCGGGCTGGACGTGGGGGTCATCACCGGCCTGGAGTCCGAAGCCGTCAGGCTGCGCATCCTTGAGCTCGGGGTCGGGGAGTACCATGCCGGGATGAAGAACAAAGTCCAGCTCGTGGAGGGCATCTGCGAGCGCAAGGGTCTGGTTCCTGAGCAGATGGCCTTTCTGGGGGACGACTGGGTGGACCTCGGCCCCTTGTCCAGGGTCGGCCTGCCCATGGCCGTGGCCAATGCCCAGCCCGAGGTCAAGGCGGCAGCGGCCTGGGTCAGCACGGTTCCTGGCGGACACGGGGCAGTTCGGGAGGCGATCCGGTTCATCCTCCGGGCCCAGGGCAAACTGGCTCAGATGCTGCAGGAATGGGTGCATTGAGTATTGGACGGCTCCTCGTTTCGATCATTGCAGTGGCGGCCATCGGGTTGGGGGTGTATCAAGCCCTGTTTGATGGCGGCGAGGAACAGGTCAGCTTTGAAAACGTCCCCCTCGAGGTGCGCCTGGACGGACTGGAGCTGATCCAGGGAGAGGCGGGGCGCAAGGAGTGGGTCCTGCGGGCCAGCACAAGCCACTATCGCAAAGAGACCTCGCTGATCGAGATGCAGGACCCTGAGGTGACTTTTTTTTTGGCTGAGGGCAACGAGACTGTTCAGGTCCAGGCTCCCCAGGGACTGTTTGATCAACACGAGAACCGGGCTGAACTCTGGCCTGAGGTCGAGGCCAGGTACGACCGGGCTGAGCTGAGGGCCAGCCGCATGGTCTACCAGGACGCGAACAGGACCCTGCGTTTTACCGAGCAGGTCAGGCTGAGACACCCGGACATGACCGTCACCGGACGTCAGGCCGTCTACGAGATTGCAGACAGGACCTTGACGGTCACCGGGGATGCGGAGGTAGTGATCCATGGCCAAGGGAACGATGCATTGTAGGCGTGCTGCGATCCTCGCAGCCATCGCAGCCGTCATCTGTCTGGGGCTCACCGGGCGGAGCGCTGCGGCAGCCCCCCCGGAACTCGGCGGCACCGGTGCCACCGAGATCACCTCAAAAAAGGTCGTCTATGCCGGGGGCGAGAGCCAGGTCGAGTTCAGGGGCGATGTGCACGTGATCCGGGATGATTTTGAGCTCTGGTGTCAAAGGCTGGAAGTGACCCTGAGCCAGGATTCCGGTGTCGGACAGGCTTCTTCAGCTGAGTCCGGCCAGGCTCAGGGCGCTGAACGGATCGAGGCCATCATGGCCTATGATGATGTCCGGATCGAGATGCAGGCCCGCAGGGCCGAGAGTGACGAGGCCGAATACCGGGCCAGGGATGAAAAGCTCTTTCTTCGGGGCAATGTGGTCCTGACCGAGGGGAAGAACCAGATCAGGGGAGAGCAGGTCGTTTTCGACCTCAGGCAGAACACGAGTCAGATCACGGCGGGCGAATCCGGACAGGTCAAGGCCCTGTTCTTTCCGGAGAAGAGCGGGGAAGAGACGGAGTGATGGCCTGCCTGTCGGCGCAGGGGCTGAGCAAGAGGTTCGGTCAGCGGACCGTGGTCCAGGGCGTCGACCTCTCCCTGGAGCAGGGTGAGGTGGTTGGTCTGCTCGGTCCGAACGGGGCTGGAAAGACGACCACCTTTTACATGCTCGTGGGCATCATCGCCCCCAACTCCGGGCAGATCAGGGTGGACGACCAGGACATCACCTCCTGGCCCCTCCATAACCGGGCCAGGTTCGGCCTGAGCTATCTGCCTCAGGAGAGCTCGGTCTTCAAAAAGCTGACAGTTCGCCAGAATCTGGACATCATCCTCGAATACTCCGGATTGTCCAGAAAGGATCAAAACGACAAGGCAGAGCGGCTGCTCAAGGAGCTGGGCATTTCCAGGCTGGGCTCCCAGAAGGCGGTCCAGCTCTCCGGGGGGGAGCGCAGGCGGCTGGAGATCGCCAGGGCGCTGATCAGGGACCCGCGATTCATCCTCCTGGACGAACCTTTTGCCGGCATTGACCCCCTGGCTGTGGACGACATCCAGAAGATCGTGCTCGATCTTCGAAACAAGGGGATCGGCGTGCTGATCTCCGACCACAATGTCCGGGAAACGATGACCATCTGCGACCGAGTCTCCCTGGTCTACGACGGCAGGATCATCCTGGAAGGGGCCCCTGAGGACATCGTGGCCGATCCACGGGCCAGGCAGATCTATCTGGGGGAAAAATTTCAACTTTAAATTCTCTGTTTGCAATGTTTCGCGGTCTGTGGCAGATTATTTGCAGTAAAAAGGGTTCTTCAATATGAGCTTGCAGTTACGACAAAGCCTGAAACTGACGCAGCAACTGGTGATGACGCCCCAGTTGCAACAGGCTATCAAGTTGCTTCAGCTCTCCAGGCTTGAGCTCGTGGAGACTGTTCAGCAGGCTCTTTTGGAAAACCCCCTCCTGGAAGAGCGGCAGAACGAAGAAGCCCAGACCGAGGAGGTCCAGGAACAACCCACCGAAGCCCTTCAGGAAATCAAGATCCAGGAGGAGTCCCTGCTCAAGAGCGCAGAATGGGACGACTACCTGGGGCAGTTCTCCAGCTCGTCCAGGCAGGCTGCGGAACGCGAAATGCCGGAGGAAGTCGCGTCCTTCGAGGCCATGTATGCAGCCAAGCCCACCCTTGAGAGCCATCTTCGCTGGCAGCTTCACCTTTCAGATTTGAGCGACGACCAGAAGGCGATCGGGGAATTGATCATCGGCAACCTGGAGTCCAGTGGATATCTGGGGGGGTCAGCCGAGGAGCTGGCCGATGACAACGGTCTGGATCAAGAGGCTGTCGAAGCCGTGCTCAAGGAGATCCAGCACTTCGACCCTGTGGGCGTGGCCGCCAGGAGCCTGGAGGAGTGCCTGCTCGTCCAGCTGGAGGTCCTGGGCAGCGACGATTCCCTGCTAGTCTCCCTGGTCAGGGACCACATGGGGGACATCGAGCAGAACAACCTCTCCGTTCTGGTCCGCAAGTTCAAGGTCGACCGCGCGGACATCCTGCATGCCGTGGAGATCATCAAAGGCCTGGATCCAAGGCCGGGAAACAGCTTCAGCGGCGGCGCGACCCACTACATCAGTCCTGATGTCTATGTCTACAGGTATGGGGATGACTTTGTCATTCTGCTCAACGACGAGGGTCTTCCGGATCTGCAGCTCAATCCCGTCTATCTCGAGGAGGCAGGAGACAAGAAGAACGTCGATCGGGATTACTGGAACGAGCAGATGCGCCAGGCCCTGTGGATCATGAAGTCCATCCAGCAGAGGCAGCGCACCCTGTACAGGGTCATGGAGTCCATTGTCAGGTTTCAGCGGGACTTCTTCGAACACGGCATCACCCAGCTCAAGCCCCTGGTGCTCAAGGACGTGGCCGAGGACATCGAGGTCCATGAATCCACAGTGAGCCGGATCACGAGCAACAAGTACGCCTCCACCCCTTTTGGCATCTATGAGCTCAAATTTTTCTTCAACAGCGGTCTGGGTGTCGACGGCGGCGGCCAGGTGGCCTCAGAGAGCGTCAAAGCCGCCATCAAGGCCTGCATCGATGCCGAGGATCAGTCCAAGCCCTTCAGCGACAAGAAGCTTGTTGAGCTCCTCAATGACAAGCTGCACGTCAACATTGCCAGACGGACGGTGGCCAAGTATCGCGAAGCACTCGGCATTCCCTCATCAACCAAGAGAAAGAAATCCTTTTAGGTCTTTGCTTGTGTTGTCGCGTTCAGTGAGGACAGTCGGTCCACAATCTTTCAATCCAATTCAACACTGCGTCGTCAGGCCGTGGATCGCAGCCAACCCGTGACCGGGTGGTGGATTTTCGGGTTCAATGTCTGGGGCAGAAGAGGAGTTGAGTCTTTTACTGCAGGAGGAACTCTATGGAGATCAAGTTCAATTTCAAGAGTTTTGAGCCTTCCGATCATTTGAAAAGCTATGCCCAGACACGGTTTGAGAAGCTTGAGAAGTACATCAAGAGATCGGATAACGCCCAGCTCCTGGTGAACATGGAAGTAGAGAAGTTCCGGCAGATAGCAGAGGTCATTCTCAGTTCGGACGACATGCGTGTTTCGGCCCAGAAAGAGTCTGAGGACATGTACTCCACCATCGACATGGTCCTGGACAAGGTGGAATCACAGGTCAAGAAGCTCAAGGACAAGCAGAAGGACAAGCGAAAGGGGAAGACGAGCAAGGCCGAAGATGTCGGCCCTGAACCTGTCCCGGGAGACCTTGGCGGTCCTCCCAGCGTTGTCAAGACAGACATGTTCGAACCCAAGCCCATGGACATTGATGAGGCCGTGGGGCAGCTCCAGAAGTCCGACTACGATTTCCTGGTGTTCTTCAATGCCGAGACAAGCAGGGTCAATGTGATTTATCGACGAAAAAATGGAGATTTCGGTCTTATTGATCCAGGGATGTGAGGTATGCAGCTCAAAGACTATCTGGACAAAGATCTGATCCTGCCGGATCTTGCCAGTCAGAACAAATCCGCGGTGTTGCAGGAACTGTTATCTTCCCTGGGGCCAAAGGAACCGGACATCGATCTGGTCAAGGCACACACCATTCTCATGGAAAGAGAGAACCTCGGGAGCACGGGCATCGGTGACGGCGTGGCCATCCCCCACGGCAAGATGGACGCCCTGACCGATATCGTGCTCATCGTCGGACGAAGCCTTTCCGGGGTCGAGTTTGCCGCCCTGGACAAGGCCCCCTGTCACATCTTCTTTCTGGTCCTGGCTCCTGAGCAGATCGCCGGTCTCCATTTGCGGATACTGGCCCAGATATCAAAGATTCTGAAGGATCCCGGTTTTCGGCAGTCCTTCATGCAGTCCAACGGCGGTGAGGGGCTGTGGAAGCTGTTGAAATCCGTATGAACGCGGCGGGCGGGTGCGTTGCCCCGGCGGACGAACGTGCCGGGCAACGCGCTGCCCGCCCTCAGACCTGTTGATCCCGTCCAGGCACCACACCCATCGGGCACTGACGACATGAATGCTTTTCTTCAGCTTCCGCTCATCATCTTGACCGGGTTATCGGGTGCCGGGAAGAGCACAGCGCTGAACGTTTTCGAAGACCTGGGCTTTTTTTGTGTCGACGGTCTGCCATCGAGCATGGTCTCCAGGCTGGTGGACCTCTTTGCCCGCGAGAACCCGGCACAGTTCCGGGGAATGGCCCTGGGCATGGACATCCGGCAGCAGCGTTTCATTGAGGAGTGGAATCAGACCCTTGAGTGGTTCGGGGCCCGGAACATCAGTCCCAGGATCATCTTTCTGGAAGCTGATCAGGATACCCTGATCCGGCGTTATGCCACCACCCGCAGGCCCCACCCCCTGGAGTCCACCGAGATGGGGCTGGAGCATGCCCTGAACAGGGAAAGGGAGCTCCTGCAGCCCTTGCGCAGGGATGCGGAAATGGTCATCGACACGTCCTCCTACTCCATCCACGACCTTCGCCGGCACCTGCAGGAGGAGTGGAAGTTCCTCAGCGACGCCGTCCATGGCCTGCGGATTCACATCATCTCCTTTGGCTTCAAGTACGGGGTGCCCAAAGAGGCCGATCTGGTGTTCGACCTGCGACTGCTCCCCAACCCCTATTTTGTCGAAGATTTGCGCCCCTATTCCGGCAAGGAGGGGCCTGTTTCCGAGTATGTCCTGGAAACAGAACCGGGCCGGACCTTTGTTCAGAAATTCGTCGATTTCTTGAGCTTTGTCCTGCCCCTGTATGCCAGGGAAGGGCGGTTCCGCCTGACCCTGGCCCTCGGCTGCACCGGAGGGAGGCACCGGTCTGTGGCCGTTGCCGAAAAGGTCTTTGCTGATTTGACAAACTTGAAGTATCAAGTGTCCATAGAGCACAGGCATCTGGAACTCGGCTGAGCCACAGGGCCGCCCGGGGACGCTGTCATGCCCTCGATGGCACATGCGCTCTTCGCTGGAA
>CAZNIP010000095.1:0-10956 GCA_964573115.1 uncultured Desulfohalobiaceae bacterium | reverse complement strand
ACGCCTTCATCAAGGGGGTCAAGAAAAGCCTCAAAAACCCCAGGTCATCGCTGACAGTCAAGGATGCCTACGCCAAGATCAAAAACTATTTTCAGCTACGGGGGCTTTCCCGCTTCTCCTTTCTCGACATCGACGGCAATCAGGATCTGGTCTGCCGCTCAGAGTCCTATGCCCGGAGCAAAGAGAAGCTCTTTGACGGCAAGCTGGTCCTGGAGATCTCAGACATGGTCCAAACTCCTGAGGAGATCGACAAGGCCTACAGGTCCCTTCAGGAAGTGGAGCGTGATTTCAGGTACCTCAAGGGCCCCCTTCGCCTCAGGCCGAATCATCACTGGACCCCGCGGCGCATCAAGCCCCGTATCTTTGTGTGCGTCATGGCCTTGCAGATGGAATGCACTATGAGCATCAGGCTCATCGGACTCAAGCACTCAGTGTCAAAGATCATCGAGAGCCTGCGACGGATCAAGATCGGTCAGCTCGAGGTTCAGGGTGAGCGGAGAAAGATGCTCATCCAACTGGAGGAGGAGCACAAAACCGTCTTCAATCAGCTCCAGTTGCCACTTCCCAAGGTGGCACCAAAGGAAATGTAGTACAAAAACGGATATCCTGAAAAAGACAACTACACGAATTTATGTGATTTGTTTCTTTTTTGCTGTCAAACTCGGGTACCAGGCTCAACTTCAATAATGAGGCAAGAGTGGGGAACCAAGAAAATGACCCGTTGCTTCAGGCGACGTGGAGCGACCTCGAGGAATCCTTTGGAGCCAAGACCCTGAACAGGGGCAAAGGCTATCAGTCCAGCGACCGAGTCAACGAGGTCGTCCGGGTCGAGCCAGGCTGCATTCTCGGCCGGGTCGACGGGTCTCGAACCTATGCGGTCCGGGTTGCACTCGACAGGTCCGAAAACGGACGGATCCCTGTCACAGACTGCACCTGTCCGGTCGGGGTCAGCTGCAAGCATGCTGTAGCTTTAATCCTGGAGTACATTGCCCGCATGCGGGACGGCATTCCAATCCGGGAGCTGACCGAAGAGCAGGCCTATGAGGAGTACCGGGATCTCTTTGATAAGGCTTTCCCGGACTCGGGCCCGGCCGATCCCAGCAGCCGCGCCACCGCTCAAGATGAGGTCCAGCTCAGATCCTACCTGGAAGGTAAGGACACGCCCTGGCTCGTTGACCTGGTTGTTCAGCTCTGCGGACGTTTCCCGGATGTTTCCACCGCTGTCCGGGACAAGATGGACATGGAAACCCGTTCAGGAGATCGGCTGCTCAAAGAGCTTCGAAACGAGGTCGTCCACCTCGGATCCGAGCTGGAGGACTTCGATCCCCGAATGGAGCTCAATCCGGGCTTTGATCTTGCCAGGCTTGAGGAGGTCATGGAGTCCTTGCTCGAGCTTGGTTGCGCCGATGAGCTGCTTGCTGCCGGCCGGAAGCTGCACAGGAAAGGCTTGGACCTGATCGAGCACTTTGATGAGGACGGCAGCCTGATCATGGAGCTCCAGCCCTGCCTCGACTTGGTCTTCAAGGCCCTGCCCCACTCCAGCCTGAGCCGATCTGAACAAATCCTCTGGGCCATTGATCTGGAATTGCGCGACTGGTTCGATCTCTGCGAGGGCATACATAACTTCCTGGACCTGAGCCTCCCGAAAGAGGCCTGGAGCCAAGCTGCCGATGCCTTGCTCAAACGTTTGAGCAAGCAAAAAGAAACGTCCAGGAGTCAGTCTGTCTTCTCAAAAACCGACCGCGAGCGGTTGGTCGACTGGATTACACTGGCCCTGGAGAAGGCGGACCGCCTGGACGAGATCACCTCTCTGCTGGAAGGCGAGGCCAAAAAGACTGGCAGGACCACCCCTCTGGTCAACCACCTCATCAGACTTGGCAGGCAGGAAGAGGCCAAAGGCTGGATAGCCAGGGAACGACAGGCCGCGCGAAAACAAGGTTCTGGCCTCTTCAGCCTCGACTCCGAACTCATCCAGAGGTGTCTTGAGATCATGGAGCTGGAAGGCAATTGGGCGGGCATTCAGACCCTCAAGGCCGAAACCTTCTTTGATCGTCCGACCTTGGAGGCTTACACAGAGCTCCTGGCCAGCGCAGACCGAACCGACTGTCGAGCCGAAACCAGACAGGCGGCCCTGGCCTTCCTGGAGTCCGGAGCCCTGCCCCGTGAGCGTCCAAACTGGCTGGCCGTGTCCAGGCAAGAGTATGCCGATCTGAAGCAGGGCATTCAAAACCGCAAAGGCGATCGCTTCCCAAAGGCCGGGCTCCTGGCTGCCATCGCACTGCAGGAGAAGGATCCGGAGCAGGTCCTTCGCTGGTACCGCAGCCCGATTGGGGCAAGCTGGTCGCAGGGTCCGTCAGCGAATCAGCTGGCCAAGGGCCTGGGCAAGGCCTATCCAGACGAGGCCGTGGCCATATGGAAGGACCAGGCCGAGCGGGAGATCGCCAAGGTCAAGCCGGCTGCCTATCAGCGGGCAGGAGGGTCGCTGCGCCAGGTGAAAAAGACCTTGCAGAAGGCGGGACGGGATCGGGAATGGCAGGTCTATCTGGCAGAGCTCCGTGAGAGACATGGTCGCAA
Organism: uncultured Desulfohalobiaceae bacterium; assembly: GCA_964573115.1. Lineage (GTDB taxonomy): Bacteria > Desulfobacterota > Desulfovibrionia > Desulfovibrionales > Desulfothermaceae > CAYOID01. Next base: position 8,382 of record CAZNIP010000095.1, on the reverse strand, counting down.
GACCAGGCTCATGGAGGTGCTCGACTCCCTGGAGGATGCAAAGATACACGAGTCTCTTGGAAAATCGCGTTCGGGTAAGAAAAAAGGCTGAATCGAGCTGCTCCAGAACGACTATCGTTTCGTGCCGCGACCCTGGCAAGAAAGCATCTCAGGCACTGCCGCGGTCGCAGTGGTTAAACTGCTTATTTTTTTCCTCTGCCATAAGGCTTGCCTATGAAGAAGAGCTCAGGCCACTCTTGCCGGATCTGCGGAGCCATCAAGCCCAATGAGGCTTTCTCCGGGAAGGGGCATCGAAACCATATCTGCAAGAGCTGCTCAAGCAGACCTAAAGCGGAGCGGGATGCGATCATCCAGCAGGAGGAGATCATCGGGTTCCTGCAGCAATCGAACATTTCAAGGAAGAACATGTCTCGCCTGCGAGACCTGGCCAAGTCGGAGAATGCCAGGACAGCTGAGCTGGCTGGACTTGTCCTGGAGGTTGCAGAGGTCAAGCCGTCCAAGAAGAGGCGGCTGAAGTTCCTGGCTCAAAAAAGCCTGAGCTCTTTGACAGGCTCGAACAGAGAAGAGGCTTTCAAGGCCGGCTTGAAGAACACCTCAGAAAGCAAGTAAAATGACGGTTGATGAAACCTCAATATCAGGAGGTGGCGATGCAGATCCTGGTTCTCTATTACTCCAAGACCGGAAATACGGAAAAGCTTGCCCGGGCGGTTGCCGAAGGCGTTGAACAGGTCCAAGGGACCAGGGCGCTGCTGAAGTCGACTGCCGATGTGAGCAAGGATGATTTCCTGTCCTCCCAGGGGGTCATTGCCGGCTCACCGGTCTATTTCGGACTCATGGCCGCGGACTTGAAGCGGGTCTTGGACGAGTTCATCAGTACGCGCAAGAAAATGGAGGGCAAGGTGGGAGCGGCTTTTGCGACCTCTGGAGACCCCACCGGCGGCAAGGAGACCACCATGTTCTCCATCATCCAGGCCTTGATGATCTATGGAATGATCATTGTCGGCGATCCCATGAGCGCGACCGGGCATTACGGGGTGGCCTGCAGCGGGGAGCCGGATCAAAAGACCCTGGACAACGGTCGAAAGCTCGGGGCCAGGGTTGCTGAGGTGGCTGGGAAATTAAGCCAGAGCTGATATTGGCCTGTCAGCTGTTTCGAGAATGTCGGCTGGGATGTCGTCTTTTTTTCATGTCGCGCCGTCTTGTTGCTGCAGGCCAGATCACCTTTTCAGGATAACCGGGTACTTGGAGTTTTTGTAACAGAGAGGACGTTCAATCATATAAGTTGGCCATGAACACGTGAAAGTCCAGGGAACGGGCATGCCGCGTGATTTTCCTCCGGTAGCCCAGATGGATGAGGTGCTCAGGCTTGTCAGGGCCTCCGCGAGCGTGCTCGCTCTCCTGGGGGCTGCCGCCCCCAGCCCCCGTTTGCTGGCTGGAAGTATGAGCGATCAGGAAATAGAGATCTTGATGCAACCATGGAGAGGCCTGCCAATTTTTTTGCAAATTGAAAGTTAAACTTGCAATTTGCAAAATATTGGCTAGACTCCCATTCCATGCAGGATAGAACCATTGAGCCCGTCCTCAAAGAACTGACAACCAAGTATCCGGTCGTGACGTTGACCGGTCCGCGTCAGAGCGGCAAGACCACGCTGTGTCGCAAGGTCTTTCCGGACAAGCCCTATGTGAACCTGGAAGCCCCGGATGAGCGGCGATTCGCCCTTGAAGACCCCCGAGCCTTCCTGAAAGAGCATCACCAGGGTGCCATCCTCGATGAGATTCAGCGCACCCCGGATCTCGTGTCCTATCTCCAGCCCATGGTTGATGATGACCCCAGCCCGGGTCGCTTCATCCTGACAGGAAGCCAGCAGTTCAACGTCAGGGAGGCCCTGAGCCAATCACTTGCCGGGCGGACCGGGCTCCTGACCCTGCTTCCGTTCGACTGGTCCGAGGTTCGATCCTCTGTCGATCTCACCAGCGTGGACAGGCTGATCCTGCATGGCTTCTACCCCAGGCTGCACCACATGCACATCAATCCAACCCAGGCCATGGCGGACTATTTCGAGACCTATGTCCAGCGCGACATCAGGCAGCTCATGAACATCCGCCATACCGGGCTTTTTGAAAAGTTTGTCCGACTTTGCGCAGGACGGGTGGGCCAGCTTCTCAACCTGCAGGGGCTGGGCAACGAGGTCGGTGTTTCCCATACCACGGCCAGGGAATGGATGTCCCTTCTTGAGGCCAGCTACATCATTTTCCAGCTGCCGCCTTGGCATGCCAATATTTCCAAGCGACTTGTCAAGACGCCCAAAATCTACTTCTGGGATGTTGGATTGGCTGCCTACCTTCTGGGCCTGGAAGAGGAGAAGCAGGTCAGTCGCGACCCCTTGCGGGGGTGCCTGTTCGAAAACCTGGTCATCGCGGAAATGTTCAAGCATTCTTACCATCACGGACGTCGTCCCCGGCTGTCCTTTTACCGCGACAGCTCCGGCAACGAGGTGGACCTGATTGTCGAGCGAGGCCGTGAGCTGGCCGCGATTGAGATCAAGTCCGGCCAGACAGTTTCCAGGGACTACTTCCAGGGGCTCAACCGCTTTGCCAAAGTTGCAGACGATCGAATCCAGGGCGGGGCGGTTGTCCACGCAGGCGACACAGGACAGCGACGATCGGATTGGGAGGTCTGGCCGATACATGAGCTTGAAAGGCTCTTAGACAGGGCCTCCTCGCTTTTTGCAGATTGAAGTCAAGGCTCGCAGATTGCACAGAATGGGAGGCCGGTCAGGATGCCCGAAGCCAGTTCTGCAGCGACGATCAGGGTTGGTCTCGATTCTGCAGTTATTCCAGGGACAGCAAAACATTCGCATCCAGCCAGAGCCTGGCCAACGCTTTCATTCAGGTGACCAGGAATGGTCGAGAGTTCTTATGATCAAAGAACATGAGAGTGTCGCCCTGACTGGTGATCTGCCATCTGCTGGATTGAAGGCAGGGGATGGAGGCGTTGTGGTCCACATATACGAGGATGGAAAGGCCTATGAGGTCGAATTTATCACATATGCAGTTTTTTTCAGCAGCTGGTCGGACCATTCATGAGGGTTGGAATTGGTGCGGAGAGTCCTTCCATTGGCCGGAATGAGTGTGTTGGGAAAAATGCCGGTCCTGGTGGAACCTTCGAATATTCGGCGATGTCCGTTCTGGAGCTTGAAGAGTGACAATTTCCAATGCCCGTTCATCCTCTCGCAGTAAGGAAGAGATCGGCATCGGGCTCATGGCCCTGACCATGCTCATGGTGCCGGGCATTGATGCCATGGCTAAGGTGCTGTCCACATCTCTGGCTCCAGGCCAAGTGGCCTGGGGTCGCTTTGTGTTCCAGACAGCAGCTTTGCTCCCGCTGATGCTCATCATGCGCAGAAGGATCCGCTCCAGCCAGACATGCGTTCATGCCGCCAGAGGAATCCTGCTTGCCTGTGCGGTCCTGCTCATTTTCTGGGCAGTGAAATATCTGCCGCTGGCCAATACCCTGGCCATTTTCTTTGTGGAACCCTTGATTCTGACTCTGTTTTCCGCCTTTTTTCTGGGTGAAAGCATAGGCCTGCAGCGGCTTGCTGCGGTCATGGCAGGTCTTTTCGGTGCCCTGGTCGTGATCCGTCCCAACTGGGAAGCTTTCGGCTGGGCCTCGATCCTGCCTTTGGGTGCTGCGATCTGTTATGCCGGCTACCTCACCCTCACACGCCATTCATCCTCACGAGACGAACCACTGGTCATGCAGCTGTGGGCAGGCATTTTCGGGGCCATCCTCCTTTCCGTTGCCCTGGTTTCAGGTCAGGGTGCGGGCATCAGCGTCATCGACCCTACCTGGCCTGGAATACAGGAGTGGGGATTGCTCATGGCCCTGGGTCTGCTTTCGGCCGTCGGGCATGTCATGCTGGCCTTTGCCTTCAGCTTTGCCGCAGCAGGCATTCTGGCCCCTTTCCAGTACCTGGAAATCATCGGTGCAACCATTCTCGGCTTGCTGTTCTTTGGGGATTTTCCAGATGCGGTGACCTGGCTGGGGACGGCATTGATCATCGGCTCGGGATTGTATGTGTATGCCCTAGAAAGGAACAAGGCATCTTCAGCAGCGCTGGTTGAAGACATCAAAGCCTAGTGGTGGCAAGCTTCAACTGTTTGGTATGCTGGGCAGTCTGCAGGGCCTGAGAGATGGACCCCATCCTTCTTGCGGCTGCAAAAACTCAAAAAGCAGCCGCAAGAATTCAGGATTCAGAATCCAGGAGTCAGTAGAATCAAAGAGTTACAAGATGCATTTGGGATCAAACAACCGCCTTGTGGACTTTTTGCACCGTCGTCATACTTGTTGGATAACCCGGCAAGAGTGAGTTCGCTGGAAAGGGCGTCCAGGGCGGCACGGGCCTTGAACTCAGCGCTGAAACGTCTTCTCTTCATGGGCATGATCAAGCCTCCTTAAGGTCATCCTGTGTCCACCTTCATGTGTGGTCCAGTTTTCTGAGGACACTTCTCAAAAAGCCGTGTAGAACCGCCACATTTTTTCAAAGGAATCATGCTACGGAGCACATTTTGGACATCAAGCCATGGCAGCATACGCATACCTTTGGCCAGGACCGTAAACGCCCTGGAGAAAGCCGAACGATCATCGTCATTGCCGTGACCGCGACCATGATGGTGGTTGAAATCATCACCGGAATTGCTTTCGGGTCAATGGCCCTGCTGGCTGACGGTCTGCACATGGCCTCTCATGCTGCAGCGCTTTCCATCAATGCCCTGGCATATATCTATGCCCGCCGCCATGCACAGGATGGCAGATACAGCTTCGGCACTGGCAAGGTCAATGCCCTCGGAGGGTATACCGGGGCTGTCCTCCTGGCTGTTTTTGCCGTGCTCATGGTCTGGGAAAGCAGTGCGCGAATCATTTTTCCAGTAGAGATCGCCTTTAACCAGGCCATAGCCGTGGCAGTCATCGGGCTGATCGTCAACGGAGCCTCGATGCTCATCCTGGGTCATGACCATGAACACGAAGAACATGGGCATGAAGGTGGACATCACCATGATCACAACCTCCGCTCAGCCTATCTTCATGTTCTGGCCGATGCCTTGACCTCGTTTCTGGCGATTTTTGCCCTTCTGGCTGCTAAAATCTTCGGTTTGATCTGGATGGATCCTTTGATGGGCTTTGTCGGCGCGGCTCTTGTCTTCAGATGGTCGTTGGGGCTACTGAGGAACACCGGTCAGGTTCTGCTGGACAGGCAGGGACCGCAAGAAGCCCAGCAACACATTCGAAAGTGCCTCGAGGTTGACCAGCAAAGCTGGGTCACCGATCTGCATCTTTGGACCATTGCCCCCAACAAGTACAGTGTGATCGTCTCGATCCTCTCTGCCAACAGCAAGACTCCTGACGATTACAAGCGTATGCTGCCGCAGGATCTCAATATCGTCCATTCAAGCGTCGAGGTGAATGTATTTCGTCAAAGCTGACAGCCATGCATCCTTCCTCATACTGACTTTCAGATTGAGCCAAAAGTGAATTGTCTTGCAATGAATTGAGAGGAGTCCACATTTTCATCGGATAGACATTCCAAATCTATTCTTGCCCTTGGACGGTTCATCAGGTGTGCCCCGTTTTTTTTCACCATCAGCATCATCGGTTTTCAAAAAACCTGCCCAGACAGCAAGAGCGAGAGCAAGTGACAGGTTCACCGTTCGGATGTGAATGGCCTTCTGCCAAGCCAGGCGAAGGATCCTGGAGTTTGACCCGTTGAGGATCCGCAGCCTGTAAGGGTGCGGATGCATAAACTCAAGATGCAGCCGCAGAAGTCAGAATTCAGAAGCCAGAATAATCAATGAATTCTATACAGCAATTGACGCTGGGAAACCGCTGCATGGACTTTTTGCACTGGCGTCTATGGTGGCTGTTGAGAGGCCCCTGGCTTGCGGGCCAAGAAGCGCTTCCAGGGCCTCGGAGACGTCACCGGTGGAGTTCCCTTTGAGGTAGAGCCAGAGCAGCAATTCCTCTATGTTTTTGACCCGTCTCAGGTAGGGCGGGGTCAGGTTGGAGTTGAACCTGAATCTCCCGCCTGAGCGGTCCCTGACTTTGGGCACCCAGAGCTCAAAGGCTTCAACACCGGTCTGAATGGTCTTTCAGTGAGATACGTGTTCCTGATGACTGCTCGTCTGCCATCCTCTATGAAATGGTCAAACCGTTCCAGGAGTTGTTTGAATTCGGCCTGGATGGCTTGGGCGATCAAGTCTCGGGCTCCCTAGCGGATGTGTTCGGTCAAGGGACCACGTGCTTGTGGCTGGTTCGGCTGTTTGGAAGTAGGCTTTGGCGTGTGGCGTATCCTCCTCTGGTTTTGAAACATTTTCTGCGACGATCCAGAGAGGTCACGCCCCCTTCTACCTCATCGCCGAACATCACTTCCGTTAACAACTCCTTTGGAATTGCAATCCCCCGGTCCATCTTGAAGGCGTGATCAGGCTGCCTCCTGAGAGGAAGCGGCTGATTGACGCTGCTCCTTGACCCAGCAATAGAGCACAGGGACGACAAAGACGGTCAGGATGGCGAAGATCATGCCCCCGAACGAAGGAATGGCCATGGGGACCATGATGTCCGAGCCCCGGCCGGTTGAGGTCAGGATGGGCAGCAGGGCGAGGATGGTCGTGGCAGAGGTCATCAGGGCCGGCCGGATACGCCGGGTGGCCCCCTGGATCACGGCGGCTCGGATCTCGTCCCGGTCAAGGCCGGATCTCCCGGCAAAGCTCTCGTCCAGATAGGTGGCCATGAGCACCCCGTTGTCCGAGGCGATGCCGAAGAGGGCCAGAAAGCCGACCCAGACGGCAACGCTCAGGTTGACGGGCCCGACCTGGAACAGGTCCCGCATGCTGGTTCCAAAGACAGAAAAGTCCAGGAACCAGCTCTGGCCATAGAGCCAGACAAAGAGAAATCCCCCGGCCCAGGCCACAATGATTCCGGAAAAGACCATCAAGGTGGTGGCCAGGGACTTGAACTGCAGATAGAGGATGATCAGGATCAGGAACAGGGCCAGGGGCAGGATCACAGTCAGCTTCTGCTGGGCCCGGACCTGATTCTTGTAGCTGCCGGCAAACTCTAGGGAGACGCCCTCGGGCAGAACCAGAGACCCGGCATCGATCCTGCCGTCCAGATAGGCCCGGGCCTGCTCCACAACGTCCACCTCGGCAAAGCCGGACTTCTTGTCAAAGAGGACATAGCCCACCAGGAAGGTGTCCTCGCTCTTGATCATCTGCGGGCCCCGGACATACTCGATGTCGGCCAGCTGAGTCAGGGGGATCTGCTCCCCGGATGGGGAGGCCACGAGGATCTGTTCGAGCATCTCCGGGGAGTCCCGCAGCTCACGCATGTACCTGACCCGAACCGGATACCGTTCCCTGCCCTCCACCGTGGTGGTCACGGACCGACCGCCCACAGCGGTCTGGATGACCTCCTGGACAGCCTGAATTCTGATCCCGAAGCGGGCGATGGCCTGGCGGTCGATGACGATCTCCAGGTAGGGCTTGCCCACGATGCGGTCGGCAATGACCGCTTCGGACTTGATCGACGGCACGTCCTTGAGCAGCTCTTCGAGCTGCAGCCCAACCCTTTCGATGGTTCGCAGATCCGGGCCCTTGACCTTGATGCCCATGGGGGCCCGCATGCCGGACTGGAGCATGACGATCCTGGCGGCAATGGGCTGGAGCCTGGGGGCCGGAGTGACCCCGGGCACATCTGCGGCCTCCTGGATCTGTTGCCAGATGTCGTCCGGGCTTTGAATGCCCGGCCAGGGCTTGCGCTGGGGGTTGAGATCGGGGTCCAGGGCGGGTCTCCAGATGCGGAAGGGCTTGCCGTTCGGGTCGGGGATGAGGCGGTTGCGTTCGTCCCTGGGGTAGTACCCCTGAACCAGGTAGGGAATCCCGTCCGGGGCCGGGACAGGGTTGCCACGGACATCCCGGAAGACGTCTTTCTGGCCGGGATCGAAGCTGAACCTGACCCGCTGGCCCGAGTCGTTGAGCAGGTATTCGGGCTTGATGTTGATCACGGTCTCGATCATGGAGACCGGGGCGGGGTCCAGAGGGGTGTCAGCCCGGCCGAGCTTGCCCACCGCGGACTCGACTTCGGGCAGCCCGCTCAGGGACATGTCCTGCAGGGCCAGGATGTCGTGGACTTCGCCGATGGAGGCGTGGGGCATGGTTGTGGGCATGTAGAGAAAGGAGCCCTCGTCCAGCGGGGGCATGAACTCCTTGCCAAGCCCGGGGAAAGCGTGGGCCATGAAGGCATAGCCAGAGGTGGAGCGGATGCTCTGGGGGAGCCAGGCCGTGAGGGTCGGAAAACCGAGCCAGATGAAGGCGCCCACCAGGGTC
>CAZNIP010000094.1:0-11221 GCA_964573115.1 uncultured Desulfohalobiaceae bacterium | reverse complement strand
CCCCACAGTCCTGCGGACAGCTCCCCGGACCCCTCAGTCCTGCGGACAGCTCCCCTTGGAAAAGGGGAGCATTCAAGGGGAGCATTCAAGGGGAGCAGTCAGGGGAGCAGCCGCGAAAGTTTCTGCCCTGATCCAACTGGCAGTGAATGAGCTGGAGCTGTCAACCGAGTGTTCACGTTTTTACACATAAAATCATAGAGATAAATTCAGCTTTGCCAGAGGCAAAGCTGAATTCCGGGTCCTGGGTGCAGAATTCTGCAACCGCCCCCCGAGTCTGTGCAGCCTGGATCACCTGCACGAACCTTGCGGCCCTGAGGCTCCTCCTGGCCAGGGCATGAGATCCTGGCCTGGGCAGCTCATCCCGGAACAGGGCTTTCCTGGCGATGCCCGTGCCGGCGCTTGATGAACAGCTGGACAATGGAAACGCAGACCAGAAGAGCCAGGCCCAGGCCGTGCAGAGGGATTTCCGGCCACAGCAGCAGCCCCCCGATGGCCAGCATGGCCAGGCGCATGAACCAGCTGAGATCAAAGAGGTGATAGCCTTCAAAAAAAGCGGCGATGCAGTACAGACCGATGGTCGCCAGGACAGCCGTCTCGATGACCATCCAGGTCGGCCCCTGGAACAGGAGCGGCGTGTACACGAAGAGCAAAGGGATGATGTACAGCCCTTTGGCCAGCTTCCAGGACTCGAATCCTGTGGCCAGGGGCTTGCTGCCGGCGACCCCGGAAGCGGCATAGGCGGCCAGGCACACCGGGGGGGTGACGTTGGCGTCCTGGGAGAACCAGAAGATGAGCATGTGGGCGGCCAGGACCGAGGTCCCGAGCATGGACATGGACGGTGCAGCCAGCACGGCCAGCACGATGTAGGACGCCGTCACCGGCAGGCCCATGCCCAGGATGAGGGAGGCCAGGGCCACCAGGACGATGGTCACGAACAGGCTGCCTCCGGCAATGGAGGTGATGAGCATGGAAAACTTCATCCCGGCACCGACCATGAGCACGATGCCGACCACGATTCCGGAGCAGAGCAGGATGACCCCGGTGGTGACCATGTTGGTCCCCCCCTTGGCCAGGGCGTCCAGGATGTCCCGCAGGCCCATCCTGGTGTGGGGGTTGAACCAGCTGGAGATGACGATGGCCAGGATCCCCCCGCAGGCTGCAAAGGTCGGGGTGTAGCCCTTGAGGAGCAGGGCCATGAGCACCCCGATGGGGATGAAGAAGTTCCAGCCTTCCTTGAGGACCTTTTTCAAGGACGGCATCTCGTCGTAGCTCAGGACCTCCAGCCGTCTCTTCTTGGCCCGGAGGTGGATGAAGAAGGCGATGGACACGAAGTACATCAGGGCCGGGATGGTGGCCACCCCGACAATGGTCAGGTAGGGGATCTGGGTCCACTGGCTCATGATGAAGGCCCCGGCCCCCATGATCGGCGGCAGGAGCTGTCCCCCGGTGGACGCCGCGGCTTCGACCCCCCCGGCGAACTGGGGCTTGAGCCCGATCTTTTTCATCAAGGGGATGGTGATCGATCCCGTGCCCACGGTGTTGGCCACGGCGCTGCCGGAGATGGATCCCATGAGCCCGCTGGCGAAGATGGCCATCTTGGCCGGGCCGCCAGTCAGGCGGCCCATCAGGGCCAGGGAGAGGCGGATGATGAAGTTGCCGGCCCCTGACTGGAGGAGGAAAGCGGCAAAGAGGACGAAGAGGAAGACATAGGTCGAAGAGATCGTGGCGATCTTGCCGAAGATGCCGTCCGGGGCGAAGTACATGCGATAGAGCATCCGCTCCAGGGTCACCCCGGGAAAGGTCCACAGCCCGGTGAAGAGCTTGCCCATTCCCAGGGCATAGGCCAGGAAGCCCCCGGCCAGAAGAGGGATGACGTACCCGGCCACCCTCCGGGTGAGCTCGATGATCAGGACGATGGCCAGTCCGGCGGCGATGAGATCGGTCAGGATGGGGACTTCGTTTCTGGCGTGCAGGGCGTCTTCGAAAAAGATGAGGTACAGCCCGGCCCCGAAGGACAGCCCGGCCAGGATGTAGTCCAGGGTCAGGGTCCTGTTGGCGATGCGTCTGGCTGCAGGATAGGTCAGATAGCCCAGGAAGCAGACAAAGGCGAAGTGCATGGCGTTGCGCTGGATGTTGGGCATGATCCCGACGGTGTTGATCCACAGGTGGTACAGGGACATGAGCACGCCCATCCAGTAGACCACCCGGGCATGGGCCCCGGTCAGGCTTCGTCTGGCCACGATGACTTCGCCGCTGTCCTCGGCCTTGGAATGTCCTGGGGAAGGCTTGTCAGTCATGGTTCATTGTCCAGGGTTGCAGAGGTTGTGCTGGAAACAATGCGGAAAGGCAAGGACCCTGTTCATGGAGCGGTCATGGGTCCGGCCGTGCCATGAAGGCTGGCACGGCCGGACCTGCAGTTCGGATCAGTTCTCTGCGATCAAGTGGCCGGGGATGTCCAGACCCTGTTCCTGGTAGTATTTCAGAGCACCGGGGTGGAGAGGCACCGGCAGGCCGTTGATGGCCCGTTCCAGGGACATGGCCTCGGTCGCCTTGTGGATGTTGTTCAGGAAAGGCAGGTTTTCATAGATGGTCTTGGTGATCAGGTAGACAGTCTCCTCTGAAACATCCGGGGTCACGGCCAGAAAGTTCGGCTGGGAAACGGTCTGGATGTCGTCCTCCTGTCCGGGGTAGGTGCCTGCCTTGACCACAAAGCGGTTCCAGATCGGGTATTCTTCATGGATCGTGGCCAGCTGCTCGTCAGTGATGTCCAGGACCGAAACCCTGTCGCTGCCGAGCTGGGCAAAGAGCTGGGTCACGGCTGCCACCGGCGGGCCTGCCGGTGTGTTCATGGCCGCGATCCGTCCGTCCATCATGGCCTGGGCAGAGGGGTTGTACCCCAGATACTCGAGGTTCAGGCTTTCTGGATCGATGCCCAGGGCCTTGAGGATGGTCCGGCCTGACCCTTCGGTCCCGCTGCCCCGCTTGCCGATGGAGAACTTCCTGTCGAACCCCTTGAGGTCCATGATGGTCCCGGAGTCGACGTGCTTGTTGAGCATGGAGAAGTGCTCCACGTTTTCCCAGAGCATGGACACCGATCTGAAGCTCTTGACCGGTTTGCCCTCGTACGGGCCTTTGCCGTTGTAGGCATTGAGGCCGAACAGGGACTGCAGGATGCCCATCTGGGCTTCCTTGTTCTTGAGCATCTGAACGTTTTCACCCGAGCCGGCCGAGTTGATGGCCGTGGCCGTGATGCCGTGCTGCTTGGCCAGCTTGATGCTGATCAGTGTTCCCAGGGCGACGCCAACCGGATAGTAGGTCCCTCCGGTCGTGGCCGTGGTGATGATCAGACTTTCCCCTGCTTCAGCCTGTCGGGCCTGAACACAGAGGACCAGACTGACAGCGATGATGACGGTGAAGAGTTTTTTCAACACGGGTACCTCCTTGGGGTTTGAGGTCACTATGAACAGGGTCCTTGGGCCCAATGGCGCGACAGGGAGGCCAACATTGTTTCAGATCTCAAGGGAGTTGTCATCAACAGGGCCTGCTTCTCTTGAAGAGGTGCGACGCTCCAATCGAAGGTCAGTCAGAGAACTCGTCCAGGACGTTCAACCCCAGTCTGCGGCTGGCCTGGGTGATGTGGTGGAGCATGGCCTGCCGGGCCCTGTCCGGATCCCGCGCGCTCAAGGCTTCGTAGATGGCCTCGTGCTCCTTTTGAACCAGCTGTGGCAGGCCTGGCTGGAGGCTGGAGTGTTCCCTGGCGGTCTTGATGACCCCTTTGAGCTTGGTGTTCAGAAAATGCATCAGGTCCAGCAGGTAGGTGTTGCCGCTGGCCCTGGCCAGGAGCCGGTGAAAGTCGAAATCTGAATCCGCTCCGTCAGTCCCGTCTTGAACGGCCGCCGCCATCTGCTCCAGGCAGGCCTGCATCTCGTCCAGGTCGGCCCGGGACCTCCTCAGGGCGGCCAGAGAGGCGGCGTCGCCTTCAAGAATGGCCCGAAGCTCGAAGAGGTGGCTCAAGTTCTGGGTGTCGAACGGCCATTGGTCACGGAAACGGAAGGTCTTCCGTTGGGCTTCACCGATCACGGTCACCCCGAGACCCTGCCTTGAATCCAGGAGCCCGTCGTATTTCAGCCGGCCCAGGGCTTCCCTGATCACGGTCCGGCTGACCCCAAAGGTGCTGGCCAGGCTGCTTTCAGAGGGGATCTTGTCCCCGGCCTGAAAGGTGCCCTTGTCGATCTCCTCCCGGAGAAGATCGGCCACCTGATCGGCCAGCCTGACAGGCTGCCTGAGCTTGGATCCAAAGGCGGGGTCCTGGTTCATGATCAGGCATCTTGTCATCCCTGTTTTTATATGTCAACCTGCTTTTATGCTTATCATACAAGCAGGAGCTGTGCTGGAGGACGAAAAACTTTGACACGAGGCCTCTCAGGGATAAGAATGCTGGCCTTCATGCATTGAGGCCGTGAGGTGAGAGATGATGGATGCTGACGTGAGACGGGCGTTCGTGGACATCCTTGGTCAAGGCAGCTTCTCTGAGGCCAGGGAAGAGCGGATCACCTATGCCTACGACGCCACAAAAAAGAAGTGTCTGCCTGAAGCGGTGGTCTTCCCCGGGTCGGTGGAGCAGGTCTCCAGGGTCCTGGCCCTGGCCAATGAGCGGCGAATCCCGGTCGTCCCGCGCGGGGCGGGAAGCGGGATGACCGGGGGGAGCATTCCCGTGGATGGAGGGATCGCCCTGGTGCTGAACGGCTTCGACCGCATCCTGGAGGTGGACACCGACAACCTGGCAGCGGTTGTCGAGCCCGGGGTCATCACCCATGACCTGCACAAGGCGGTTGAAGCCCTGGGTCTCTTCTATCCCCCGGACCCGGCCAGCATGACCTTCTCGACCATCGGGGGCAATATCGCCGAGAACTCCGGTGGGATGCGGGCCGTCAAATACGGGGTGACCAAAGACTATGTCCTGGGTCTCGAGGTGGTCCTGCCCAACGGCGACATCGTGCACACCGGTTCAAAATGCATCAAGGACGTGGTGGGATACAACCTGACCCAGCTCTTTGTGGGCTCTGAAGGGACGCTGGGGGTCGTCACCAAGGCCATCCTCAAGCTGCTCCCCCTGCCTGAAGCCAAGAAAACGCTGACTGCTGTCTTCCCGTCCATCCTGGCCGCCGGACGGACAGTGTCCGATGTCGTCCGCAGGAAAATCATCCCCACGACCATGGAGTTTCTGGACAGGCACACCATCTGGTCGGTGGAGCAGTATCTCGACTTCGGGCTGCCAAAGGGGGCCGAGGCCTTCATGCTCATCGAGCTCGACGGGGACCGGGAGCTCATCGACAAGAACATCCTGCGGGTCAAGGAGGTCTGCGAGGCCAACGGGGCCCTGTCTGTTCACATTGCGGCCGACGCGGCCGAGCAGGAGGAGCTCTGGCGGGCCAGGCGCTCGGTGTCGGCTTCCCTGGCCCATCACAAGCCGATCGTCAAGATCAACGAGGACATCGTCATCCCCAGGGCATCCATCCCCGAGATGATCGAGGCCATCGAGGAGATCTCCAGGGAGTCCGGAGTCCTGGTGGCCAATTTCGGGCATGCCGGTGATGGGAACATCCATGTCAACGTCCTGCCGCAGCAGGAGCCCCTGGACAAGGCCACATGGGCGGTCGAGGCCATTTTCAGAAAGACCGTGGAGCTCGGGGGGCGAATTTCCGGCGAGCACGGCATCGGGACGAGCAAGAAGGACTACATGACCATGAACCTCGAGCCTTCTGCCCTGAACCTGATGCAGACCATCAAAAAGGCAGTTGATCCGCAGAACATCCTCAACCCGGGGAAGATGCTCCCCGATGGAAGCTTTGCCGGAAGCAGAGCTTTTGTATCAGGTGGTGATTGAAGAAAGTCCGGGTTTGATCCATTCAGCAGAAGTCACCATGTCAAAGAGGAAGACAGATCAGGGTCGGATTCTGGCCGAACTCCAGCAGGAACTCAGCAAGTGCGTCAAATGCGGGGCCTGTCAGAGCGTCTGCCCGATCTATGCCGAGGGCAAGAGGGAGCGTGATGTGGCCAGGGGCAAGATCGCCCTGGTGGAGGCCGTTGCCGAGGGATCCCTGCCGTCAACCAAGGATTATGATCACATCCTGAACAACTGTCTGCTGTGCATGGCCTGTGTGGAGAACTGCAGCAGCTCGGTCCGGGTGGACAAGATCGTCACCGGGGCCAGGGAGGCCCTGGTTCAGAAACGCGGCCTGTCCTGGCCGCGCCGGCGCGTGCATTCCCTGCTCAAGGGCGGTCGCAGAACACTGGAGACCCTGTTCAGAGGCGGCTCTCTGGCCCAGTCCCTGCTCTTCAGGAAGGTGCCGGAGAGCAGCGGCCTGCGCAGGAGGTTTGCCTTGCCCGGGGTGGAGGCCGGCCAGATCCTTCCGAGACTGAGTGGAAAACCTTTTCGCAGCCGGTATCCAGAGGGCGTCACAGGTCGCGGCCTGACCCGGCAGGTCGTGTTCTTCACCGGGTGTTCGACACACTTCATCTTCCCCCGGATCGGCGAGGCCCTGCTCAAGGTGCTCCACGAACTGGGGGTGGGTGTGACCATGCCCCAAGACCAGAACTGCTGCGGAGCTCCGGTGGAGGCAGCTGGCGATCGGGAATGCTTCCTCTCCCTGGCCAGAGGCAACCTCGAGGCCCTGGGCGGGTCGAACAGCGGGCTCAAGGTCATTGTCTGCTGCTCCTCCGGCGGGTACATGTTCAAAACAGTCTACCCCGAGCTCTTTTCAGAGGACCCTGAGCTGTCTCAGATTGCTGCAGGCCTGGCGGCCAGAACGTACGACATTGCCGAATACCTGGTTCAGGAGGTCGGTCTGGACAGGATTGCCGAGCGGATCACCGCCCCCTGCGGGCAGAGGACCACCTACCACGATCCATGCCATCTCAAGCGGGGGCAGGGCGTGTCCCGGGAGCCCAGGCACCTTCTGGAGCTCTGCTGCCAGGGCGGATTTGTGGAAATGGCTGAGCCTGACCGCTGCTGCGGCCTGGGGGGGACCTACGGGGTCACTCATCGGGAGATGTCCAAGAAGATCAGGGAGCACAAGGTGAAGCACATTCTGGAGCAGCAGGCCGAACAGGTGGCCACCGGCTGCCCGGCCTGCATGATTCAGCTCCAGGACGGCCTGCACCAGACAGGCCAGGGGATCCGGGTCAAGCACACCATTGAGGTCGTGGCCCAGGCCATGGGGCTGGGGGAGTGACAGATGCGGCTGCAAAAACTCAAGATGCAGCCGCAAGAATTCAGGATCCAGGAGTCAGCCCTGCCTCGGGCCGGGCTGAAGGTCGAGGGTTGAAGGTTGAGGGAAGAAAAGATTTCCGACTTGGAGAGGAGTTCGTCCACTGGGCCAGTTGGATCAGGGCAGAAACTTTCGAGGCTGCTCCTCTTACTGCTCTCCTGACTGCTCCCCTTTCCAAGGGGATCTGGCCGCAGGCCTGAGGAGGGGGCTTCGTCATGAATTTTCAGTGGAGCGCTGCCAGCGGGGCTGCGCTCCTCTGAAACTCGACTCCAGGGAAAGGCCAGAACGCCTCTCGACAGCGACCCATCCAGCCGGCACCTCACACAGTGCCTGTCTTTTCCCGTCATTCCGGCGAAGAAACGTCATCCCTGACGTGACCAGGGACAGGAGGCCCGATGAAGTGCTGGATCCCGTCTTGGATCGAGTCCGGGATGATGGAAAGGAAAAGAGTTCAAGAATGATCTGGCGCTGAAGCCGAAGAGCTGCCAGATTTCAGCGTGGCCTGGGGCCACGCTGAAATATCGACCGTCTCAGCAATGAGACGGTCAGCTGCTCCTGGACCGCAGCTTGTGCTTCTGGATCTTGCCTGTGGCGGTTTTGGGCAGGTCTTCGAACTCGATCTCCTTGGGCACCTTGTACCTGGCGATGCGCTGGCGGCAGAAGTCCTGAATCTCGTCAGCCGTGACCGCGGCCCCCTCTTTGAGCTTGATGTAGGCCTTGGGCACTTCCTGCCATTTTTCATGGGGAATGCCCACCACAGCCACTTCCAGGACATCCGGGTGCTCGTAGAGCACGTTCTCCACTTCCACTGAGGAGATGTTCTCCCCCCCGCTGATGATGATGTCCTTGAGCCGGTCCTTGATTTCAACATAGCCGTCAGGGTGGGTCACCGCCAGGTCGCCGCTGTGGAAGACCCCGCCCCTGAAGGCCTTTTCAGTCTCCTCCGGCTTGTTGTGGTATCTGAGCATGACGTTGTTCCCCCACATGACGATCTCCCCGATGGTCTCGCCGTCATGGGGGACGGGCTCCATGGTGTCGGTGTCCAGGACGTCCATGTAGCTCGTGGTGACGTAGGGGACGCCCTGCCTGGCCTTGATCCTGGCCCGTTCATCCTGGGACAGGCCGTCCCACTCCTCTTTCCAGGCGCACAGGCTGTGCGGGCCGTAGACTTCGGTCAGGCCATAGCACTGGGTGACGTTGCACCCGATGTCCTCCATCTGCCTGATGATGGCCGGTGAAGGAGGGGCTCCGGCTGTGTTGATGATGAACCCCTCTGGCACGTCCACCTGATTCTTGCTGGCGTAGTCGGCCATGGCCGCAAGGACGACCGGTGCGCCGCAGAGGTGGGTGGCCCTGTGTTTGGCGATGACTCCGAAGATCTCCTCCGGGACGACCCGGCGCAGGCAGATGTGGGTCGCGCCCGGCGCGGTCACCCCCCAGGTGTGGCACCAGCCGTTGCAGTGAAACATGGGCAGGGTCCACACGTACTTGGAACGATGGTGGATATGGTATTCCAGGATTTCGCCCAGGGCGTTGAGATAGGTCCCCCGGTGGGAGTAGGTCACCCCTTTGGGCTGGCCGGTCGTCCCGCTCGTGTAGTTGATGGTGATGGGCTGGAGCTCGTCATCCACTCCAAAGTGGAAGGTCTCGGGCTCGACATTGATGAACTCCTCATAGTCGGGTCCGTCAAAGGCCTTGTCCTTGACATCGCAGACATTGACGATTTCAATCCCATTGAGCTGGTCACGGATCGGCTCGATGGACCCGGCCAGCTCTGTGTCCACAAACAGGATCTTGCTTCCGGAATCGATGAGGATATAGGCTATCTCCTTGGGGGAGAGCCGGATGTTGATGGTCACCAGGACAGCGGAGAGCAGGGGAACCCCATAGTGGGCCTCCAGGGTCTGGGGAATGTTGGGGCACAGGAAGGCCACCTTGTCGTCCTTGCCGATGCCTTTGTGCTTCAGGGCAGTGGCCAGGCGGCAGACCCGGTCCTTGAGCTGGGCGTAGCTCGTCCTCTGGTCGCCATGGATGACCGCGGTCTTGTCTGGAAAGGCATAGGCGCTCCTCTCCAGAAAATGAAGGGGGCTCAAGGGTTCGTAATTCACGGTGCGCATGGTTTTCACTCCTTTTTCAGTCTCGAGTGGGCTCACGTCCAGGGAAGGACCAGACCGCTTTACTGCGCCTTCATCTTCAGCCTGGCCAGAGGCGGGGCTGAATGCGGAGACAAAATCCCGTTTCAGTCTTGGAACGATGTTTAGATCACAGCTCACCGGGATGTCAACGTCTCCATGCCGGAAGGGTGCAGAAGACCGGTCCGGCCTAGAGGCGGCACGTTGCGAAAAAGGAGCACGGGCTTGACGTCAAGGTGTGTGCACGACCATGATCTCATCCTGCCAGAACGAGGACTGCCATGACCAAACGCGTCGCTGAATTCAACAGCCGCCGGACAGTTTCCCCAGGCAAAGGCCGGGCGAACCGCCTTGTCCAGGGAGTTCTGCTGGCAGCAATGCTCCTGGGACTGCCCCTGCTCGGGCTGGCGGTCATCGGCCAGCCCATCAGCCCCTATCTGCAGTTCCCACCCGAGACCCGGCTGGTGGACCAACCCCCTTTTTCCTGGCCCTTTTTCGCGCTCATCGCCATGCTCCTGTTTGCCCTGGTGGTCCCTTTTCTGGTCTGGTGCATCCTCTCAGCCCCCTCCAGGGTGTCCTTCAAACGGGGCTGGCGCCCGTTTCCCTGGTGGGGCAGCATTGGCCTGGCCCTGACCGGGGTGGCCTGGGTCCTGAGCTGGAACAGGTTTGACTGGTTTGCCTGGGGCCAGCCGTTCATCTTCCCTGGCTTGTGGTTTGGCTTCATCCTGGTCATCAACGGGCTGACCTTCATGCGCTCAGGGCGATGCATGCTCCTGGACCAGCCGGCCCGTTTCGGGCTCCTCTTCCCGGTGAGCGCTGTTTTCTGGTGGTTTTTCGAGTACCTGAACCGCTTTGTCCAGAACTGGGCCTATCTCCAGGTGGACCACTTCAGCCCACTGGAGTACGTCATCTATGCCTCGATCAGTTTTTCAACGGTCCTCCCGGCGGTCCTTGGGACCAGGGACTTTCTGGCTACTTTTCCCTTCTTTGACCGCTTTTTCAATGATGTGCTCCCGATTCAGCCTGCCAGACCAGAGGTTCTGTCTGTCGGGCTGCTCTGCCTGTCCGGGGCCGGGCTGGCCTTGATCGGTGTCTGGCCCAACGTGCTCTTCCCCCTGGTCTGGGTCGCCCCGCTGGTGATCATCGTCACCTCCCAGACGCTGCTCGGCGAGGGCCATGTCTTGAGCTCAGTGACCACAGGGAACTGGCGTCCGGTGGTCACGGCGGCCCTGGCAGCCCTGATCTGCGGCTTCTTCTGGGAGATGTGGAACGTTTACAGCTTGACCAAGTGGGTCTACTCCATCCCCTACGTTCAGCGGTTCCACGTCTTTGAGATGCCCATCCTGGGCTACGGCGGGTACCTGCCCTTTGGCCTGGAGTGCGCCATCATCGGGGAATGGGTTTTGGGGAGGAAGAGAAGGTAGAAGAGAGAATTCAGCTTTGCCTCTGGCAAAGCTGAATTTATCTCTATGATTTTATGTGTAAAAACGTGAACACTCGATTGACAGCTCCAGCTCATTCATTGCCAGGTTGAGGGTTATGACTCAACACGTGGAGGGTCTTTTCTTCCCTCAAACATCCACCCTCAACCCTCGACCATCAGCCCGGCCAGAGGCCGGGCTCGTATGAAACTTGATTTTGGAGTCAAGTTTCTTTTTTGATCAAACTGGCCGAGTTGAGTGTCATCACGCGACAAGTCGTGGCCTTTTTCCGCCCTCAACCATCTACCCACAACCCTCGACCTGTCAGCCCAGCCAGAGGCAGGGCTGACTCCTGTCTCCTGAATTCTTTCTCCTGACTCCTTCTTCAGCGCGTCCA
>CAZNIP010000093.1:0-11233 GCA_964573115.1 uncultured Desulfohalobiaceae bacterium | reverse complement strand
AATCAGGCAGTTTTTTCTGAGCATGAGTCTTCTTTCCTCAACAACCAGAATTTTTTCCAGCTCGTATGAAACTCAATCACAGGTTTTCAGGTGTCAGCCCTGCCTCTGGCTGGGCTGACAGGTCGAGGGTTGTGGGTAGATGGTTGAGGGCGGAAAAAGGCCACGACTTGTCGCGTGATGACACTCAACTCGGCCAGTTTGATCAAAAAAGAAACTTGACTCCAAAATCAAGTTTCATACGAGCCCTGCCGCTGGCCGGGCTGACCCCCAAAACCTGACCATGAAGACCCCAAACGCCAAGAACCGCCAACACCCCCCTCAGGGCCAGCTGGGGACCTTCGGCGGGGTCTTCACCCCGAGCATCCTGACCATCCTGGGCATCATCCTCTTTCTCCGCCTGGGGTTTGTTGTCGGCCAGGCCGGCCTGGTCCAAGCCCTGGCCATCATCGGCCTGGCCAACCTCATCTCGGTCCTGACCTCCATCTCCCTGGCTGCCGTGGCCACCAACCTCAAAGTCAAAGGAGGCGGCTACTACTACATCATCTCCAGGACCCTGGGGCTGGAGTTCGGGGGGGCCTTGGGCATTGTCCTCTTCCTGGCCCAGTCCGTGTCCATCGGCTTCTACTGCATCGGCTTCGGCGAAGCCCTGTCCACCCTCCTGCCCTGGTCAAGCCCGCAGCTCCTGGCCGCCGTGGCTGCCGGCGGGCTCTTCATCCTGGCCTGGCTCGGGGCGGACCTGGCCACCAAATTCCAGTACCTGGTCATGGCGGTTCT
Source organism: uncultured Desulfohalobiaceae bacterium (assembly GCA_964573115.1). Taxonomy (GTDB): domain Bacteria; phylum Desulfobacterota; class Desulfovibrionia; order Desulfovibrionales; family Desulfothermaceae; genus CAYOID01. The sequence continues at coordinate 10,459 of CAZNIP010000093.1, read as the reverse complement.
GACCGCAGCCCTGATCTCACTGTTCGTTGGCGGCGTCATGAAGTGGGACACGGCCCTGGCAGTCCAGAACCTGGCCCAGCCGGAGTCCACCCAGCCTTTCTGGGTCGTGTTCGCGGTCTTCTTCCCGGCCGTGACCGGCTTCACCCAGGGCGTGTCCATGTCCGGGGACCTGAAAGATCCAGGCAAGAGCCTGCCGAACGGGACCTTCGCCGCAGTCGGGCTTTCCGCCGTGGTCTATGTGGCCGCAGCCGTGGTCCTGGCCGGGTCCCTGCCCGGTCAGGTCCTGCGCACAGACTACGAAGCCATGCAGCAGACAGCCCTGTTTGGATCGCTGATAGTGGCTGGAGTCATTTCCGCCACCCTGTCTTCGGCCATGGCCTCATTTCTGGGAGCTCCCAGGATCCTGCAGTCCCTGGCCGGAGACCGCATCTTTCCCTTTCTCCGTTTGTTTGCCCAGGGGGCCGGCCCCATGAACAACCCCAGAAGGGCCGTCCTCCTCTCGGCTGCCATTGCCCTGGGCACCATCGCCCTGGGGCGCTTGAACCTCATCGCGCCCGTGGTCTCGATGTTCTTCCTCATCTCCTACGGGCTGCTCAACTACGCCACCTATTTCGAGGCCAGATCCCAGAGCCCGTCTTTCAGGCCCAGGTTCAGGCTCTACCATCCCAGCGCCAGCCTGATCGGGGCCCTGGGCTGCCTGGGGATCATGCTGGCCATCAACCCTGCCGCCGGGATCACCGCCCTGGCCATTCTCCTGGCTATCCACCAGTACTTGAAACGAACCTCCGGGCCAGCCATCTGGGCCGACAGTCAAAGGTCCTATCATCTGCAGCAGATCCGCAGCCATCTCCTGGCCGCTTCTGAAGAAGTGGAACACCCCCGGCACTGGCGTCCGCAGATCCTGGCCTTCTCAAACGACCCAAAGCGGCGGGAGCAGCTCCTCCGGTTCTGCTCATGGATCGAAGGTGGCAGCGGACTGACCAGTGTGGTCCGCATCCTGGAAGGTCACGGTCCGGCCATGCTCAAGGAAAGGGCCCAGGCCCTGCAGGAGCTGGCCAAAGACATCCGTGAGCTTGAATCCCGGGCCTTTCCCCTTGTGGTCACCGCCCCGGAGCTCCAGCCTGGAATAGGCATCCTCCTCCAGTCCTATGGAATCGGCCCCCTGCAGGCCAACACCGTGGTCCTGAACTGGTTCCAGCATCAGGGTCCGACAACGGTTGAAAGGGCCAATCCGGCCCACAACCTGCGGGCTGCATTCCGGCTCACATACAACATCGTTCTCCTCAATGCCGGGCAGGAAAAATGGAAGGTCATTCAGGACAAGCCCGTCCAGGACAAACGCATCGATGTCTGGTGGTGGGGCGGAGCCACCAGCAGGCTGATGCTCATGCTGGCCTATCTCATGACCAGGGACAAGGCCTGGGAGGGTGCCTGCATCAGGGTCCTGGCCCTGAGCTTCGGAGGCGACCCGGGAGAGCTGGAAGACAAGCTGGCTGCCATGCTCGACAACTACCGTATCGAAGCCGAATCCATGGTTGTGGACCAGCCTGAGCTGGCCTCGCTGGTGGACAGGTCCAGAGACGCAGCCCTCGTGCTCTTGCCCTTTTCTATCCGGCACAACGAAATTCAGGACCCTTTCGGCGGGGATTTGAACTGGCTCCTGCCGCGCCTGCCGGTGACCGCGCTCTGTCTGGCAGCCGAAGACATTGAGCTCGATGCCGAACCTGAAGAGGGCAAGCCCGCTCAGGCCGCCGCCCTGATCCAGGATCTGGAGGAACGCAGGCAGAAGCTGTCCCGGGCCGGTGAGGATCTCGACAAGGCCGGGACCGAGCTGGAAGAGGCCAGGTCAAACCTGAACCAGGCCAGACAGGACAAGGCTCCTCAGGAGGAGTTGCAGCGGCGCTCTGACACTGTGGACAAGGCAGAAAACAACCTTGCCCAGGCTGAAAAGAAGGTTCACAAGGCCAAAGCCCTGCAGGACCAGGCTCGCAAGGCGGCTCGGGAGTTCGACCCCTCCCTGGTCGGCGAGGACGAGGCTGAAGAATCACATGCTGAGGGTTCAGGTCAGAACGAGGAGGATGGAAAGCGCCAGGAGTGAATGATGTATCCTGATGTTTCCCCGGCAACCCGGGTTGCCGGGGAAACATCAGGATTGGTCGTTCTCCTCCAGCCCGAGCTTGGCAAAAATCTTCTGCTTGACCTGCTCGTCAAAGGTCTTCCACTTCAGGTCCCTGAACTCTTCTGAGCCGCTTCCGGCCAGAAAGCCGATGGGAATCTGGAATCCCCCGGCCGAGAGCTTGCCCCCCCCAAAGTATTTTCCGGAAACATCCTGGCCAAAGACGTCCTTGATGAACTCATCCGGGTCCAGGGTCAGCTTGGAGGTCCGCATGGAGCCGATGAGGGATTCGTCCCAGTTCTTGCCGGTCACGATGCCGTAGACCATGGCCGTGTGAACATTCTCTTCCGAGATCAGAAAATCTGCGGCCTGAGGGATGGCATCCCGGTCGTCGGCCCGGAGATAGCCGATGCCGGCAATAGACATGTTCTCCACAGTCACCCTGTTGCCCAGGGCATAGTAGATGAGCTCCATGACCCTCTTGGATCGGGATTGGTTCATGATCTGGGCCAGGGTCTCCGAATCCCTGAACCTGGAGAGAAAAGAAGCGGCCATGAAGTCCTCATGCCCGGCCTGGACAAAGCCCCCGGTGTCGGTGATGATCCCGTGCATCATGGCCGTGGCCAGAGCCACGTGGCGCTCGTTGCCGGAGTCCAGCTTGAGCAGGCCCTGCCGCATGTATTCGGCATACAGGGACACCGTGGCCCCGACGAATCTGAGATCGAAAAATTCAGGATGGAGGTGATCCTGCTGCTCATGGTGGTCGATGACCGCCAGGATGGGCACCGTGCTGTCCTGGACCGCCTTCACGAGCCGCTGGGCCGTGGTCCCCTGATTGTCCACGAAGACGGCCCCGTCATACCCCGACAGGTCATGCCCCTCGCTGAAACGGTGGGCCTCGATCTTGAGCAGCCTGACCAGGGCGATGTTCTCCTGGTGGCTGATCTTGCCGTCATAGAGGACGTCGACCTCGATGCCGAACGACTCGCTCATGAGCTGATGGGCAAAGCCGGCCGCGATGGCATCCGGGTCAGGATAGTCCTGGAGCACGACCACATGGCGTTCGCCCCTGTGGGCTTCGAGCATTTTTCTGAGCTGAGCGCTCTTGTCCGTGCCTTCGGCCTGCACGGCCTGACTGTCATCCGAGTGTGCCTTGTCCATGGTCTCTCCGATTCAGAATTCTGCGTTCCAGCTGTGCCGGACATGTCCCGGCCCTGCCAGGCTGGAACGGGCCAGAGTGACTGTACCAGAATACCCCTCAAAAAACCAGCCTCTTCCCTTCACTCCCAGCCATGATTCTTTTTTTTCTCAAAGACGGAGAAGTCTTTGACAAGCATCAATGTCAGCGATACTTGAAGGGTGTTTGGTGGATCAGGCAGGAGACTCTGAGGTGCTCTTGTGAGAGCTGGCTGACAGCACACCCGCAGTGTGTTCCGCAACCAGGCATCATGATTGAGTGCGGCCGCAGGCCGAATTGACAAAGGAGGTTGGCGATGAGCAAGAAAGTCGTGATCGATCAGGATGAATGCATCGGCTGTGAAAGCTGCGTTGAGATCTGCCCGGATGTGTTCGGGTTTGATGAAGACAGTGAAAAAGCTTATGTGATCAAGGAAGAAGGCGGTCCTGAAGACGAAATCCAGGAGGCCATCGACTCCTGCCCGGTGGAATGCATCACCTGGGAAGAGTGAGAGTGGACCATGTCTGCGAATGCGGCCCGGACACGGATGTCCGGGCCGCATTCGCGTTCAGCAGCCAAAGCCCATGCCCACCCAGGATTGGCAGGTGGACATGACCTCAAGACGGTTCACGTTGACATGCCCGGGCAGGCTGGTGACCCAGAACACGGCTTCAGCCACGTCCTCAGGCTCAAGGACCTCCTTGCCCTCATACACGGCCCTGGCAGCCTCGACATCCCCCCTGGACCTGACCTCGGCGAACTCGGTCCTGGCCAGTCCAGGCTCGATGGTGGTCACCCGGACATGGCTGCCCATGAGATCTGTCCTGATAGACCGGCTGAACTGATGCACGAAAGCCTTGCTCGCCCCGTAGACATGGCTCTTGGGAAAGGGCCAGGAGGCGGCCACTGAGCCGATGTTGACCACGTGCCCTTGATCTCGCTCCACCATCCGGGGCAGGATGGCCCTGGTGCAGGCGAGCAGGCCTTTGATGTTGGTGTCGACCATGACCTCCCAGTCATCCAGGCTGCCTTTGTCCACGCTCTCGGTCCCCTGGGCCACACCGGCATTGTTGACCAGGATGTCGATGTCTTGGAATCCGGCCGGCAGATTCAGGACTGCCTCGAACACAGCCTGGCGGTCCCGGATGTCCAGCTGACAGACGTGGACCTGATCAGATCCGCCGAGCTCCCCCTGGAGACGCTTGAGCCTGTCCTCCCGCCGGCCTGCCAGGACAAGCCGGTCGCCATTGGCCCCGAACCTGGCGGCGCAGGATTGCCCGATGCCCGAGGTGGCCCCGGTGATGAAAACCGTTCGATGCATAACCTCTCCTTGTGCTCATGAAACGCGAACAGCAGAAGAGCCTCCTGGATCTTGAACCGGAACACGGCCCGAGCCCCAGGCAGGAGCTGCACTGGCACCTCTTCTATCGCCAGGAATTCCAGCGCATCTCCGACACATTTTCCTCCAGGCACGGGCAGCGGCCCATCTTCTGGTCCAGAAGCGTCCGTCTCGACTTTGACCTCTTCATGACCAGCCCCCGGGAGGTCATCATCGTCTCTCTGGCCACTGGCGAGCTCCTCCCTCCTGAAGATTATTCCACCCATATCTGGGGGCTCGCCCCTGGCGACTGCACCGTGGAACGGGAGCGCCACCTCTCTGCACAGGTGGTGGCCTGTCTCAACTCCGAGCTCTCTTCGGAAAGCTGGCAGCCGGAGATCATGGAGCACATCAGCTTTGTTTCTGAAAAAAAGGCACAGGCCATGAACCTGCTGCAGGCCCATGGCTTGAAGGCGGTCATGGACCGGGCCTGGTTCAAGAGCATTGTCCGGGTCTTCGGTCACCCGGAGGTCATCCGCAAGGTCTACAAGACTGGTGCCGATAAAGGCTGCTTCAGGTAGCATCCCCCCAGCGTCTGCCGGGAACAAAACAGCCCCTGAAGCATGTCTGACGACAGTTTCAGGGGCTGTTTTGCTGCACTTCAGGCCTGGACCGGATGAAAAAGCCTATTTCTTGGTCATTTCCTGACCGCAGCACTGCAGAGGGACCGTGCATCCCCCTTCCTTTCCCGGCTCGCAGGAGCAGGTCTTGACCACTTCGAGCTCCAGTCCGCAGAGCTTGCAGAAATAGACGTCTCCGGTCTTCATTTCGCTGCAATTGGCCATGGTTTTTCCCTCCAGGGTCAAAGAGTTCAACAATGTTCCTATTATAAGATGCTGATCCTGGGTTGGCAAGTCAGGAATGCTCAGCTCACTTCATCCGGAACCTGGTCCTGATCCCGGGCCACGCTCACGCCCTGCTCGCCCCTGGGGATCAGCCTGTAGATCCTGTCTGCATACCCGGCAAAGGACTCGGCCCGGTGGTGGGAGATCATCAGGATTTGAAATCCCAGGGCCTTGCCGGCTTCGTGGATGATCTTGACCAGCCTGGGGACCAGGTCCGGATGAAGCCAGCAGTCCTGCTCGTCCAGGACCAGAAACCTGCGGTGGACATGCTCATCCAGAGTGGTCAGGGCGAACATGCGCAGCCCCACAGAGAGGATGTTGGCCACCGAGCCTCCCTGCCCCTTCATGATGTCCTCCCTGTGCCCGTTGCGCTCGATCCAGAAGTCGACGCTGGCCGCATTCCTCTTCCAGTCCACGTGAGCCTTGAGTTCGATGGGCTGCTCGAGCACTTCCTGCAGGGCAATGGTCAGCTTGTCCTCGATCAGGCCCAGCAGCTCCCGGAAGAGCTGCTGGTTCAAGCTTTCCAGGGCCTGGGTCACCCTGGTGGACAGCTCCAGGTAGTCCTGAACGGCTCCGAGCTCTGACCTGACCTCCTGAAGGTCCTGCTCGGCCTGCTCTTTGAAGGCCGCCAGCCTGGTGTGCCGCTGCCTGACCCTGAGCGGTGAGGGCAGGTCTCGACTCTGATCCATGCCTCAGCCCTTGCCGTTCCCGGTCTCGACGCTGCGAAACTGCTCTTCCACCTGGGACAGCTCATGCTCGATCCTGTCCAGGGACTGCTGGTACTCTGCCCTCTTGCGCTCGTTTTCAGCCTCCATGTCGGCGAGCTTTTTTTTCAGCTCCTCCAGGTCATCGGTCCCATACTTGTCCCGGGCCTCTTTTTTCAGCCCCTCCAGCTGGTCCTGGGCCGTCTTCAGGTTGGCCTCGGCCGTGGTCTTCTTCCTGTCCAGCTGGTGATAGCGTTTGGTGAGCTGCTCAATGGACTGCTTGCTGTCCTGTCCATCATTCATTGTCGTTGACCTCCTCGGCCAGGTTGCGAATGGCTGTGGCCACGTCCGAATCGAACTGGCTCAGGTTCTTGTCCAGAAAGGCGGCCAGCCCCGCGCCGGTCTGGGTTTTTCTGGCCTGGAGCTCCGCCAGGCCGGCTATGAAGGCCGAGCCCTCCTCCCCAGGTTCGTCGTCCACCACAGCCTGGTGAAAGACCGTCTCGAACGGCTCGTGGGGGACCTCGACCCAGGTCGGCTCCCACCCGACCTCTGTCACGTCCAGCCGCAGGACCGACGGGCAGTGTGCCCTGGTGGCGTCACTCCGGGATCTGCGGCTGATATTTCCCGGTGTCAGCCACCTGGTGGCCCCGGTCCGGACCTCTCCCAGGCAGCGGTGGATGTGGCCGTTGACCACCAGATCGATTCCGGGCAGCTCTCTGGGCCGGACATGGCCCTGATCCTCGTATCCCGGGACGATGAGATCATGGTGAGTCAGCCAGACCACCAGCTCGGGCTGCAGGCCCTCGAGCTCGGAAGGCAGCCGAGAGGGCAGCTTCTGGCCCCAGGGAGTGCCCCCGATGATCACCCTGGTCCCCCTGATGTCAGCCTCCAGAAAGGCATCCTGATCCAGGAGGGAGATCCGGCCGCCGTGGGCCAGCACGCTGATGCTGTCGTCGTCGGTGAGCTGATTCTCGTGCACGTCGTGATTGCCGTAAATCCCGGCGACCCCCTGGCTGAAGAGCTGCATGACCTCCACCAGGAGCCAGTTGGGATTGCTCCTGGGCAGGTGGAAGAGGTCCCCCAGAATGAGGGGCAGCAAATCCTGGGCCTGGGCCAGAGAGAGGGCGTACCTGAGCTTGTCCAGCACGGTCCGCGGGTAGTCGTCCTTGCGGAACCCCGGGACTCTCCCTTCCAGGTGAGGGTCGCCGATGAGCAGCAGCCCCTGGCAGGTTCGCCTGGGTCCTGACCTGATCATAGCTTCATTCCCAAACAGTCTTTGGATGTGCTCGGATGAAACCTGAATTCATGCAGCCGCATCATGATTCCCCTCCCTGCCAGGCAGGGTCAGGGATGGTTGTCCTGGCGTGCGCATGCTCCATGATCCTGTCCGGGTCCATGTCCTGGCCGCAGGTGGGGCAGACCCCGATCCGGACCACACAATCCCGAAGCGCTTCTGCGGCCTGACTCAAAGCCTGCTCGACCTGCTTCAGCTCATGCTGGAGCCGGGCCCTCTCCTGATCTGCCCTGTTCAGCCAGTGCAGCATGGCCCGCAGCTCAGAGGGGTCAGCGAGATCAGGGGGGAGCTCCAGCGGGGTCAGAGAGGTCTGAATCCGCTCCCTGGCCTGCGCTGAGGCGAGCAGACCGCCCATCTCCAGGATCAATCTCTGCAGCCCCTCTGGATCGTCCATGTCCGGGGGCGGCCCCATGTCCCCCAGAATGTCAGAACGTCTCCCTTCCCTGACCGTCTGCCCGCTCATGGTGGCCAGGCGATGGATCAGGCCCCGGATGGACTCCAGGTCGTCCAGGGCCGGCGGCGGCTCCGCTTCTGCCAGCACGTTCAGCTGCCCATGAACCTGGTCATGGGTCCGTGAGAGCAGCTGGATCTGGTTGATCAGGTCCTGGAGCTGCCCGGTGTCCTGGAGGGCCGGGGGCACCTGAAGATGTTCAACAGACGCGGCCAGAGCCGAGTTCCTGGATGTGCGCCGGTCCGTCTCCTCCAGGCTGCGGATCAGGCCCTTGAGGTGATCCGTATCCTGGAGGGCCGGAGGCGAGTTCAGGTTCCTGAAGGCCTGGTCCCTGGCCTGCTCCAGCCCGATCTGCTGCCCCTGTCTGGCCATCCCGGCCAGCAGGCCCTGCAGCGTTTCGGTCTCCGCCATCCGCGGAGGTTCTGTCAGGGAGCTGACAGCCTCGCTTCTGGCCCTGCAGGCTGCCAGGTTCTGAAAGCCCTTTTCCAGGCGCGCAATGGCCTCTTTCAGGACCTTGATCTGCTCCTCTTCCCTGATGATGTCGGCATGGAGCGCCTCCAGGGACTCGACCCCGACCCCCAGCTCCTCCACCGGCGCCAGCCTGCCCAGCCTGGCCAGCTGCCTGGACTCGTCCTGCTTGAGCCTGGATTCCTTCCACCTGGCATCCTGAACCTTCTTCTTGTGCAGGTTCTGCATCTCGATGAGCTTGATGGTGTCCGACGAGGAGGCGAAAAAGGTGGCCCGCTTGCCGGGGGAGGTGTTCAGGAGGAAGATGGGGTCCTTCTGCTCCCCGAAATGGATGTCGAAGCTCTCGGCCTCTGTCTCCACCCGCGGCAGCCGGAGCAGCCCGTGCAGGTCCTCGGGAACCGAACCGCCCAGACGGTGGACCTCCCGGCCGTTGACCGTGTAGCTCACGGTCCGCCCTTTGCGCTTCCATTCCAGGGTGTGCCCTTCGCTGGTCTGGACCCGGACCAGGCTCTCCTTCTCCCCGTGACGGACCATGTAGTCACCCTGGGCATTGGTGCACAGTACCTGGAGGGCGTTGACGATGGCCGACTTGCCGGTGTTGTTCTCCCCCACCAGCACGGTCAGCCCCTGGTCCAGCTCCAGGACCGTGTGGGGGTGGGACATGAAGTTGATGAGCTCGATGCGCTGAATCATGGGTCTTCACTCAAAATGATGGCCCTCTCCTGGACCCCGTGAACGGATACCAGGTGTACCTCATGAACGAAACAGGTTCAATGGGTCCCTGGATGCACCCCTGAAAGGCTTGAGGAAAAAGCCAGGGTAACGTACTGTATTCTCAGACCCAATATGGTGCGATCCCTGGTCGTCAGCCACGGATCGCACCATCATGAGCAGGATGTCGAGGCTGGGAAGAAGGATGGACCTTCAAGTGCGGCCTGTGCTGCATGTCTTTTGCTCAAGGAGAGAGATCGATGCAGACCGATCCTTCTGAGATGGCCAGCAAAATTCAACCTGTCCTGGCCGGACACGGTTATGTTGTTGCTGCGTACCTCTTTGGCTCTGTTGCAACTGGCTCATCAAGACCCGAAAGCGATCTCGACATTGCCCTGCTCCTGGACGAGCCAGTCAACAGGCTCGATCGGAAGTCTTTGCTTCACAATCTGGTCCCCCCACTCTGCCGCGCCTTAAGAGCGGACGTCCATCTGCTCTTCCTGAACGATGCCTCTTACCTGGCCAGAGCACAGGTGTTCAGCAAGGGTCAGCTCCTCTATATGAAGGATCATGAGCAGTTGGCCCTGTTTCGTATGAAGAGCCTCTCTCTTTTTGCCGAGTTTGCCACCACGATGGACATGACCAGAAAGGGCCTGCAGGAGAAGCTCAGGAGGTCTCATGGTTGACAAGAACATCCTCTGGTCCAAAGTGTCAGCCTTGCAGAAGCATATAGACCGGGTGCGAGCAAAGAGAGATGTCAGCCTGCATGTTTTCATCCAGGACCTTGACCGTCAGGAAAGTGTGCTCTTCAACTTGCAGATGGCGATCCAGAACTGCATTGATATGGCTGCCCATATTGTCAGTGAGAAAGGTCTGGGGGTTCCCGGCAGCACCAATGAGCTCTTTTATCTTCTGGAAGAAAGTGGCTATATTCAGCACGACCTGACGGAAAAAATGGTTCAGGGAGTGGGCTTCAGAAACCTGGTCGTGCACGAGTACGGCAAGGTGGACCTGGAAACAATCTACCGGGTCTGTCACGAAGATGTGCAGGACTTGCAGGAGTTCGCTCAGGTTCTTGTCGAACGGTTTGGCTGATCAAACTGGCTGAGTCGAAGCCCTTCCCGACACCTCGGGCATCTTTTCTCCCCTCAACCTTCAACCCTCAACTTTCGACCTTCAGCCCGGCCAGCGGCCTGAGCTTCGCACACACTGAACACAGTGGGTATCGCAGAGAAGAGTTTTTGGCCACCCGTTCGCGGACTCACTCGACGCACACAGACGCTGACGGACACTTTTTTTCTTCCGCCTGGCCGAC
>CAZNIP010000092.1:0-11573 GCA_964573115.1 uncultured Desulfohalobiaceae bacterium | reverse complement strand
CACTGAGGACGAGGACACAGCTTGGTGTCAACTGACCAAAGTGTCAAGGTTTTTCAGGATGTCGTGCAGATTCCATGGCTGACGCTCTGCATTTCGATCAGGGGGCACCGCCCCTGCCCAGGTCGCTCGTTTTCCGGGAGCGCCTGGTGGACAGGCTGCGGACAGACATCAATCCCGGGTTGGTCTTTGTCCACGGACAGGCTGGCCAGGGCAAGACCACCCTGGCCTCGTCCCTGGTTCACACCCTGACCTCGCCCTGGCTCTGGATCGAACTGGACCGTCAGGATCGCACCCCCTTGGCCCTGTGCGCCAAGCTCTTCACATGCCTGGCGCTCGACCCCGAACCCTCTCAGCTTCAGAACCAGGGTGATGCCGGAGCTGCTCTTCCGGAGATTCGCACAGAAAGGCTCTACCGATCCTGGTCGCAATCCTTTGCCGGCTGGATCCAGCCAAACACGACCATTGTCCTGGACGGACTTGAATCCCTGCCCGATGACTCGCCGTCGCTGTCCTTTCTCCAGACCCTGCTCCGCGAGTGCCTGCCGGATCATCGCTTCGTCGTCCTTTCCCGCAGAGCTCCCCCTGAGTGCTTCCACACCATGGTCCTCAACGGCCAGGCAGACCTGCTGGACAATGACGACCTGGCCTTCACTGTGGAGGATGTGGAGTCCTTCTTCCGGGGACGCCTGCACAGGGTCCTGTCCAAAGAGGTCTGGGAATGGCTCCTGGCTGAAACAGAGGGATGGCCTGCTGGTCTGAGCATGCTGGCGGCCATCTGTGATCATCGGCCCCCCGGGAATGAGGAGGAAGAGATGATCACCCGTCTGTCTCCCAGACTCAAGGAGGCTGCTGCGGACTACTTCCAGCGCACCGTCCTTGCTGAACTCTCCGGGGAAGAAAGAGAGATGCTCATCCGCTGTTCTCTGTTTGACCCCCTGGACCCTGCGCTGGCCAGGAGCGTCGCCCGGGACAGGAGCGCTCTGCCGGCCTTGAAGAGGCTCTGCCGGGACAGGGTCTTTTTGAGTCCTGTTCCCAGGGAAGGCAGGGATTTGGCTTTCAGGATCCACCCCCTCTTTCGGGCCGTTCTCTCCGACTGCCTTGAGGAAGAGACCCCTGAAGAGCTCAGGCTGGATCTTCTGAACCGGGCAGGGCAGGCTCACGAGCGGCAGGACCAGCCCATCCGGGCTCTGTCCTGCTATCTCCAGGCCGGGGCCTTCGACCGGGGAGCGGCCATCCTGCGCAAGACCGGCCCGGGCAGGCTCCGCGCAGAGCACCTGCAGTCTCTCTCTCCCCTCCTTGAGCGCTTCCCCCAGGACATGCTGGCCGATGAGCCCTGGCTGCTCTTGTTCAAGGCCCTGGCGACCAGATTCAGGGAGCTGGACACGAATATCCGCAGGCTGAAAAAGGCCAGATCGCTCTTTGCCCGATACCGGGACGACAGGGGACGGCTTCTGACCCTGACTTTCCTCCTCGAAGCCATCGTGTTCCGCGGGCGGGACCTCGTCTCCCTGAAGGCGATCATGGACGAGGCGCAGTCGCTGCTGGATTCACTGGGACTGGACGCCTTTCCTGAAGAACGGGTCCTGCTCCTGCTGCAATTGGGCTATGTCTGTTCGACCCGCCTGGGTCAGGCCGAAAAGGGCTATCGTCTCTGTCAGCAGGCCGGCTGGCTGGCCAACCGGCTTCAGAGGAATGATCTGTCCTGCCTGGCCACACTCTACACCGGGCTCGTTCTGGTCTGGTGCGGGGATTTGCGTCAGGCACAGGATCTCTTCCGCACGGTGCATCACATGCCGTTCATCGCCCCTCGGACTGATCTGCAGGCCATGCTGCACATGGCCTGGGGGGGGATGGCAGCCATCAAGGGAGACAGCCAGGCCTCGGGCAAACACCTGCAGGAGGCCCAGGATACGGTGACCAGATGCGGTTTGATCTACCTGACCCCTCTGGCCCTGTTCTATGACATCTTCCTGCATTTGACCCGGAAAGAGTATCGTCAGGCTGAGCAGGCCTGTCGGCGACTTTTGGGCTACGCCCAGGAGCGGGACAATGAGTTTCTCTATGCCAGGACTCTGCTGTGGCTGGGGGTGACCAGGACCCATCTGGGCTCTTTCAGCCTGGCCAGGACGGATTTCGAGCAGGCCATGGCCCGGCTGGGGTCGAAAACATGCTCGTCCGCCTCCCACCTCCTGCTGGCCAAGATCCTGAACGGCATCAACGCCATCCATCTCCGGGACACGGACTATGCCCTGGCCATCTTTACATCCTGCCTTCAGGAGTTTGAGCACCAGGCCAACGGCCTCCTGGAGACCTGCGCGAGGATCGGCAGGGTTCTGGCCAGGCATGCCCTGGGCAGCCGGGAGGGGATGCAGTCCGACCTGGAGAAGGTCCTCGAGGACCTGGGCCAGTGGGAGGCCAGAGGGCTCATCTTTGTCCGGGATCAGGACCTCCGGCAGGTCTGCATCCTGGCCCTGGGCATGAAGCTGGACACGGTCAAGCCCATCGCCCTGCATCTGTGGGAACAGAACGCTCCCCGGGATTCGAGTCCCGAGCCGGACCAGGAAACGGGCGTTCTCGAGACCGCCGTCATCCGCGGTCTGCAGCGCAAGGTCAAAAAGAAGCAGGTTCCCCAGATCGAGATCAAGACCCTGGGCACTTTTGAGGTCTGGAAGGACAGTCAGGACCTCGGGAAGTCCTCATGGGGCGGGAATCTTCCCAAACGCCTGCTCAAGGTGGCCATCGCCAGGGGAGGGGAAGGTGTTGCCGTCAGCCAGATCCAGGAGGACATCTGGCCGGACTGCGATTCGGCCCATGGGCGGTTCAAGATCGCCCTTCACCGTCTGCGAACGGCCCTGGAGCCCGACTATGACCCAAACCTGGGATCAACCTATGTCCATCTCCATCAGGACAGGCTCTGGCTGGCTCAGGATCTCTTCAGCATCGACGTCTCCAGCTTTGAAAAGCTGGCCCTCATGGGCGGACTGTGTGAGGACCGGGATGAGGCGAGCAAAGCCATGGCCCATTACAGCCAGGCCCTGGATCTCTACAGGGGGGAGTTTTTGCCTGAGGAAGCCCTGGCCCCCTGGGCGGAAAGCAAACGCCGGGACCTGAAATCAACCCATCTCAGTCTGCTCATGTCCTGCGCCAGGCTCTCCAAGCAGAGGGGGGCCAACAACAGGGCCGTCGTCCTCTATCAGAGGGCGGTCGCCGAAAACCCCTTGTATGAGGAGGGCTACCGCCAGCTCATGATCCTGTACACGAACATGAAGCTCTACAATGAGGCCCTTCAGGCTTTCGAGGCCTGCAAGGCCAGCCTGCAGTCCCATCTCGGGACAGACCCCGACCCTCTGACCGTCTCCCTGTGGAGGAAGGCCCTCTCCAAGCTGCGATCGACTTAGCCTGGCCTGATGCCGGTCCCTGATGAGGCTTCTGGAGGATGGATGAAGCTTCAGGCGAAGTCGTTTCGCCTTCAACCGGCGGAGCATGTCTGCGTTCCCGAACCCGAGGATGCTTCATCAGGGTTCGGCGGCCCCTCTTCAATCTTCCACCCCATGCCCCACCCCCTGAGGATACACGAGCAACAAAAAGATAAAACATGTATTTCAATAAGTTGAAAAAAAGACCTCGATGTCGACGGATCGTTGATCATGTATCCTGAATGTATCCTTGTGCAGTGTAGAATGTGGACTCATTCAGGGGCTGTGCCGGCGACCGAAAGGAAACCTTGATCCAGATCGAGGATTCCTGGAGTGCTGCAGGGCAGACCCTTTGACGACGCACCTTCCAGCAGATCAAACAGCTCTGAGGGTGGCCCATGACTGGTCCGTCAGGGTGGTTCCCGATCACCGTCTTTTCCCTCGTCCTGGCCCTGCTCGGTCCTGCCTTGGCCGCAGAGACTCCCCTGATGTCCAAGGAGGAGTTGCGGACCATGCTCGACGACCCCGGGCTGGTCCTCATCGATGTTCGTCCAGAAGATCAGTGGCAGCTCAGCCCGAACAAGCTGCCCGGAGCCAGCCACGAGGACCCATTTTCCGCTGATCAGTGGGGAGGGAAGTACAAGGACTTTGAGACGGTCGTTCTCTACTGCGCCTGACCCAACGAGAGCTCAAGCGGCCGGGCCGGTCGTTCACTCCTCAGCCAGGGATTCCACAACGTCTATGCCCTCAAGGGAGGGTATCGGGAATGGGTGCAGGCCGGGTTTCCTCTTCAGAGCAAAGACCGGACCCAGACCGCCTGCCTGGTCTGTCACCAGAACGTCACTCCGGCCGTGGTGGAGCAGTGGCAGAGGAGCGCCCATGCCAAGGAGGTCAACGGTGTCGCTTGTGCGGTCTGTCACGGACAGAAGCACAACACCATGAACGATGTGGCCGAGACCGTGATTCCCGGAGCCCAGACCTGCAGGACATGCCATGAAGAGCAGTGGGGCCAGTATGCCTCTGGACAGCACGCCAGGGCCTGGGAGGCTGCTCAAGCCCTTCCCGACTTCCACTGGGAGCCCATGGCGGCTGGTCTCGGCCTGCAGGGCTGCCTCAGTTGCCATGGAATCGGCCTCCATTCCAAGCAGGCTGACCAGGGTTCGGCTGCCGCCATCAACCAGGCCAAGAAGACAGCCTGTGCCCACTGCCATTCCAGCCACACCTTTTCAAAGCAGGAGGCAGCCCATCCCACCGCCTGCCGGAGGTGCCACATGGGATCCGAACATCAGCAATGGGAGAGCTACCTCTCCTCGGCTCACGGTCATCAGTACCTGAAGCATGCCGGCAGAGACCTGCCGGCCGAACAAACTTACCCAGTGTGTCAAACCTGCCACATGAACCAGGGCGAGCACGGGGTCATGACCGCCTGGGGCGGGCTGGGCCTTCGGAAGCCAGACACCCTGGACGATCTGGACTGGGCAGAGGATCAGGCCACCCTGCTCCGGTTTCTGGGGCTGCTGGGGGCCGACAGAGAGCCTACGCAGAGGATGGAGCGCTTTCAGCAGCTGGGGGTGATCAGCGTTTCAGGCACCAGGGGCCAGAAGCTTCGGGCCCGGATGCTGCGCACCTGCCTGGGCTGCCACGAAGCCATGTTTGTCAGGCAGCGCATGGAGTCTGCGGAGGAGATTGCCAGGCAGGCCGATCTCATCACGGCTGAGGCGATCAGGTCGGTCTGGCCACACCTTTCCACTCAGGGGGCAGAGACCGGGGGAGGTCCATCCGATCAGGAGGCCTTCGCCCTGGAGGACTCAGACAGCCTGCTGGAGCAGGATGTCTTCACCATGTTTCGCAAGCACCGCAAAAGCGCCTGGACAGGGGCCTTTCACATGAGCCCGGAGCGGTCCTTTTGGAAAGGCCTGCATCAGCTTCGCCGGGATGCGGCTCGGATCAGGGCCTTCAAGGGTGAGGCTGCAGAAGATGAGCATTCACAGCACGAATTCAGAATCCAGGAGTCAGAATAATAAAATGTTGCACTCTGCTCTTGATAGACGCCAGTGCAAAAAGTCCATGCAGCGGTATGCCGCCGTGATTTGCTGCATGTAACTCCTTGATTCTTCTGTCTTCTGAATTCTGTGTTCTGACTTCTGCGGCTGCATCTTGAGTTTTTGCACCCGCATCTTGATATGCAGACATCGGCCCTTGAACTTTGTGCACCAGGGTCCTGAAGGTCAAAAGTGAACGGAGAATGATCAGCAAGGAGGTCTGTCGATTATGGGAGCAAAGTTCAGATTTTCAGTGGCCTTATCGGCCTGCTGCATGCTGCTCGTTCTGGCAGGGATGAGCCAGGCTCAGTCCGTGAGGGTCGTGGTCATGAACATCCGAACCTGTACGTGCGACGCATCAGCAGAGCAGGTCAGGACATTGCTGGATGAGCAGGAAGGGGTCATGGAGGTGGACATCGACATCGGGAGGCACATGGTCACCGTCACCTACCAGGAAGACCTGATCACGATTGGTGAAATGGAAAAAATGCTGACTGAAAACGATTTTGCAGTCCATGGAGAGCCTTTTTTCCTGCAGTGATGAACATGCTGCTGCATAAATTCAAGGGGCAGCCGCAAGAATTCAATATCCAGAATACAGGAGTCAATAGAATAAAAGACTTAAAAGAGGTAGCTGGAGTCGAATAACCTCCTTTTGGACTTTTTGCACCGGCGACTGAGAAGAGAGGTGCAGAGCTTTTTTGCAGAGTCCAGCCGCTTCAGGATGGACTTATGGCTCGCCGGAAACTCGATCATTCAAAACATGCAGGAGGTGAAGGTGCATGGGAATCTCGAGACGTGATTTCTTCAAAGTGTCTGGAGGAGCCGTAGCCGGAGGCGCATTGGTCTTTTCCAAAGAGGATGAGGCCTCTGCCCGGGCTCCGGAGGACAAGCTCAAGGGGGCTACGGAGACGACCACGATCTGTCCTTACTGCGGAGTGGGGTGCGGTTTTCGGGTCTTCAGCAAAGATGGAGAAGTCATCCACATCGAAGGCGACCTCGAGCACCCGATCAATCAGGGACAGGCCTGCCCCAAGGGAGCTTCCCTGTATCAGCTCATCGACAACGAGACCCGAGTGGAAAAGCCGATGTATCGTGCACCCGGAGCCACTGAGTGGAAAGAGGTCGAGTGGGACTGGATCCTGGACCGGGTGGCCAAGAAAATCAAGCAGACCCGGGATGAGACCTTTGTCCGCAAGAACGATCAGGGCCAGGTGGTCAACCGGACCGAAGGGCTGGCCCATGTGGGCAGTGCAGCCATGGACAACGAAGAATGCTACATCATGCAGAAATGGCTGCGCTCTCTGGGACTCATCTATATCGAGCACCAGGCCCGTATCTGACACTCGGCCACTGTAGCGGCTCTGGCAGAGTCGTTCGGCCGCGGCGCGATGACCAATCACTGGATCGACATCCGCAACTCGGATGTCATTCTGATCATGGGCAGCAATGCTGCCGAAAACCACCCCGTGTCCTTCAAATGGGTCTCCTGGGCCAAGGACAGGGGGGCCAGCCTCATTCATGTCGATCCCCGGTTCACGAGGACCTCGGCCCAGGCGGACATTTACGCCCATTTGCGGTCCGGGACGGACATCGCCTTTCTGGGCGGGATGATCAAGTACATCCTGGACAACGGCCTCTACCACAAGGACTACGTCCGCCTGTACACCAACGGACCGTTCATCCTCAATCCCGACTTCCAGCTCCCGGCGGAGCTGGACGGGGTCTTTTCCGGATACGACCCCCAGACCAGGGTCTACGACCAGAGCTCCTGGTCCTTTGAGCAGGAGGCAGACGGAGTGATCCGGCAAGACCCGGACATGACCCACCCCAGGTGTGTGCTTCAGCTCCTGAAGCGCCACTACTCCAGGTACGACCTGGACACGGTCTCCTCCATCACCGGAACCCCGAAAGAGAAGCTGGTCAAGATCTACCGGACCTATGCGGCCACAGGAAAGGCCAACAAGGTGGCCACGATCATGTACGCCATGGGCTGGACCCAGCACACGGTGGGCACCCAGAACATCAGGACCATGGCCATCATCCAGCTCCTGCTGGGCAACATCGGGCGGGCAGGCGGCGGGGTGAACGCTCTGAGGGGGGAGAGCAACGTCCAGGGGTCCACGGACCACTGCCTGCTCTTTCACATCCTGCCCGGGTACCTCAAGACCCCCAGGGCCTCGAACACCTCCCTGGAGGCGTACAACCGGGCCTACACCCCTCGGACCGACGAGCCGGACAGCGCCAACTGGTGGTCGAACTATCCCAAGTACTCCGTGAGCCTGCTCAAGGCCCACTATGGCCAGAACGCCACCCGGGACAACGAGTTCGGCTATCAGTGGCTGCCCAAGCTCGACGACGGCCAGAACGCCTCCTGGCTGATCCTCTTCGACGAGATGATGAAGGGGGCCTTCCAGGGCTTTTTCGCCTGGGGCCAGAACCCGGCCTGCTCCGGGGCCAATTCGAACAAGGTCCGCCAGGCCCTGAGCAAGCTGGACTGGCTGGTCAACGTCAACCTCTTCGACAACGAGACCGGCTCCTTCTGGCGAGGGCCCGGCATGGACCCCAAAGAGGTCCAGACAGAGGTCTTCTTCCTTCCCTGCTGCTCCTTTGTGGAAAAGGAAGGCAGCATCACCAACTCGGGACGCTGGGCCCAGTGGCGCTACAAGGCCATGGAGCCCAGAGGGCAGTCCAGGCCCGATTCGGAGATCATCAACGAGCTCCATTTCCGGGTCAAGACCCTGTACGAAAACGAGGGAGGGGCCTTTCCCGACCCCGTGGTCAAGCTGTCCTGGGAGTACGGACCCAAGGACGGCCAGGGCAAGGTCACCGAGGTGGACACCCATCTCATCGCCAAGGAGATCAACGGGTATTTCCTCAAGGACACCAGGGTCAAAGGCAAGCTCTACACAAAGGGGACCCTGGTGCCCAGCTTCGCCTTTCTCCAGGATGACGGGAGCACCTCCTCGGGCAACTGGCTGTACTGCAACTCCTACACCGAGGAGGGCAACAAGATGGCCAGGAGGTCCCTGGAGGACCCGACCGGCATGGGTCTCTACCCGGAATGGTCCTGGTGCTGGCCGGTGAACAGGCGGATCATCTACAACCGGGCTTCGGTGGACGCCTATGGCCGGCCATGGGACATCGATCGGCCAGTGATCCGCTGGAACATGGATCACTGGGAGGGGGACGTTCCGGATGGCGGCTGGCCGCCCTTGAAACGCCCGAACGGGGAGCCGTATGAGAACACCAGAAAGGCCTTCATCATGAAGCCGGCCGGCGTGGCCTCCATCTTCGGGCCTGGGCGCCCGGACGGCCCTTTCCCTGAGTACTACGAGCCCCTGGAAAGCCCTCTGGCCTTCAACCCCATCCCCAAGAACTCCCAGCGGGTCAACCCGGTGCTGCCCTACTTCTGCGAACCCCTGAAGGAGCAGGCCAGGGGGATCGATGTGTTTGCCGAGAACGACCCCCGCTTCCCCTACGTCTGCACCACCTACAGGGTCACGGAGCACTGGCAGTCCGGGGTCATGACCAGGCACATCCCCTGGCTGCTGGAGCTCGTGCCCCAGCTCATCGTGGAGATGGACACCGAGCTCGCCGGAAGGAAAGGGATTCGGGACGGAGACAGGGTCAGGCTTGAATCCGCCCGGGGAGAGGTGGAGGCCGTGGCTGTGGTCACCAACAGGCTGAGACCTTTCACCATCATGGGCGAAACCGTGCATCAGGTGGGCACCCTGTGGTGTTTCGGCTGGCAGTTCCCGGCCGGAGGGCAGGCAGGGGACAGCGCCAACCTGCTGACAGCGACCACTGGATGCCCGAACACCCTCATCCCGGAGACCAAAGCTTTCATGGTCAATGTCAGAAAGGTTTAGCCTCAAGGAGGTCCATCATGGCCAAAGCCGTACTTGTGGACGTGACACGCTGCATCGGCTGCCGCTCCTGCCAGATCGCCTGCAAGGCCTGGCATGAGCTGGAAGCCAGATACGCACCCATAGAGGGCGAGTTCACCAGCCCGAAGCAGATGAGCTCTGATTGCTATACCGTGATCCGGTTTTACGAGGCCGGGGACGCCAAAGAGCCGATCTGGAACTTTGTCAAGGACCAGTGCCTCCACTGCCACGATCCGGCCTGCGTCTCGGCCTGCCCGGTTGCGGCGCTGCAGAAGACTGAAAGTGGAGCGGTGGTCTACGACCAGTGGCGGTGCATCGGCTGCCGGTACTGCATGGTGGCCTGTCCGTTTCATGTCCCGAAATACGAATGGTTCACCACCAACCCCTGGATCCAGAAGTGCAACTTCTGCGCTGAACGGATCGAGGCCGGGAAAGAGCCGGCCTGCGTTCAGGCCTGCCCCATGCGGGTGATGACCTTTGACGACTACCCCAAGGTCATCGAGGAAGCCAAAACCAGAATCCGGAACCGGCCGGATCGATATGTGAACCACATCTACGGCCTCCAGGAAGCCGGGGGCACGTCATGGGTCTACATTTCGGACCGGCCCTTTGAAGAGGTCGGCTTCGACACCAGGGTCCGCAAAGCAGCCTATCCAGCCTTCACCTGGGCCTCTCTGTCCCACATCCCCTGGAAGGCCGTGGGCTTCGCCGCAGCGCTGACAGCCATCGCCGCCTTCAGGAACAGAGGAAGCCACAAGGAGGACACATGAACGCCAACTCACGCTATCACTCCGTCCGGTTTTTTACCCCGGCCACCTGGGTCGTTCTGATTCTGGCCTTGATCGGGGCCGGGGCAGCCCTGTACAGGCTGGCCGTGGGCCTGGGCCCGGCCACAAACCTGAGTGACGGCAACCCCTGGGGATTGTGGATTTCCTTTGACGTGCTCATCGGAGTGGCCCTGGCGGCGGGAGGTTTCACCATCACCTGCGCGGTGTACATCTTCAACTGGGAAAAATACAAACCCCTTGCCCGTCCAGCCACACTGACCGCCTTTCTGGGCTACCTCCTGGTCATGATCGGCCTCTTTCTGGACATCGGCAAGCCCTGGTCCTTCTGGCACGTCTGGGTCTTCTGGCAGCCCCACTCGGTCATGTTCGAGATCGTGGTCTGCCTGACCCTCTACTTCCTGGTCCTGCTCCTGGAGTTTCTGCCCTGGCTGCTGTCCAGGCTGAACATTCTCCACGGCGTGCATCGATTTCTGGAGAGCAGAGTGGCCATCTTTCCCCTGGTCATTGCCGGGATCATGCTCTCCTACGGTCATCAGTCCTCCCTGGGAGGGCTCTTCCTCATCACCCCGGAGAGGCTGCATCCGCTGTGGTCGACACCGCTGCTGCACAACCTCTTCTTCCTCTCGGCCATCTGTGCCGGGCTGTCCATGGTTTCGGTGGAAACACTGCTGAGCTCGAACGCCTTTCACCATCACCCAGAAAGCGACCTCCTGGAAGGCTTGGGCAAGGGGACGGCCATCGCCCTGCTGGTCTACACCTTCACCCGCCTTGTGGACATGGGGGTTCGGGGTCATCTGCCCTATCTCTTTGACGGCAGCGGCGCCAGCCAGCTCTTCTGGCTGGAGTTCGGGGTCTGTGCTGTCCTGCCCATGGCCATGCTGGCCACCAGAACCATCAGGACCTCACTGAGGTCTCTGCTCTTCTGCCACGGCCTGGTCCTGCTGGGGATCATTTTCTACCGATTCAACGTGGTCTTCATCGCCCAGCAGGAGATGGGCGGAAGCTACTTCCCGTCCTGGGTCGAGCTGGCGGTCACCGTGGGCCTGGTGTCCGGCGGGGTCTTCCTCTACAGGCTGGCCGTGACCTATCTGCCCATTTTCACCCCAGCCGGCGAGTCGCCTTGATCGACGAGCTGATCTGAGCGTGCATTCCCCTTTGGCATGGGCTAGTCTGAGGTCAACGTTCCCCCCGGCCTCGGATCGGCCCATGCCTTTCTTTTCAGCCCGGCCGCTGGCCAGGCCGACAGGTCCAGGGTTGCAAGGAGATGGCTGGCGGGGACCAGGGCCGGGATGAGCGAAGAGACCTTGAAGCGATGGTCGGGCCCGCGCTGCCTGAGGCAGCACCGGGAGCGAACATGTGGGCTGAATGTATGAGTGACGGGACAGACAGCAACAGACCCAGGCTCGGGGCCAGGCTCATCCAGGGCGGTCTGTGTTC
>CAZNIP010000091.1:0-11732 GCA_964573115.1 uncultured Desulfohalobiaceae bacterium | reverse complement strand
TGTCCAGTCACTGTACTTGAAGGCCTTCTTCCTGAAACCAGACACCTGAAACCTCAAAACTCGCGATGAAGTTCAGACGAGCATAAGATATGCCATCCTGGCTGAGATGGTCTTCTGAAGAAAATTCAATATTTCGAGGACATATTTTTCGCCCCTGGTGATTGAAAACAGCGGTCGCCAGGTCGGCCGGCCATTCTGTTACGAAATGTGCGCACCTGGTTACTCTGAATGCGCAGGGGGCTCCTGGCAGGGAGCCTTTTCTGCCCCTCGCGGGCGGCTGGCCCTTTGGGAAGGTTCCAACCATTCTCCTGAGGATGGACAGATGTTTGTTGCCGCTGTGGCTCAGATTTTGCTATCATTTCACCAGGGTTCATGGCCTGTTTTCTGTGCAGAGCGGATGGTGCAGCCGGGACAGGTCTGATCACAGCCCCCTGTCCAGGGGCGTGCCAGGAGGTGGTTCCCATGACGACCATACGAGTTCTGCTGGCCGATGATCACAAAATCCTCAGGCAGGGTCTTCGGGCCCTTTTGGAGCAGCAGCCTGACATGGAGATCGTGGCTGAGGTCGCCAACGGTCACGATGCGGTTGGGCAAACCCTGAAGCTCAGTCCGGATGTGGTCATCATGGACATCGGCATGCCGGACACGAACGGCATTGTGGCCACCCGCCAGATCAAGACCGAGCAGCCAGGGGTTCAGGTCCTCTGCCTGTCCGTGCATCGAGAGACCTACCTCGTCACCTCCATGCTCGAGGCCGGCGCTTCAGGATACCTGGTCAAGACCAGCGCCGCCCAGGAACTCATCGAAGCTGTCCGGACCGTGGTCTCCGGGCAGACCTACCTCAGCCCATCCGTGGCCAAGGGGTTCGTCTCCCAGCACGTTCAGGGCGCTGGAGACCACGGAACCAGCAGCTACGGCGACCTGACAAAACGGGAACGGGAAATCCTGCAGCTCATTGCCGAAGGCCATCACACCTCTGAAATAGCAGCCAGACTCAACATCAGCGCCAAGACCGTTCTGGCCCACCGCCAGAAGGTCATGGACAAGCTCGGCCTCGACTCCACCGTGGCCCTGGCCAGGTATGCCCTGCGCGAGGGCATTGTCGGGCTCTAGAATTATTCCACTGAACGATTCGAATTCTGCCAATTGTTCAGTACGGACCTCTTCAGGCATGGTGCAGCCACAAGCATGGACAGTTCACAGTCGTGCCCCAGAGGCACAAGGAGGGGAACAATGTCCGGGGTGACGCATCACACACGATTTGAGGGGAACACATTGGGCCGTATGCGGGAAAAACCCCGCACACAGCAGGATCCCAGGTGCGACGTCAGAGCCGGGGGAGAGGTCAGCGACCAGCATGTCCAGACGTGCTCCCCCAGAGAGGCAGGGGCCGTTCTCCTGGTGGAGGACAATGACATGGTTCGGAGCCTGATCGAGACCATGCTGAAGCAGCTTGGCTATGAGGTCGTCACTGCCGGGGACGGTTGCGACGCTGTGGACACTTTCCGCAAGGAGCGGGACCGAATCGGGCTGGTGCTTTCAGATGTGGTCATGCCGCGGATGGACGGTTGGGAAACGATGGCCGCCATCAGGGCGATTCAGCCCGGATTCCCTGTCATCCTGGCCAGCGGCAACTGCCTGGGGGAGAAAGCCGTCGGCAAAAACGGGCAACAGCCCCGGGCCATCCTGCAGAAGCCGTTCAGCATGGCTGTCCTGAAGGAGACCCTTGAAGGGGTCCTGGAGGAGAGCGG
Organism: uncultured Desulfohalobiaceae bacterium; assembly: GCA_964573115.1. Lineage (GTDB taxonomy): Bacteria > Desulfobacterota > Desulfovibrionia > Desulfovibrionales > Desulfothermaceae > CAYOID01. Next base: position 9,981 of record CAZNIP010000091.1, on the reverse strand, counting down.
GGGAGGGTTTTTTTGAGGCGGGTGAGCGATACCTCGGGAACAACCAGGGCGGACCGTGGTGCGGGGACAGGGAGGAGCATGACCATTTCCGGGATGTCGGTCGAGCCTTCGTACGAAGAGCTTGAGCAGAGAGTCAGGGAGCTTGAGAGAGCGCAGCGCATCGCTGACTCTGTGCACAGGGTGAATCGGGCCATCATCAGGGAGAAGGACCGCGACCGCCTCATCCAGCAGATCTGCAGCCACCTGGCGGGAACAAGGGGCTACGCGTATGCCTGGATCGCCCTGGACCACGAAGACCCCTCCATGGCCTCGTTTGCCCAGTCCGGCCTGGATCACAACAGGTTGATCCTCAGGGATATGATCGAGCAGGGTTCGCTGCCCTGCACCCATGTGGGGAGCGGTTCGTCAAAGGTCAAGGTCATCGACGATCCTGCCGTGAGCTGCAACGGCTGCCCTCTGGGCCACGAGCTCAGCGGACGGGCGGTGATTTCGGTCCGCCTGGAGCACGGGGGCACACGTTATGGCCTGATGACGGCCTCAGTCGTTCAGGATGCCTCGGCAGTGGAAGAGGAGAGCGTGCTGCTCCAGGAGGTGGCCAAAGACCTGGCCATCGCCCTGAAGAACCTCGAGCTGGAAGAGGAGTGTCACAAAGCCAGGAAGGCCCTGGAGTCCAGCGAGGATTTCCTCAGGGTCCTCCTGGAGGCGATTCCCATTCCTGTTTTCTACAAGGACAGGCAGGGACGGTATCTCGGATTCAACAGGGCTTTCGAGGCGTTCTTCGGGCTGACCAGGGACCAGCTCGTGGGGAAAACCGTGTACGACATCAGTCCGGAGATCCTGGCCGACACATATTACTCCATGGACAACGAGCTCTTTCTCCAGGGAGGGGAGCAGGAGTACGAGTCCCAGGTCATGAGGGCCGATCAGACGCTCCGGGATGTCGTCTTCAACAAGGCGGTGTTCAACGATGTTCGGGGAAAGGTCAGCGGGCTCATCGGGACCATTCTGGATGTCACCGCACGCAAACGGGCTGAAGAGGCCCTTCGGGAGAGCGAGGAGAACTATCGCTCCATTTTTGAAAACACGGGTGCAGCAACGATCATTGTCGAAGACGACACGACCATCTCACTGGCCAACAGGGAGTTCGAGATCCTGTCAGGCTTCAGCAAGGGCCAGATCGAAGGACAGATGAGCTGGATGGATTTTGTGGCTGCGGAAGAAGAGCTGCAGGTCATGAAGCACTATCATGAACAGCGCAGGGTGGACCCCAAAGAGATCCCCCAGAGATATGAGTTTGGATTTCGGGACAGGCAGGGCAGGTTCAAGGACATTTCCCTGACCATCGACCTCATTCCCGGGACCAGAAGAAGCGTGGCCTCCCTCCTGGACATCTCGGAGCTGAAAAGGACTCAGGTCGCTCTGCTGGAGCGGGAAAAGAAGTACCGCCTCCTGGCGGAAAACACGGCGGACATCATCTGGAGCGTCGATGCCGACCTGAAGCTGACCTACATCAGCCCCTCTGTGGAAAGAATCCTGGGCTACAGCCAGGACGAGGCCCTGGCCGTGAGCTTTGAATCGATGTTCACGCCCTCGACCCACGCCATGCTCATGGACACATACAGGAAGGCCAGAGCAGGGCAGATCAGGTCCACCCTGACCCTGGAGCTGGACCAGGTCCGAAAGGACGGCAGTCTTGTCTCCACCGAGGTGGGGGTCACCCCCCTGTTTGACAGCGACGGGCGCTTTGCCGGGGCCCAGGGCATTTCAAGAGACATCACCTCCAGGAAGAAGGCAGAGCGGTTGAGGGCCAGACAACAGAAGAGGCTCAGGCAGCTGGCGGTGAAGCTGGCCTCTGCCCAGGACCAGGAGCAGCGGCGCATTGCCGAAGGTCTGCATGACGACGTGGCCCAGCTGCTGACCGCCGGGAGTGTCAAGCTGAATGTGGCCAGGGGGTGTTCGGATCCTCAGGCGGCTCAGGACCTCCTGGAAGAGGTGGATCTCCTGCTGCGGGAGTCGAATGAAAAAGTCCGCCTGCTCAGCTTTGAGCTCGGTTCCTCGACCCTGTACAGGCTCGGGTTGCGGGAAGCGATCCAGGAGCTCTGCGATGGCATGGCCCAGCGCTATAAGGTCGACTTTTCAGTCACAGGGGACGTTGCCATGGAAGATCTCGACCAGGCCTCGGCCACGGCGCTCTTCAAGTCTGTCCGGGAGCTGCTGTTCAATGTTGTCAAACACACCTGCGTCCGGGAAGCTCAAGTCTTCCTCTCCCGCGAGGGCGACATGCTCAAGCTGGCGGTGGAGGATCAGGGGATCGGCTTTCCGGAGCATTGGGGAGGAGCAGAGCTCGATACTGACAAGGGCCTGGGGCTCTTCGGCATTCAGGAGCGCCTGAGAGACCTCGGAGGCACGATGCGCATCGACTCCACGCCCAATGTGTGCACCCGGGTGACCCTGTGGGCGCCTCTTGGGAGGACGTGAGCCCTTGCCTCGCCTGCAGGCCACCATGACGACCAGGGAGGGGACCATGGAGATGGCAGTCCGGCAATTGGCCGCTTTGATCCAGCACCTGAGGCTCGAGAGCCTGCAGGAGCAGACACGGTGTTTCTATTGCGGGGGCCTCCACCGAACTGTGGAGTGTGATTCGCCCAGGAGGGACGCCTTCATGATGAACCTGGCCGAGAGGGTGAACAGCTCGAACATGGCTTTTGATCCTGATCTCCACATGGACCGCTACTCGAAAGTCGTCTGAGACGAGGTCCGCGAAGTGCAGGAGCATTGACTTTCACCGTCCTGTCCTCTTACGATGGTCCATCATCAAAAATGCACACCCGAGCACTGGCCACTCCTGTTCGGACGGCTCCTGAACGGCTTTCACCTCTCGATCACCGCTGACGAGACCGTTCCATCCGAATTTTTGTGTTCAGACAAGGGATGAAGCCGTGATCTGGTTCGAGGAGCGCAGCACCGCCCAGCGCGATGCTTCAGGTGCGGTGGTGGGTTTCACCGGGGCAGAGAACGCCAGGGTGTCACTGTCCAGCCCGGCCGCTGGCCGCGCTGACAGGTCGATGGTTGAGGGTGGATGGTTGAGGGACCTGGGGGGACCATGGAGATTGAGTCCGAGCCCCATGTCTCCACCCGGGTGACCCTGTGGGCGCCGCTGCAGGGAATAGGTTCCGATTGACCAGGAGGCGAGACATGTCCAGGAGCAGGATGCATCCTCAGCTGGCAGAGGTGACCGAAGACTACCGTCGAGGCAGGCTGACCCGCCGTGAATTCCTGCGCTTGAGCGCCCTGCTTGGGGCCTCGGCCGGGGCCGCCGTGATCATGCCGCCCTGGAGCATGACTCAGGCCCTGGCCGCTGCCCCGCGGCGGGGCGGGGTCCTCAGGGTGGCCTCCGTGGTGCACAAGCTCTCCAATCCGGCCCAGATATCATGGGGGAAATCCGCGAACATCCTCCGTCAGGTGGCCGAGTATCTGACGGTCACAGGCACGGACAACATCACCCGTCCGTTGCTGGCCAGCAGATGGCAGGCCAGTGATGACCTCAAGACCTGGACCTTCGACCTTCGCCAGGGCGTCACCTTCAGCAATGGGGACGAGTTCACGGCCGACGACGTGGTCTTCACCCTGAGCATGTGGCTGAACAAGGAGGCCAAGTCGTCGATGCTCGGCCTGATGGGCGGCTACCTCTCTCCGACGAACATTGAAAAGACCGGTCCGTACCAGGTCACCCTGCACCTCAACAGGCCTGAAATCGGTCTGCCCGAACATTTCTTCCACTATCCGGCCTTCATCCTCAACCATCGGACCTTTGAAGGCGACTTTCTCAAAGCCCCCCACGGCACAGGCCCCTACACCCTGGAAACGTACCGCGAAGCCGAGATGGCCGTGCTCAAGGCCAGGGACGACTACTGGCAAAAGGGTGTGGACGGCAAGCCCCTGCCGTACTTGAACGGCATGAACTTCATCGAGATCGGCACGGAAAGCGTTCCGCAACTGGCGGCTCTGAAGTCCGGCGAAGTGGACATGATCGACCTCTCTGATGCCGGCAGCCCCAATGTGATGCTGGCGGCCAGGAAGGACCCCGACCTGCTGGTGCGCTCAGTGACCACCTCTCAGGTCAGGGTTGTGCGCATGCGCACGGACAAGGCCCCCTGGAGCGACAACCGGGTCCGTCAGGCCCTCAAGCTCTGCCAGCGCCGGGACAAGATTCTTCAGCTGGCCTATTTCGGGGAAGGCATGCTGGGCCAGGACTTTCACGTCTACCCTGACCACCCGGAGTACTGTCCCCAGCCCACGCCGGAGTACGACCCGGAGAGGGCCAGAGCCCTGCTCAGGGAGGCCGGGTACCCAGAGGGGATCAAGGTCGAGCTCCATGTGGGATCTGACTGGTCGGACGTGATGCGCTACGCCGAGATCCTCAAGGAAGACGCCGGGCCCGCCGGCCTCGACATCCAGATCAAGGCCATGCCTGTGAGCCAGTACTGGGAAAAATGGACTGAGCTGCCGCTGGGGATCACCCCCTGGACCCACAGGCCCCTGAGCACCATGGTCCTCAATCTGGCCTACGGCCTTGACGAGGACGGCCAGCCCGTGGCCTGGAACGAAACCCGCTGGGTGGATGAGGAGTTCAACCGTCTTCTCAACCAGGCCAATGGCACCCTGGACGTGGACGAGCGCAGAAAGATATTCTGCCGCCTGGAGCAGATCCAGCAGGACCGGGGATCCATCGGCATTTCCTTCTGGCAGAACCTGTGGATGGTCACCAGGACCAGCCTCAAAGGGGTGGAGCCGCACCCCAATCTGTACATGCTCTTCAACCAGGCCTACCTGGAGGCCGAGCCGTCTGCCTGAAGGGCTCCGGTCCCTTTTCCGGCTCAATGCCTCCCATTTCCAAAAATCAGGGGCCTGACCCCTTGACCTTGTATGCAAATGAGTTGCACAATGCAAATCAATTGAAAACACCGTCCGCTCTGATCGTGAGGGAGCCATGACAAAACTCTTTCTTCTCCTCGGCCTCACCCTGTCTGTGGGCCTGTCACCGGTCCTGGCTTCGGAGACGCCGCATGTCTTCGTCAGCATCCTGCCCCAGCGAACCTTTGTGGAGCACATCAGCGGCGACCTGGTGGAGGTCTCGGTGATGGTCATGCCAGGGGCCAGCCCGGCCACGTACGAGCCGACACCCAGGCAGATGACCACGCTGACCAAAGCCAGGGCCTACTTCGCCATCGGGGTTCCCTTTGAAAGGGCCTGGCTCCCGCGGATCACCTCGGTCAATCCGGATATGGACGTCATTCACACAGACCAGGGCATTGAGAAGCGCCCCATGGCAGCCCATGAGCACCACTCCGGAGCGGTCAGGGATGATCATGAAGCGCCCCATGGGCACCAGGGGGAAGAGCGTGGACAGAGGCAAGGAGGCATTCGCGATCCACACGTCTGGCTGGCCCCTGACCTGGTCAAGGTCCTGGCCCGGAACATCCATGACGGGCTGGTCCGGATCGATCCGGCCCACAGGGATGCCTATGCGCACAACCTGGACAGGTTCCTCGACGAGATCGACCGGCTGGACCAGACCCTGAGCACCATCATCGCCCGTTTTCCCGAGGACCAGCGCTCTTTCATGGTCTTCCACCCGGCCTGGGGCTACTTTGCCGACCAGTACGGCCTGCATCAGATCCCCATCGAGTCGCAGGGCAAGGAGCCCAGTCCGAAGCAGCTCGTGGACATCGTCAAGCACGGCCGGGACAAGGGCATTTCTGTGGTCTTTGTCCAGCCCCAGTTTTCCGACGCCAGCGCCGGCGTCATCGCCAGAGAAATGGGGGCCGAGGTCGTGCCCCTCGATCCCCTGGCCGAAGACTGGGCAGAGAACCTGCTCCGGGCCGCCCGGGCCTTTGAGCGGGCCCTGGAGTGACCTGGAGTGACGCCAGTGCACAATGCCCGAGTGGCGTCTCTGACCCGATCGGCGCCAAGGCGGTACGGCCATGCCTGAGAAAGTCATCCAGCTGCACAACGTCTCCTTTGCCTACGATGGCCAGGAGGTCCTTCAGGATGTCAACCTCGAGCTGGACCGGGGGGCTTTTCTGGCCATTGTCGGGCCCAATGGCGGGGGCAAGACCACCCTGATCAAGCTCCTCCTGGGACTGTTGCGCCCAAACAGGGGCCGGGTGGTGGTCCTGGGCCAGGACCCTGCCGAGGTGACCCCGAATGTGGGCTACGTGCCCCAGCACTCGGAGTTCGAGGCCAGCTTTCCCATCACGGTCCGGGATGTCGTCCTTCTCGGGCTGGCCCGCTCCAAACGGCGCAGCCGCTCATCCCGTCCCGGAGAGGACGATCCGGCCGGGTCCGCTCTGGCCAGCGTTGAGATGTCCGACCACGCCGACCGCCGCTTCGACACCCTGTCCGGGGGGCAGAGGCAGCGGGTCCTGGTGGCCAGGGCCATGGTGTCATCTCCGGAGCTCCTCCTGTTCGACGAACCAACGGCGAACATCGACCCCCAGGGCAAGATCTGCCTCTTCGACATCCTGGCCACATTGAGCAGGTCCATCACCGTGGTCCTGGTCAGTCACGACCTCATCTCCGCATCGGCCGGCGTGACCGACATGGCCGTGGTCAACAAACGGCTCATTCAGGGACGGGAGATGACCCCGGAGATGCTGGAGCTCGTCTATGGGGTCCATGACAACTCCTGCCCCCTGGACAGCTACCTGAAGACCCTGACCTCGCTGTTTGAACATCAGGAGAGGAATCGTGATTGACGTCCTCTCCATGGGCTTTTTCCAGAACGCCATCATGGCCGGTGCCCTGGCCAGCATCGCCTGCGGGGTGATCGGCTCTCTGGTGGTCGTCAACAGGCAGGTCTTCATGGCCGGCGGAGTGGCCCACGCGGCTTATGGCGGGGTGGGGCTGGCCTTCTACCTGAGCCTGCCTGTTCTGCCCTGCGCCGTGGTCTTCACTGCCCTGGCCGCCCTGGTCACAGCCCATTTCACCTTTGACCGGCGGGAGCGGACCGACAGCTTCGTGGGCGTGCTCTGGGCCTCGGGGATGGCTTTCGGGGTCATTCTGATCAATGTGACCCCTGGCTACAATGTCGACCTGATGAGCTACCTCTTCGGGAGCATCCTGGCTGTGCCCAGAAGCGACGTCTGGGTCATGCTGGCCCTGGACGCGGTCATTGTGCTCCTGATCCGCCACTGGTACAGCGAGTTCCTGTCCCTGTCCTTTGACATGGAGTTTGCCAGGTCCAGCGGCATACCGGTCAAGCGGCTCTACTGCCTCATGCTCGTCCTCGTGGCCGTGGCTGTGGTCATGGTCATCCAGGTGGTCGGTCTGATCCTGATCATCGCCCTGCTGACCATTCCCCCCATGCTGGCCGAGCAAAGAGCCAGGTCCCTGGCCCAGATGATGATTCTGGCCACCGTGTACTGCTTTGTGTTCAGCATGCTCGGACTGGGGGTCGCCTATCAGTTCGACCTGGCCTCAGGGGCGTCCATCATTGCCGTGGCCGCCGTCTCCTTTTTCGGTGTGCGTCTCTTTCAGGCCTGGAGGCTGACCTGAAATGATGTCCAAAGAGGCCTATGTCTCTGCCCAGGACATGCTCGAGCGTTGCGGCATGGACCCTACGCTCAATCGCATTCTGGTCCTTTCGGTCCTGGCCGGCAGCGACCACCCCATGACCGCCAAGGACGTCTTCGAACATGTCCGCCACGAGCACAAGCTCAACCGGGTCACGGTGTACAGGATCCTGGACCTCTTTGCCGACCGGGGGGTGGTGAACAAGATCAGCTCCGGGGAAAGGAGCTTTTGCTACTGCGCCCGCCCAGGGCGCTGGCCCCATGGCCATTGCCATTTTCACTGCATCTGCTGCGGGGAGGTCAGGTGCCTGGACCAAAACCTCGTGGCCATCAACGAGGACGAGCTCAGGGCCCGACTGCCCATGGCCATCCGCAACATCGAGCTGCGGCTGGACGGGGTCTGCAAGGCCTGCCAGGACAAGGGCAAAGCCTGAACAGCCCTCTCAGAGGCGCACGGAGCCCTGGGCCGGGACAAACCCTGAAGCCTCCAGCGTCCAGGGGAGAATGGGGGCATTGCGGCCCGATCCGGCCGAAACCGAGCCGACAAGCCTGAAGGGGGCACAGCGTGACTGAAACTCTGATCCTGGCCCGGGGCCTCTGCCGTCAGTACACCATGGGTGAGGCGGACGTCTACGGACTGTGCAACGCCGACCTGGACATCGCTGCCGGCAGCTTCGTCGTGGTCAAGGGCTCCAGCGGTTCGGGCAAGACCACCCTGCTGTCCCTCCTGGCCGGGCTCGACAGGCCGAGCAGCGGTGCCCTCACGGTCAACGGCCGGGACCTCCTGCAGTCATCGGACACCGAACTGACCGTCTACCGCAGGCAGGTCGTGGGCATGGTCTTTCAGAGCTTCAACCTCCTGCCCACCCTGACAGTTCTGGAGAACGTCATGCTCCCGGGGCTGCTGGCCGGAACAGACCGGACCCGACTGCTGGCCAGGGCTGGAGAGCTCCTGGAATGGCTCGGCCTGGCCGTGCGAAAGGGCCACCTGCCCGGCCAGCTCTCAGGGGGGGAGATGCAGCGGACCGCCCTGGCCAGGGCGGTGATCAACGACCCATTGCTCATCCTGGCCGACGAACCCACCGGAAATCTGGACACGGCCAACGGCAGGGCGGTGGTCGACCTCCTGTCCGGTCTCCAGCGCAACAAGGGCCACACCGTGATCGTGGCCACCCACTCGGCTGAATTCGATCAGGCGGCCACGCATGAAATCCAGCTCTGCGACGGCAGGATCCTAGGGTCGACATGCGCGTCCTGAGCCGTGTCCTGGCCCTGTTCGCGGCCTTCAACGTCCGTCTCTACACCCAGCACAAGGGGAGGACCGTCCTGGTCCTCCTGGGGGTCGCCCTGGGGGCGGCGGTGTTCACCAGTGTCCGGCTTTCGGTCCATGCCAGCATGGAGGCCCTGAACACCAGCCTGGAGGCCTTTGCCGGGCCGGCGGACTGGGTGGTCAGCCGACCGGGCCGGCGCATGTCCGATGACGTGGTCACCCTGCTGGCCAGACACCACGGGGTCGAGCACCTGGCTCCGGTCCTGTCGGTCTATGTTCAGGACAGGGCCTCGAACACGACCCTGCGGGTCATCGGGATCGATCCCTTCCTGGAGCGCGCCTTTCGCGGCCCGCAGGAGCTGAGCGGTTCGTTCGAGAGCTGGCAGCGCCTGTTCACAGAACCGAACAGCCTCATTCTCGGCTCTCTGGCGGCAGCAGGCCTGGGTGTCAAGGCTGGGGACAGCATCGAGCTCGAATCCCCTGAGGGCCTCTCAACCTGCAGCATCGTCGCTGTCCAGCCCGGGCAGGGGCTGACCGGCATTGACGGCGGCCTGGTGGCCCTGGGGGACATGGCCACGGTTCAGGAGATGTCCGGCTTGCTGGGCCGAATCAACCGCATCAATCTGACGCTGGCCTCTGGCATCGACCCCGGGACCATTGGCGATCTCCTCCCCCGGGGGGTCGAGCTGCAGAAGGCCTCGGAGCAGCGTCAGACCGGGACGGACATGGCCCGGGCCTATGACTTCAACCTGACCATGCTCAGCTTTGTCTCCCTGTTCGTGGGCATGTTCCTGGTCTACAGCGTGGTGGCCCTGAACGCCGCCTCGCGAAGGTTCGAAGTGGCCGTCCTCAGGGCCATGGGGGCCAGCCGGAGGCTCGTGTTCTGCCTCTTCCTGGTGGAAGGCGGAGTGCTCGGGCTTCTGGGGTGGGTTCTGGCCATTCCCCTCAGCCTGGTGCTCACCAGTTGGCTCCTGGACGATGTCAGCCAGACGGTGAGCACCCTCTTTGTCCGGGTCGCTGTTCAGGGGGTGGGGGTCAATCTGTGGGAAATCGGGCTGTCCTTCGGGGTCACCCTGACGGTGGCCCTGCTCGCCGCTGCTCAGCCGGCCCGCCAGGCCATGCTCGTCCCGCCGTGGG
>CAZNIP010000090.1:0-11771 GCA_964573115.1 uncultured Desulfohalobiaceae bacterium | reverse complement strand
CGAAAGTTTCTGCCATGATCAAACCGGCTCATGAGAGCCGGCGGCTGGGCTGAAATCCGACACCCAAAACCTGAACACCTGTGATCAAGTCTCAGACGAGGGACTCGCTCAGAAAACCTGGTAGAGGGTGGGGCGTCACTCAGTCGTGATTGTGGACCTGGACCAGGACCAGAGTGATATTGTCCCTGCCCCCGGCATCCAGAGCTTTGCCGATCAGGGTTGAACCCTTCTGTTCCAGGGGGAGGTCCTGTTCGAGGACCTCATGGATCGTCAGGTCGTCCACCATGTCAGTCAGCCCGTCAGAACACAAAAGGTAGATGTCTCCGTTCAGGTACATGCCCTGGATGAGGTCCACCTGCAGTTCGTCTTCAGTGCCCACGGCCCGCAGAATGATGTGCCTCATCTTGTGGTTGTGGGCTTCTTCAAGGGTGATCAGACCCTGGTCGAGTTGTTCCTGGATCAGTGAATGGTCTTTGCTGAGTTGGGTCAGGGTTCCGTTTCTGAAGCGGTAGGTCCGGCTGTCGCCTACATGGCCGACCATGAACCCCCCTGAATAGAAGGAGATGACTTCAGCTGTGCACCCCATGCCCTCATGTTCGGTTTGAGCCCGGACATGGTCTCTGATGGCCTGATTGGCCCGGCGGAAAATGGCCTGAACCATTGTGGCCGCAGTCTTCGACGAGTCGGGTGCTTGATGGTCGTTGAGCCCGGCAATGGTCTGGACAAACATCTGGCTGGCCAGTTCCCCTGCCACGGCCCCGCCCATGCCATCGGCAACAGCCATGATTCGTCTATGGTCATCAATGGAGAAGTTGTCCTGATTGGAAGGTCGCTTTTTACCTGTCTCCGTGGCTCCCCAAGCGTGAACCGAAACCATTCCTGTCGCCTCCATGGGTTCTAGACGGGCAACCTTCTGGGAAGATTGTAAAACAAGTTGACAATCACCAAATACCTAACCATACTTTTCCTATCTTGTAAATTGAAAAGCGCGGGTCGTTCATCGGCACGACGGAGTTCAGAACATGCCCGACCGGCCAGAGATCAAAGTTCAGCTGGTGCACCTTCAGGGTCCATTCAAAGGCCAGATTCAGGATTACACTCAAGATGTGATCACCATCGGCCGGCACCCATCCAGCACCCTGTCCTTCCCTGCAGACCTGACGCGGGTTTCCAGAAAACATGCCGAGATCAAGAGGGAAGGGAACAGGTACACCGTTCTGGACCACAGCACCAACGGCACCTTCGTCAACGGCAAGAGCGTCAAGGAGGCTGTCCTCAAAAATGGAGATGTGCTGACCTTTGCCGAAGGGGGGCCAAAAGTCAGCTTCCTGTTCGAAATCCTGTCTTCCACCCCTTCCAGGTCCAGTCAGGTCAAACCTGGATCGTCTCCTGATTCCACCTCCGCTCAAGAGGTCCAGCCCCCTGACGAGCCGGTCCCTACAAAGGGGGAGGGGCAGGGAAAACCGTCCGTCCGGCAGCAGCGGGTCAAGGCCCCCTTGATTGTGCAGTTCGGGCCGACACTGCGTTCGTATACCGAACTTCCGGTGACCATCGGCAGCGACCGGCAGTGCGACTTTCAGATGGACCACCCGTCCGTCATCGGCCAGCATGCCCAGATCATGTATGTGGATGAAACCTACTGGATCAAGGATCTGACCGGTCAGAACAGAGTGGAGGTCAACAAAAAGCCGATCTCAACTCAAGCCGCGCTTCAAGCTCACGATTTGGTGGCCCTGAGCCATGAGGGTCCTTTTTTTGTCTTTCTCGGCGGAGGTCGCCTGGCAGAGGCGGAAGAGCAGGCCTGAAACCTGTTGTCGTCCGGGTGCGCCATCCCGGACTGCGACCTGTCCGTCTCTCATCAGGTCTGAGCAGGCAGGATCTGTCCGGGGGGTGCCATGAAGCTCACACTGGCCGTTTTTTGGCCGACCAAAGAATCCATCGGTGGAATTCGATCTGGAGAGCCGATTCAGGTTTCAGACGCCCAGAGAGACCTTGCCGATCTCGGGCTGTCCCTGAAAATAGACATGCCCTCCAGGCTCTGTCCTGAAAAGGAACTCGTCCTCACCTTTTCTCACCTTCGCGACTTCCGGCCCGAGGGTGTGATCAAGAACACGCCTTACCTGGCAAACATCTTCCGGGCTTCGGAGTTCATCACCCAGGCTGAGCAGCAGAGAGCCTCCCCGCAGGAGGTGCTTGGACAGTTGAAGTCATGGCCGGGACTTCCGGTGGGCATGGAGACCCTGACTGTGGAGGACGCGGAGGCAAAACCGCCCGCAGGGTCCGCATCCGCCCTGGACAACATCCTCGAGATGGTCGCAGTCCCTTCTGAGACACCCCGGCTCAAGGGGCTGGAGGCGGTCAGGTCTGCCCTTGACCGTCATGTGGGCAGAGTCGTGTCCCATGTGCTTCAAGATGATGGTTTTCGTCACCTGGAGGCCCTCTGGCGTTCGATCCATCTTGCCTTTCGCCAGTCCAGCCGGGACACGACGCTTCGCTTCACCATCTTCCCCTTTCAGGCCGAAGACCCTGAAGGAGCCCTGGGTTCGGCACTGCCCAACCTCCTGGAAGCCCTGCCATCGCTGTTGATCGTTGACCTTCCGCTGGACAGCAGCCCCCGTCACCTTCAGCTCTTCAGATCAATTGCCGAGCTGGGTCAGACTCTGCTCGTGCCGGCCCTGTGCTGGATCGGGCCTGAATTTCTGCGTCTGGGGTCCTGGGAAGAACTCGACAGGCTGCCCTATCTTGTCCATCACCTCGAGGAGCCTGGATATGCGAAGTGGCGACAACTTCAAAAGGATGACAGCGCTCAGTGGCTGGCTGTGACCTGCAACCGCTGTGTGCTCAGAAGGCCTCATGCCGTGAGCTCCAGCGATGCCCGGAGTCCCGGTGATGCTGAACCCCTGTGGGGCAGCCCGGTCTGGGCCCTGGCCGGCCTCATGGTGCAGAGCATGGCCAAGTTCGGCTGGCCGACACACTTCAGCGCCTGGAAAGAGGTCATCCTTGAAGGCCTGGACATCCCTTCCGGGGACCAGGCTCGGGCGATGACCACGGAGGCCATCTTGACCGACGACCGTCTTCGCCAGTTCTCGGCAATCAGGATCATGCCCCTTATGGGTTACCCTGGACGGGATGTGGCCATGAGCCCCCTGGATGTCACTCTGGCTGGCGGGCCGTTATGCGATCAGCTCTTTGTGGCCATGATCAGCCAGGAGCTCATCGCCTGCCGCGAAGAGTACCAGGGCCCTGTCGAGCCACATGCAGTCAGGGCTTATCTGGAGGACCACTTTGCAGGGTTCTTTGCCAAACATGGCCGGGTTGGACCGGAGCGCTTGGAGGTCACTGCGGACATGACTCCAGCCGGTTGCCGGAGCCGTCTGTTCATCCTCCCTTCCAGGACCATGCTGCCGACCAGGCGAGAGTTTTCCATGGATCTGGACTGGTCGTGACAGGGCAACCGAGATGTCCAGCCGCGGCCAATGGCCTTCATGGACTGGACCTGAATCTCTCCAACATGGGGGTGTCCGGCTCCGCTCAGAGCTCTTCCCGGCCAATGGTCTCGAATGCAGACCCAATGGGAGCGGCCCTGGTGAAAGCCGATCTCAGGGAGATGCCGGCCTCGCCGATCCCGACATTCATTCCCCCAACCACTGTCATCCCGTGAGGCAGGAGCAGGGAGGCCAGGTACTCCACCAGCCGGTCATGCATGGAGGGGTTTTCCCTGGAGGCCTGTCGCAGGCTCTGCTGGACATCGACCCCGTTGCTGGAACGCTGGCCGTCAAGGAGATCTGTGAACGGCGAACAGCCCATGAACAGGACCTGGACAGAAGCTCCAGCGGCAAAAGAGGCTCCGATTTCCAGAATGCCCCAGTGGCCGGAGAGGTCTGCCGCACTGGCAAAAGGGACAGCCATGAGGTCGACCGGCGACTCTCCGCTCGAGGGCAGGAACGGGAGTGAAATGGTCCCGGAAATGGAGAGGGGTCCCAGAAGGTCGGTGATATCAAAGCCAGCGCCGATTGACAGGCAGGAGACGTTGAAGTCCCGAACCGCCCTGGGTATCGAAATGCCGCGCAGACGACGGGCCCGGGGGACGATGTCCGTGACCGGGCTGTTGGCGACCCGCTGGCGGACATACCGCACTGCCGCGCTCGGCTCAGCGATGTCGTAATCGACGATGTCCCGGGCCTGGACCGCCGGTTCAACCCGCCAGTGGTCCCTGGCCCTGAGTCTGAAATGGGTCGCACTGGCCGAAATCGCGGACCACCCTCCGCTGAGCTCGCTCACGCTGGAAAGGTTCCAGTGCCTGAAAGGGAACTGAATGGACATCGAACCCTCCAGTGCCTTGAGAGCCCTGTCAGGGACTCGGTTTGAAGTTCTGTGAGCAGCAGCCGCCAGCCTTCTGAAAAAAACAGGTTTTTTCTCTGTGCTGATCGGCCTCGGGCCTCACACCAGGTTCAGCACGAACAGCTCCGGATCCTCTTCGTCTGCGAAAGGGCCAAACAGGATTGAACCGGGATGGCCTTCGAGCTTGACGAAATAGGATTCGTTCTCACTCAGCCTGTTTTGGCAGGCCCAGGCTGAGTACTCCTGCCCGTTGAGCTCCATAGTGATGCCTTTGTAGGGATACTCCAGGGTTGACCTCTCCGGCAGAATCCCTCGCGACCCCACCGCGTGAAAGAGGATTTCCCCCTCGCTGGCTGCAAACACGGCCCCGGCCCAGCTCTCTTGAGACGGCCCGACCTCGAACCACTGGCCGATCCGCGGGTTTCCATAGACATCACAATAGAAGGATGCCGGACTCTGGACCTTCTTTGAGTGGGCCAGGGCCACTGTTTTGGGTCCCAGGCTGGTCTCGTTCAACGTCATGAGCGAGGCATTGTGGAGCGGGGCCGGCAGATCAGAACCCTTGACCGGGGAATCCTTGGTGATGACGAGGATTGGAAACCTGGATCCCCTTTTGGCCTGGACCGTCAAGGCCAGCAGCGACAGGCCGTAGAGGATGCTCTTTGTCTGGATCTCTTCCCGGGAGGCAAGAATGATCCACATGGCTGTCTCGTTCTTCAGGAGCTCCTCCCGGGGGCCCATCCAGGACATTTTGTCCACATCGTCGGTCCAGACATGACCGTGCCCTTCAATTCCGTACTGTTTCAAGACGGAAATCAGGGTCTTGATGTCGCTGTCAGCTTGGGCAATGGAGCTGATCCAGGCACGTTTCGGCATAGGCCCTCCTCCTTGCGGTTGTTCGAGGATGATCCGGGCGACCTTCAAAAGGGCTCGGTCATCCAGATGTGCATGAATTCGAAGCTGGGAGGGGAGTCCAGAGTCGGAGAAAGGTCGAGCTGACCCTGAACACGGATCTCCCCATCATCTGCAGTGCCCCACCAGTTCCCTGCAGCCTGGATCAGGCAGCTGTCCACCTTCTTGGCCATCAGGTCCCACCGGCCGTTGTTGCACAGGCTGCTGGAGGTCATCTTCAGACAGGTGGCCTCAAGGAGCAGCCCTCCTTCTCTGTTGTCCACGATCATGGAGTCTGAGATGCTGGTTTCAGTGGCCCGCAGAGCCACCCCTGCCCTGTGCGCAGAGCGAATCAGGCATTTGGATATGGAGGCCTTTGACTGCTCCAGGACGATATTCCAGGTGTTGTCCGCGAACAGGCAGTGATCAAGACGGACATTGGATTCAAGACCGCGGAGACCGAACCTGGCTCCCGAGATCCGGCAGTGGGAAAGGATGTTTCCCTGGTTGGTGGCATCGAGCAGGATGCCTTTCCATTCCCCTGTTCCAAGACCGGAAATCCGGACCGGGTCTTCAGGAGTCCCCTGGACGACGAGTTTGCCCTGTACCCCAAGGCCTGTGCCTTTGAACCAGATGACCGTTCCAGGCTGAACCGTCAGGGTCGACTCTTTGGGGACGAGGACCGGAGAATCGGCCACATACGGGCTCTTTTCAGGAGACAGGACAGTGGTGTTGCAGAGTCTGGCAGGCAGGACAGTCGGCTTTCCAAAGGCCACCGGACCAATGATGTCCACCCAGTGGCTGGCTGCACCTTCAGGGTTCGCGAGGTGGCCGACGACCCGGCCAAAGGAGAGTCTGTCCCCGGGGGCAACCCGGTACGAACCGACATAGGTCCCGGGTTCCGGTTCCTGCATGGCCAGACTGGAAACAAGGGGGATGATGTCCCAGGTTGCATTCAGCCCCGGATCTCCTGACATGACCACCTTGAGCCTTTGCCCGGGTCTCATGAGCTGATGCCCCCCATTGTGGACCAGATAGTCGATGTCCGGGGGAGGATCGGTCATTGTCTCGGGGGCGGGGATGGTTGGGACGACTTCAAGGCACAGCTTGGCTGCAGTGTGGAGGATGGAGGCCTGATTGTAGCTGATGGCCGTCTTGATGACGGACCCGGCCACGCCGGTCAGGCTCAGGGGGACATCCCCCTCTCTGGAGTGAGCTTCGTGTTCTGTTTCCCAGAGCTTTTTTCCGGAGACACAGTTGATCATCGAGGCTCGGATCCGAACGCAGGTGTCGGCATAGACCACGGCATACATTTTACCGTAGTGGAGGACTTCGGCCGTGATCAGGGCATCAGCTCCAAGGATCTGCCCAACTCGCTGCATGGACACGAGGTCCCCGGTCACGATGGACTCATAGAGGCCGTTTTCCCTCAGGGTCCTGTCGATGAGGGTCGGTTCCAGGTCGTGATAGTTCAATGAACTGAAAAAGTTATAAAACATTTTCCTCAGAGCTGTTCCGGCCTGCGGCGAAGAGGTCCTGTTCACAAAAGGCAGGATGGCCACTCTGGTGGGGAGACACGGGGTGTCAAAGGTGGTTGATTGCGGCGGCGAGGAGGGCATCTGGGCGCAGCTGGCTGAGATCGAAATCATGATGAGCAGGATGCCGCAGAGGATGTTCGGTCGGGTCACCATGGCGACTCCGAGGTCTGCTCACCGGCTTCATCTTCGAACAGGTACTTCATGATCCTGCTGCTGTCAGACTCGGACTCCTTGAGCATGTCCTGGACCTGCTTCTGATAGGCGCTGTCAACGGAGGATGCCGCCTGATCCTCTGGCTGGGGCTGGGTTGAGTCAGTCCCGGCAGTCGTCCTGGACCGGCAGGTCGTGATTTTGGCCTTGATGGCTTCATTGTCGGGATCGATGATAGCGTAGCGTTCCAGGTAGACCAGGGCCCGGCTGTAACGTCCGGCCTCAAAGTGCCGGTTCCCGTGACGGGCATAGAAGTTCTTCATTTCATCGATTCGTTTCAGGGCGACAGGATTGTCTGCATCGATGGACAGGACAGCCTTGTAGATGGCGTAGGCATTCTGGTTGACCGGAGTGAGGTACTGCCTGGCAATGAAGTTTCGTTCAGCCTTTTTCAGGAGTTCTGCCACGGACTGCTTCTCCATCTGGGTCTGTTGAAAGGCCAGCCAGATTCTGCGAATCCCGTTTCTGGCCTTGTCGGCGTGAGGACCGTTTTGACTGATCGAAGCATACAGGTGCAGGGAGTGCTGAAAATTCTCGGATTCTTCCAGAGCCCGGGCCTCTTTGAGTCTGTATCCATCCAGCCTTGCCCGGACCTGCTCACCAGCAGCGGTGTTGCCATAGGCCTGCAGAAAAGAGGTCAGCAGAGATTTGGCCTGGTCCGGCGACTGTTGGAGCGTCAATTCCTCAGCGGCCCCGATCGCGGATCTGCCCAGGAGAGATACGGCTTCATGCTCTCGAGACGCAGAGAGGTCCTTTTCCAGAAGGCCTTCGAGGAGCTCAATGGCTTCCCGGTGCTGGCCCTGTTCGAGCAGCGTCCTGCCCTGGTCGACAGACTTGGCGATTCTCCAGGGCTGGATGACCTGGGTCAGGGTGAAGTACACCCCGAGGATGAGCACAAGAGCCGCCAGGAGGAAAGATGCAGCAAGCTGCAGGCTCGAGGTCTTTCGAGGCTGGGAGGGCTGGCTGGGTCGCTGATCGGGTTCACGGTTCGAAACAAAGGTCATGGTCTGGCTGCCGATTCGGATCTGATCTCCGGAAGAGAGTCGCGCGGTGGAGACCGGCTCGCTGTTGACCAGGACCGGGTTGGTCCGGCTGTGGTTGGTGACGGTGCACCCCCCGGTGCCGCATTCGATCACACAGTGCTGACGCGAAACCGCTGAGTCTGAAAGGGTCAGGTCTGCATCAGAGGAGCGGCCAATGGAAAAGGACTCCTTGTTCAGCTCCACCCGAACCGCTTCCTTGTCAGGGCCGGTGAGGATGAGGTATGGACCGGCCTCCTCCCTGGAGTGGGCGGACAGGACAACCGTGCCTTGTTCAACAGGGGATTCCGGCCCTGCGGTGCCAAGGCCGCCAGAGACTGCTTCCTGCACTGGCGCATGATGGTGTGGCTGATGAAACACGCACTCTGTTGATCCGAAGAGGATGGCGTCCCCGTCCTGCAGGACCGCCTCCTGAACAGTCTGCCCATTGATTTGAACCGGATTCCGGCCGACATTGCGAAGGGTGTAGCTCCCCAGTTCTGAGGAAATGATGGCCTGTTTCCTGGAGATGTAGGGATCGACAAGCATGACGTCCGATTCCCGGGAACGGCCGATGACGGTCGTCTCCCTGTCCAGTTCGGCATCGGACTCCGGCTTTTTGGGGAAGGACAGTCTGGCCTTGCCTGTCATGAGGGAGAACCTCCAGGGCCAGGAGGCAGCAGGCTGGGGGGTCGGCTTGGGGCTTCCTCAGCGCTGCGGGACTGTACCAGCTCTGAGAGATGACCGAGGACATTGATGAGCAACTCCTGGCCTGGAGCCTTCAGGCCCCTGATCCCCGGGTTTTCCTCGGTCCACTGCAGGGCCAGGACGGACGGGATGACCTGAACCTGTCTGCCGGCGCAGCTGGCCCATGTCCTGGCCAGGGCTTCGCTGAGCCTTATGGAGAGAGGCAGTCTTCTGACCCGGGCCTCGTAAGGTGTCCGGCAGAGCTCTGGAGGGGACGTGACCAGGTATTCCCGGCACATTGAAGGCCGGAGCTCATAGATGGAGCAGGCTTCATCCTCCAGGAAGGGGCAGGGGATGGATCTTGAAAAGTATTCCCTGGCCATGTTCCGGGCGGTTTCGTCAGTTCCCGGGGCTGGAGAGGTGTCCCTGAGGGTGTTCAGGAAGCCGTCCCTGTCCAGGTGTTCCAGGGCCATGCGGAATCGTTGCACAATTCTGACATGTTGAGATTTGGGCAGGTTGTGGACATACTCATACATCATGCCAGCCTCTGGCGGCGAGAGAGGGACCAGCTGCCGGCAGCAGGCGCCGCACCCTTTGGTGCATGAAATGGGGAACCCGAGCCTCTCGGCTTCCTGGCCGGCCATATCTGCCACGGCATCACTCAATGGCAGGGTTTTGAGGGCAAAGTCGATGAGCCGCTCAGGTTCCCCGGGGATGTGAACCTGCAGCTCCAGACTCCCTTCAGGCAAATCCAGGGTCACGGTTGCACCCCGGACCGTGTCAGGTCGGGCTGCTGACCTGGGGTTGCTCATGTGTCTTGCCTCCATGCCGGGAGGGCAGTGTTTCTGCGCCATGACACTGTGAATGGGGAAGCACCATGCGGGATGTCCTGCTCCAATCGGCCCGGATGCCAGGTCTGTCGGCCCTGGCCGCGGACAGATGCGGCCTGGGCGGGACCACAAAGCGCTGCTTCAGGGACCTGCGATGAAACTCGTCTTCACTCTGACTGCCGGCCGGACCGGAACCTTCTTTCTGGCCGAGCTTCTGGCCCGCAACTTTCCACGGGCCGAGGTCCATCATGAACGTCTGGGCTTTGAGGCCTTCGGGGTGGACACCCCGGATGTCTCGGACCTGATGCTCTTCAACAGCCGGGGGAACGTTCAGAAGGTCCGTCGGTTCTGGGACTCCAAGTTCTCAAGGATTCTCGGCTCCGAAGCCGGAATGTACGTCGAGACCTCCCATGTCCTCATGAAGGCCGGGCTGGTGGAGAATGCGGTCCGCCTCTGCAGGGGCCATGAGCTGCACCTCATCCGCCTGCGTCGGTCATTGATCCCCACTCTGCTCAGCTACGAGCGCCGGGGGGACTTTGTCAACAAGGGCAGCCAGTGGCTCTGGTACCTCGACGAAACCTATCCCCGGACCTTCATCAGCTCGGACAGGTTCTCCGCTTTCGGGCTCCATGGCCTGAGACTCTGGTACCTCATGGAGATCGAATACCGGGCCGCGTACTACCGGGAACGCTATCAGGGTTCTCCTGGTGTCCATTTTCATCAGGCGGACATCGAGCAGCTCAACGACCCGGTCCAGGCCCGGGCCCTGCTCACGGGGATCGACAGGGGACAGACTCCGGGTGAGCTGATCATACCAGATCCGGTGAATGTTTCAAATCATGGGCAGCAGCCCGACCTTCAGACCATCCAGGCTCTGGAAAGGCTGGTGGCCGGGACCAGGGACATGGACCCCGCGGCCACGGCCAGGGACCATGTCCGGAGCAGGATCGACCTCTTCGCACCGGAAGAGCTGCAGTCAGAGCCGGGTCTGAACCACAGTGGCCCTGTTCCGGGCCGGCAGTGATCTCAGGCCGGCCATGTTCGTCCTCAGCCGCTATCGGGGAAGGGCTCGTCCTGCAGGCTTTCGGCCCTCTGGTCGTAGAGATGGGCTGTCCTGTCCTCCCCCTTCCTGCGGTAGAGTCCGGCCAGCTTCCTCCACAGTGCCGCTCCAGTGGCCCAGGAGCTCCAGTGCGTCTCCGAACCGGTGTGCGGGCAGTCGGCAGCGATGCTCATCCAGTGAATGGCCTCGTCGAGGTTCTCGTGCTCCAGGGCCAGGTCGCTCAGGGCCTGATAGGTTTCAGAAGACCGCCAGTCGTTCTCTACAGAACGGAAGAGCAGGTGCCGGCGCCGGCCAAGATCACCAAGCCTGCCCGCCACAGCCGCGGCATCCCGAAAGGCCACCGCCCGCCTGACCGGCTCCCGGTCTTCACTCAGCCCGAAGTAGTGCTCATAGGCCTCCATGGCTTCCTGGTCTCGCCCGACTCCGTAAAGGGTGGAGGCGAAGTAGAAGGCCGGTCTGGGGTCGTCAGGGTGATCCTCCATGTCCAGGGCCAGGGCCCGGAGGTACATGGCTTCCCTCTCCCGGCTGATGGTCAGGTCCGCCTTCCGCTTGAGGGCATTGTCGTGGAGGAGGTAGACGTCGTGCGTTTTGGCGGTCCTGTTCAGGGGCGTTTCAAGGACCTCGTGGATCCGGTACTTCCATCTCAGCCTGGAGGTGTTCCGGAAAACCCTGTCCACCAGAAGGCTTACAGAGCCCTGACCAACCAGGGTCCGCTGCTCGATGAGCAGCTTGTCCACATGTCCCGGAACCTGACGGAGCATGCCCGGCAGCCTGGGGCCGATCCCGGCCGGGGCCAGACGTTCGTCGCCATCGATCATGGCGATCCACGTGCCCCTGGCCAGGGAGCAGGCATGATTCCTGGCCGCGCTGAAATCATCCCCCCATTCGAAGGCCTCGATTCTGGCCCCGAACTCCCTGGCGATCTCGACAGTACGGTCCATGGACCCGGTGTCCACGACAATGAGCTCATCGTAGGCCCCCTGGACGCTGTCCAAACACTGATGGAGCGACGCTTCCTCGTCGCGGACGATCAGGCACAGGGAGATGAAGGGGTGTTTGGTGGTCATCTTGAATTGAAATGATTGAGAATGATTGCTCGTATGAAACTTCGGAAGGAAGAACCCCTCAGCCTTCGGCAGTTCCCCGGACCCCTCAGGCCTTCGGCCAGCTCCCCTTGGAAAAGGGGAGCAGTCAG
>CAZNIP010000089.1:0-11815 GCA_964573115.1 uncultured Desulfohalobiaceae bacterium | reverse complement strand
GCCCTGTGTCTGGTCGGCCGACACACCCTCATGACCGCCATTGCCCGACCCCTCGAGCCACTTCTTGAGCTGGGTCCCGGTCTCGAGCCCGGGCAAGATGAACTGCCCGTCAAAGAGGCCAGTGCGATCCTTGCTGGCCGTAGCCACATGGCCGTCCACTGAGAGCTCCAGCACAGCGGTGAACTCATACTCCAGCCCGTCTCTTTGGACAGGGGCCAGGCCGATCTTGACAGGCTTGGTCTTTCCGGTCCGCTCATCCTTCTGGACTTCCCAGGCCGTTTTCGAGCGCTTGGTGGCGATGACAGGGCAGTTTGAGCCCAGGATCGCATCCACGAGGGAGTTGTGCTTCGGGCTGGCTTCCCGCCAGGCTGAGAAGTTATTCTTCAGGCTTTGTGTTGCCTTGTCCACGAACTCCAGGATACCGCCTTGACCGGCCCAGGCGTGAGAGAGGGAGTCGATGATCAGGATGTCATAGCCGGTATTCTCCGCCTCCCTGATGGCCTGGATGTAGCTTTTCGGGGTGACGACGGCTCCAGCTCGCAGAGGTCACAGGCGGCTGTGTCAGCGTAAAGCGAGCGCTGCCCCTTTCCGTGTCGATCATCATATCGTCGTCATCGAGGTCATCCAGATCTGGTAAGGGCTCAGAGAACGACAATGGTTTGAGAACAGCGTCGTTATCGTCGGTCATCCCATCATCCATCCAAATGATCCTGATGGTCCTGGCTTGGCCCCTGGTGGGCCTGCTGACCTCCAGCCCAATCCCCTTCAGAAATGCCGTAGAGTCGTTCAGCACCCTGGACAGTTGATTGGCCTGCTTGGGCCAGTCCTGGTCAAACATGGAACCATTCCCGCGGAATCACCCTCCAGTCAACAGCAGTGCAAGATATTTGTAAGAAGAACGATGTAGGTTCAAAGCCATGACCGGTTTTGGCTGAGGGCCATCGCAATGCTCTCGAATGTGTCGGTCGATGGTCTTGTCTGTCCTTGTGTGCCGGGAAAATCCAGGAGGGTGTATGACTGGTCCCCTGCGGAGAGCAGGAGGCTCTGATATCGATGCCTATGGAGCTTCCGCCAGAAAGAAGCCCTTGCCAGGGCAAGGGCAAAGACTTTTTTCCAGGGATGCCGGTCAGGAAGGCTCATCTTCGATCCAAAAGGATCGTTTGCTGGTGGTCGATGATGATGCAGTTGTGCGCGACATGCTGGAAGCCATGCTCGAAACCCTGGGCTACCACGTCATCAGCGCCGAAAACGGATTCAAGGCTGTTGAGACATTTCAGGAGAAAAAGGAAGAGATCTGCCTCGTCCTCTCCGATGTGATCATGCCGGGCATGGATGGCTGGGAAACCCTGGCCGCTCTGAGGGCCATTCAACCCGACATTCCCGTGATCCTGGCCAGCGGCTGCTCTCTGTCCAGGACAGCGGCCCCCCGGTGCAGGGAGCAGCCTCAGGCTGTATTGCACAAGCCCTTCAAGATGCAGGATCTGAAGGCTCTCTTGGAGCGGGTGTTGAACCAGGATTCCACAGAGCTTCTTGACAGGCAAAGTCCTGACAGGGGGGCGTTTGACTAGAGGGTGGACTCGAGGACCAGCCTGATCTCCTCGCTCTGAAAGCCTTCCCGCTGCAGGGTCCGCTGATAGGATTTCAGGCCCTTGATGGCCTGGGCTGGTCGGCCCAGGCCATTGAGGAGCTCATAGCGCATGACCTGGAGTTTGTCATTGATCAGATCGCAATGAAGAACGAGGTCGGTGATGGCCAGAGCATCCTCTGACTTCCCGGTGCAGACCAAAAAATCCCCCCACGCCTGAGCCGACTCGGTCAGAAGATCAAGGAGGTCCTGAGGCGGATCAATGTTCGAACGGCTCTCCCTGTCCAGGTTCCTCAGGCTGTCCCGCAGGAGTCGAAAGGCGGTCGCGAATTCGTGGTTGGCCTGCCAGGGCTGCTCCTGGTGCCAGAGGGTCATCCCTTTACGGGCATGTCTTTCCATGAGCTGGGTATCAAAGACGGTGTTCTGCAAACGGATGGTCCCTTCGGCGAATTCGATGTAGTCCCGTCCATTGAGCCCGCTTGCCCTTGAGATGTCCGCCCTGAGCCTTGAAAGGGTGGTGTCCAGGTTGTTGCGGGACACACTGGTTCCTTCAGTTTCGCTCAGGAGATCAAGGAGCGTGTCGACCCTGAGGCCTCGAGGGGACTGCAACAGGATGGTGAACAGCTGTTGCGGCTTGGGTCGCAGGTCCCGAAGCGCAAAGGCCTTTCCGGTATGAGGGATCCTGCACCACAGGGGTCCGACGGCATGGATGAGCATGACAGGGATGGAACGGCCATCATCCCTGATGTCCAGAAACATCTGCTCTCTGGCGAGGAACCGGGCCACGTTGGGATGAATACCCTGCCTGACGGCCTCAGAAAGGACGGAAGTCATGATCTGTTTGTCCCAGATGAAGCAGTGTGTTTTCTTGAAGCGGGTGATGAGTTCCATCATCTTGCCAATGTCCTGGTGAGCCTTGTGAAACTCCTTCGTGCGCAGGAACATGGCCGCCCGGTAGGCGTAGGCCGAAACCCTGGCATGATTCTCACCGACCTTCCTGCTCCCCTTGATGCCTTGAGTCAGGAATTGCTCAGCCAGATCGACTCTGGGGCCCATGGAGAGGGCAGCGCCGAGAACGATTCTGCATTTGGCACCAAAATGGGGGCCCCCAACTCGGGCCCGCAGTTTCAAAGACCACTTCAAGGGCTCCCAGACCTCTTCATGCCGGCCGAGCATGGCCAGAGCCAGCGCCTTGTATTGAAAGAACTGGCTCAAGATGTGCGGTGAACTGGAAACGTTCGGATCCCCCTCCCGCTCCTGCACATGGTTGAGCAACTCTTGATATCTCCCCTCATACACGAGTTGCTCGCAATCAAAGAGCATGGTGTACGATCCCAGATAGGACCTTCTGGAGATGTCAGCGCAGGATTTCATGAGTCTCTTCTTCTGATCCTCATAGATGTAAAAATCGCCCCGGAGGGTCAGAGTAAAGAGATAGAGCAACTCAATCGAGAATTGCAGGGTCGGGCTGAGAGAGGGATAGCTGCTGACGGAAAAATGGGCATCGAGCATCTTGAGCCCATGGTCGACCCGACCTGAGAACAGGGGTTCGAGAACCAGGTTGGTGTGCATGAAGTGAAAAGAGCGCCCACTCCCTTCTGCTGCCAGACGTTCCACCGCTTGCCGGTTGTAGGCCTGGGTTTTCGGGATATCTCCAAGAACATAGATGGACCCCATGGCCAGAGCGTGCAGGGCCCTCAGCTCAGACGTTCCCTCGAGCTCTGCATGCACTCTCTTGAAGAGTCTGTCCCCGCGAAGGACGAGTTCTTTTTGACGGCCGAAATTGCCGTTGATGATGATGAAGTAGAGCAGGATGCTGGTGATGGTCAGCAACTCCCACCTGTCCTGGCCCTGCTCGAAAAAGAGCCGCCTGGCCCGGTCAAGAAGGTCAAAACATCTGTCCGGCGTCACGGCGTACAGAGCCTCACCAGCGAAGAAGCTCAGCCAGGGATCCATGGTCAGAGCCTGTGGGGGGACCAACTCAAAGAGCTCGACAAGAGTCCAGTGCTGATTTCGAAAAAGGATTCCCAGGCCATGATCTTGCAGGAGTTGGCTCATTCGGGGCCAGTTCTCACTGCGGGCAAAACAGAACAGGGCCTTTTCCATGTGCCCATGATCAGCATGCCACTCCGCGGCTACATTGAGCGTTTCAGAGATGTCATCATGAGCAATCTGCGAATGAGCCAGGTGGCGGAGACTGTCCCGAAGGAGTTCATGAAGAATGAGCGTCGAGCCTTGTCCTTCCCTTTTGATGGCCGCAAACATCTTTTTGCCGGCAAAGGCTGCCAGGCCGGGGAGCAGGCCGGGGAAGGCTTCGCGGACCATGTCAAAAGGGATTTCGTCCAGGAGCCCAAGGCGCATCATGTCGTTGGGGCTGAGATCCTGCTGCTCCTGAATGAACCTGAAAAAGTACTCATGAATCTCAGCGGAGTTGGCGGGACTGAGGCCGCGTCCTGACGGAACATGGCCGGCGAGGAGCAGCAGCCCGGTGACCCACCCGCCAGTTTTTGCATACAGGGTCTTCCGATGTTCGCTCGTGCAACGTATTTTCATGACATCATTGAACAAGCGGACAGTTTCTTCCCGGCTGAAGGCGAGCATCTCGTTGTCGATCTGCATGCAGCCGTGCCCTGAGAAAAGCGGACGATCATTGATCTGAAGGGAAAGCCTTGAGAGCAGGACGAACTTCACGGATTCAGGAGAACTGTCCACGATCCGTTTCAGAAAATGGAGACTTGCACTTGAGGCATGAACGAGATGGAGGTCGTCGATGAAGATGAGGTGCGGGCGACTGAGCTGACCGACACGTTCCGCAGCCTTCAGGCCCAAGATTTCAAGGTTTTCGTTCAGGGTGAACTGATAGTCAGGAGTCTCATGTGGGTTTTCGAGATCATCTTGGCCATGCGGACAGAAGGCTTTGAGCATTTTGCCGGCGAAGAGGATGGGGTCATGGTCTCTGGGGTCGCAACTGATCCATACCGTTGTTCGGTCTGTTCTCTGCCGGCATTGCTCGGCAAAGGTGGATTTCCCCTGTCCTGCCTGGGCTCGAACAAGAAGGATGCTGCAATCCGAGTGTTCGAACATCTCAAAATGATCCAGGCATTCTTCCCTGAGAACAGTTTTCATGGGGCACATCACGTTGGCAATGAGTCAGGTGTGAGAGGCACCAGACTGGCTGGAGCCGGTCTGGCTTCGAAAGCTGTCCGGGGAGATGTTGTGGGTCTTGAGCAGGGAGTAGAAGTTGGGGCGCTTGAGGCCCACGTTCTTGGCCGCCTTGGCGATGTTGCCGTCGGATTCCTTGAGGGCCTTGATCAGAAAGGCTTTCTGCAGGGGCAGGAAGTGCTCGGCCAGGATGTCCTTTTTTCTGGCCAGGAGGTCTTCCTGGGTCTCGGGGATATGGTTGGACTCGGCGCTTCGCCGGGAGCGCAGCTCGTCCATGAGGTTCAAGAGCCCCAGCACGCCTTCGTCCGAGAGGATGACCAGCCGTTCGACCACATTCTTGAGCTGGCGGACGTTTCCGGGCCAGTCGTAGTTGACCAGGGTCTCTATGGCTTCGTCTGAAAAGCCCTGAATGGACTTGCCGGTTTTCCGGCAGTAGTGGCGCAGAAAGTGGTAGGCCAGCCTGGGGATGTCGTCCCGGCGTTCCCGGAGAGGGGGGATGACCAGGGGGAAGACATTGAGCCTGTAGTAGAGGTCCTCCCTGAAGGTGCCCTCCTCCAGCAGGTCCTGAATGTTCCTGTTGGTGGCGGCGATGATCCGGGTGTTGGTCTTTTTGATTGTACTGGCCCCCACGGGTTTGTACTCGTGGGATTCCAGGACCCGAAGCAGCTTGCCCTGGATCTCCAGACTGAGGTTGGAGACCTCATCCAGAAACAGGGTCCCGGTGTTGGCCACCTGGAAAACACCGGGCTTGTCCCTCACAGCCCCGGTGAAAGCGCCTTTGACATGGCCGAAGAGCTCGCTCTCCAAGAGGGAAGGGGTCAGGGTGGAGCAGTCCAGGGCCACCAGCTGCCTGGCGGCACGCTGGCTCCTGGCGTGGATGGCCCCGGCAAAGAGCTCCTTTCCGGTGCCGCTCTCCCCGGTCAGGAGCACGGTGGTGTCCGTGGGGGCGACCTTCTCGATCTTCTCGAAGAGCTCCAGGATGATCTTGTTTTCGCCGACAATGTTGGTGAAGCTGAATCGATCCAGGAGCTGTTCCTTGAGCGCCCTGTTCTCGTCGGCCATCCGCTTTCGTTCCATGGCCCGCTCCACGGCAATGAGCAGCTCGTCGTCGGAAAAGGGCTTGCTCAGATAGTCGTAGGCCCCGAGCTTCATGGCCTTGACCGCGTTCTGGACCGTGGAGTAGCCGGTGATGACGATGACCGAGACCGAAGGCAGCTCATGACGGACGGTTCGCAGGAGATCCAGGCCGTTCATGTCCGGAAGCTTCATGTCCAGCAGGGCCAGGTCGTAGCCGCCCGTGCGCAGGGCCTCCAGCCCCCCGGATCCGTTGAGACAGGATTCGACCTCATACCCCTTGTCCGAGAGGACCAGGCGGCACCCTTTGCCAATAGCCGGTTCATCGTCAATGACCAGGATTCTGTTCGATTCCATCAAGCTGCCTGTCGAGCGTTGACGTCTCGGGTTCGAAGATGACCGGGAGCGAAATGCTGAATCGCGTCCCCAGTCCAGCCTGGCTCGAAACATCGATCTTTCCGTGATGGTTTTGGATGATGCCGAAGCTGACCGACAAACCCAGACCGCTGCCTTTGGGTTTCGTGGTGTAGAAAGGTTCGAAAATTTTGGACATCTGTTCTGCAGGGATGCCGCAACCATTGTCTTCGATTTCTACCTGCACCAATTTTTGATCGTTGTCCATCCTGGTCTGGACTCTGATCATCCCTTCCTTGGAGTTCATGGCCTGAATCGAGTTCAGCATGAGGTTGACCAGGACCTGCTCGATCTGGTTGGCGTCCAGAAAGATGTCCTGGACTTCGCTGGAGAGATTGACATCCAGCCTGATGTGCTTGAGGTGGAACTCGTTTTCCAGAATGGACAGGGCCCGCTTGACG
Source organism: uncultured Desulfohalobiaceae bacterium (assembly GCA_964573115.1). Classification (GTDB taxonomy): domain Bacteria; phylum Desulfobacterota; class Desulfovibrionia; order Desulfovibrionales; family Desulfothermaceae; genus CAYOID01. The sequence continues at coordinate 5,179 of CAZNIP010000089.1, read as the reverse complement.
ATGTCGTTGATGTTGCAGAGGCTCCTCAGGGGCTCCCTCTCTCTGGAAAAGTCGAGGAGCTCCTGGATCGTGCTCTTGCAGCGGGTGGTTTCGCTGATGATGACCTGCAGGTTCTCCCTGAGGGGGCTGTCAGGATCGAGTTTTTTCTTCATGTGCGTGGAATAGAGCAGGATGCCGGCCAGGGGGTTGTTGATCTCGTGGGCTATGCCGGCGGCCATGCGTCCCAGGGCGGACAGCTTTTCGGTCTGCAGAGCCAGTTGTTCGTACTGCTCCTGCTGACTCTCGATCAAGCGGACCTTGTTGATGGCACAGGCACACTGGGTGGCCACGGCCACGAGGAAGTCCAGCTCTTCCGAAGTGAAGGATCGCTTTTCAACAAAGTAGAGCCTGAGAATGGCGATGATCTCATCGCCCACGAACAGGGGTGTATCCACAATCAGACACACCCCTTCATCACTGGCGTATTCCGGGTACTCGACCCGGGGCTCATTCCAGATGTCCTCGATGATGACCGGTTTCTTCTTCCTGATCTCCCCATCGATGATCCTGTTTGTGGTCACCGGCCCCTTGGTCAGATAGCGCTCTCCCATGCCGTAGACCGCCCCGATCTCAAACTGATCCGTGACCGGATTGTGAATCCGGATCAGGGCCCCTTTGGCCTCGAAGGCCTCTGTCGTCTTCCAGACCACCAGCTCCAGGACTTCGTCCATGTGCACGCTGGAGTGGACGATGAGACTGATGTCTTTGAAGATCTGGTAGCAGTTGTGGACATCAAATGAAGTGCCCATGATGCACCTGCCTTGATGGTTGGGGTTGGCTCTCAGCGCAGCCTCTGGCTGCGCTGACCTGCTTCAGAAGAAAAAACAGCAAAAAACGTGCCTCGGGTCAGCCCGGCCCGGTCCCGCAGTTCAAAAGACCTGTGCGGGACGACGGGTCCCATAGGGTTCTCAGGGGAGGGCTCTGCAGGCGCCCTGAGCGCCGGTGGCCCCCGAGCGCTGGGCCCTGAGCCAGATCCGTGAGCTGGACAGGCAGTCCTTGTGCTGAGGTGCCGGCAGGGTCAGTCAGCACGTGAGATGAACGACATTGGGCCCGTTTGGGCTTCGGGGCGTCAATCACATCTTTGATGCGTCAATCAAAACATACATGGATCAAAAAGTCATGGTTCGTCGGCCCTGCCCTTGAGGGCGAACAGAAGCGTCAATTCAAAAAGACGCTTCTTCCTGCACCTGCGGGAGGCGAAGGGATGGCTTCGGACTGGGTTTTTTTCTCATCTCTTTTAAAAAATTGATTTTTTCCTGAAGATGTCTGACGGGGACATGTGGCCTCCGCCTGGCCCGCATCTTGCTGCAGGGTGAGTGAACACACGATGCCGCTCGAGGTCCCCTTTCAGGATCAGCAGGCGAACAGCACTCCGAGGAGGTGAGAGATATGTACACGATCGAACAGGAACGCGTTGGAGGTGGCCCCCGCCAGGCTCATCGGAACCATGTCCTCCTGGTGGAAGACGAAGTCAATGTGGCCAACGGGCTGAAGCTCATTCTGGATGACGCCGGCTATGATGTGGACGTGGCCCTGGACGGCAGGAAGGCCCTGTCCCTGTTTCAGGATGACGGCGTCGACCTCGTGGTCAGCGACCTGCGGCTGCCCGACATCGATGGCATGGAGGTGGTCCGGGAGATGAAGAGTCTCAAGCCGGACCTGGATGTGATCATCATCACCGGGTATCCCTCCATGACCAGCGCCATCGACTCCGGCAAGCTCGGGGTCAGGGAGTATCTCCGCAAGCCGTTCACCGAGGACGAGTTCATGGATGCTGTGAACAAGGCCATCCATCAGAAGGAGGAGGTCTCGTTCGAGAGGTTCTTTGAACGGACCAAGGAAGGACGGTTGATCCAGAAAAGGGAGGTCATCAAGGTCCTTGACCGGACCGCCAGCGACCTCGGATTCTGGAAAGAGCTCATGGAGGGCGGTTCCTCGGCTCTTGAAGGGTACTCCCTGTCCAGCGAAGCCAAGGCAGCCATCATCTCCGGGGACTTGCGCTGGATCAATGAGCATGTGGGCGAACTGACCCAGAAACAGCTGCGGTTCATCTACAAACGTCTTGAACAGGAAGTCTGGTAAGGAGTTGGCCATGGCACATGCAACAGCCCAAGGGGCGGTGATGGTTGTCGGGGGGGGAATCGCCGGGATTCAGGCCGCCCTGGACCTGGCCAATTCGGGCTTCTTCGTCCATCTGGTGGAACGTTCCCCTGCGGTCGGGGGAGTGATGGCCCAGCTGGACAAGACATTCCCCACCAACGACTGCTCGATGTGAATCCTGTCCCCGAAACTGGTCGAGGTCGGCCGGCATGAAAACATCGAGCTGCACACCCTGTGCGAGGTTTCAGGCCTTTCAGGAGAGCAGGGCAACTTTGCGGTATCGGTTCTGCAGCACCCCCGGTACGTGGATATGGACAAGTGCATCGGCTGCGGGCTGTGTGCCGAGAAGTGCCCCAAGAAGGTCAGCGACACATACAACCAGGGGCTGTCCACCCAGAAAGCCATCTCCGTCCCCTACTCCCAGGCGGTGCCTCTGAAGTATGCCATTGACCCAGAGGCCTGCATCTATTTCAAGAAAGGCAAATGCCGGGCCTGTGAAAAAGTCTGCCCCAGCGGGGCCATCAACTTCGAGGACCGGGAAAGGACTGTGACCCTGGAGGTGGGCTCGATCATCCTGGCGCCGGGTTTCGAGTCCTACGACCCGGGTCAGAGCGACACCTGGGGGTACGGCCAGTACCCTGACGTGGTGACCTCCCTGCAGTTCGAGCGTCTCCTGTCGGCCACCGGCCCGACCTTCGGACACCTGGCCCGGCCGTCAAACCTCAAGCAGGAGGTCCAGCCGCGGAAGATCGCCTGGCTGCAGTGCGTCGGCTCCAGGGACATCAACCGCAGCGGGAACGGCTACTGCTCCTCGGTCTGCTGCATGTATGCCCTGAAGCAGGCCATCATTGCCAAGGAGCATGCCCGGGAGCCGCTGGAGTGCACCATCTTCTACATGGATCTGCGCAGCCAGGGCAAGGACTTTGACCGCTTCCTGCAGCAGGCCAGGGACAAGGGGGTGCGCTTCATCAGGTCCAGGCCCCATTCTGTCGAACCGGTGACCGGGTCCGACGACCTCCTGCTGCGCTATGTGGATGGACAGGGTCAGCTGGCTGAAGAGGACTTCCAGCTCGTGGTCCTGTCCACCGGGCTGGAGGTGAGCCGGGATGCCGCGGAGATGGCGGCCAGGCTTGGCGTTGAGCTGGACAGCTCCGGCTTCACCCAGGCCTCAGCCTTTGAGCCGGTGAACACCTCTGTTCCTGGCATTTATGCCTGCGGGGCCTTTGCCGGCCCCAAGGACATCCCCCTCTCGGTCATGGAGGCCAGTGCGGCTGCCGACGCGGCAACCCAGCACCTGGCCGAGGCCCGCCACAGCCAGGTGGTTCATGTTCAGCCCCCTGAAGAGAAGGATGTCAGCCGGCAGGCTCCCCGGATCGGTGTCTTTGTCTGCCACTGCGGGGTGAACATCGGGGGCGTGGTCCGGGTCCCTGAGGTGGCTGAGTACGCCAGAACGCTGCCAGGTGTGGTCTATGTCGAGGAGAATCTCTTCACCTGCTCCCAGGACACCCAGGACAAGATGACCCAGGTCATTCGGGAGCAGAACCTGAACCGGGTGGTGGTCGCGGCCTGCTCCCCAAGGACTCATGAGGGACTCTTTCAGGAGACCCTGGTCAATGCCGGGTTGAATGGCTCGCTGCTGGAGATGGCCAACATCCGGAATCACGACTCCTGGGTCCATGCCGGCGATCCGGATGCAGCCACGGTCAAGGCCAGGGATCTCGTGCGGATGGCCGTGGCCAAGACCAGACTCCTGTCCCCCCTGCACCACAGCGAGCTGCCCATGAATCAGGCTGCGCTCGTGGTCGGCGGGGGCGTGGCCGGGATGAGTGCGGCCCTGTCCCTGGCCCACCAGGGTTTTGGGGTCCACCTGGTGGAAAAAGGGCCGCAGCTGGGAGGCCAGGCCCGGCATCTGCTGCAGACCAGCAAGGGAGACGATGTGGCCGCCGCTGTTGAGACCATGATCGGCAAGGTCACGGATGAAGAGCGGATCAGCGTGCATCTGGAGGCGTCCATCACGGGGGTGCGGGGGTTTGTGGGCAACTTCGCCACAACCATCGCCAGCCAGGGTCGAGAGCAGAACGTGGACCATGGCGTGGCTGTCCTGGCCACAGGGGCCAGGGAGTCCAGACCGCAGGAATACCTCTACGGCCGACACCAGAACGTCCTGACGTCCCTGGAGATGGACCGGCTGCTCAAAGACCAGGACCCCCGTCTGGATGAGGCCACGGACATCGTCTTCATCCAGTGCGTGGGCTCAAGGGACGACAACCGCCCCTACTGCTCAAAGGTCTGCTGCACCCACTCCATCCAGAGCGCTCTGGCCTGCAAGGCCAGGCGTCCGGATCTCGGGGTGACCATCCTCTACAGGGACATGCGGACGTATGGGCACAGGGAAGAGCTCTTCCGCCAGGCCAGGCAGGCGGGCATTCGCTTTGCGACCTACGAGCCCGAGGCCAAGCCCGAGGTCACAGCCGACGGCGAAGCCGTCCAGGTCACCTTCCGCGACCCAATTCTGGACCGACAGGTCTCGGTCCGGGCCGATCTGCTCTGTCTGGCCTCGGCCATCGAGTCGAACCGTGACGAGCACCTGGCCCGGCTGTTCAAGGTCCCCATGGATGGGGACGGGTGGTTTCAGGAGGCCCATCAAAAGCTCCGCCCTGTGGATTTCTCCAATGACGGGGTCTTTGTCTGCGGCATGGCCCACTACCCCAAGCCTCTGGAGGAGAGTGTGGCCCAGGCCCAGGCTGCGGCCTCCAGGGCCGTGACCTTCCTGTCCAGAAAGACCATCGAAGTCGGGGGAGTGGTGGCCAGCGTGTCCCCGGAAGCCTGTTCCGGGTGCAGGGGATGCCTCGAGGTCTGTCCCTTCGGGGCCATCACCTTTGACGAGCAGAGCCGGAAGGCCGAGGTCAACCAGGCCCTGTGCAAGGGGTGCGGCGGGTGCGCTGCAGCCTGCCCGTCCGAGGCCATCACCCTGATGGGCTTCAACAACGAACAGTTCTACGCCCAGATTCAAAGCGCCCTGATTGCGGCGTGAGACAGA
>CAZNIP010000088.1:0-11964 GCA_964573115.1 uncultured Desulfohalobiaceae bacterium | reverse complement strand
CTGAGAAGGACATCGGCATGAAACAAGACTATAAAACATGTTCATCGCAGCAATCCCTTCTGCACTCCGAACCACTGGTCAAGACATGCACCTGCCCGCAGTGCGGTCAGCGACTTCGGCATGTGCCCGGCATCCCCTGTGTGGACAGGGTTTGCCCAGTGTGCGGGGTGCCCCTGAAGAGCAAATAAGAGGTGAGAGCAATGCGTCTGGCAATTGCAAGCGGAAAAGGTGGAACCGGAAAGACGACCGTGGCCTCGAACCTGGCGGCCTACCTTCAGGCCTCGGGTGAAGAGGTCACCCTCGTGGATTGTGATGTGGAGGAGCCCAATTCCCATTATTTTCTCCAGACCTCCTGGAAAGAGGAGACCGAGCAGACCGTGCCCGTGCCCAGGATCGACGATCAGACCTGCCTGGGCGAGTCCTGTCAGAAATGCGCCCAGGAATGCCGTTTCAACGCCCTGATCTGGATGGTCAATTCCATTCTGGTCTTTCCGGAGCTCTGTCACAGCTGCGGGCTGTGCTCCTACCTCTGCCCGGTTGAGGCCATTTCAGAAACCACGCGGACCATCGGCACGCTGCGCTGGGGAGATTCCAACGGCATCAAGCTCTATGGCGGGCTCATGCGCATTGGCGAGGCCATGGCCCCGCCCCTGATCAAGAGAGTCAAGGAAGCGGCCCCTTTGGGAACGGTGCAGATCATCGACGCCCCCCCAGGGACCTCATGCCCGGTCATCGAAGCCCTTTCAGATGCCGACATGGTGGTGCTCGTGGCAGAACCGACGCCTTTCGGCCTTCACGACCTCAAGCTCACGGTCGACCTGATGATCAAGCTCAAATTCCCTTTTGGGGTGGTCATCAACAGGGACGGCATGGGGGACGACAGGCTGGAGGCCTACCTGGCGGACAAGAAGATCCCGGTCCTGGCCAGGCTGCCGCACCTCAAAGAGGCTGCCTCGGCCTATTCCAAGGGACAGCTGCTCATCGAGGTCTTTCCCGAGTTTCGGGACGAGTTTTCCAGGATGTGGGCCAACATCGCGGAACTGGCCAGGCTGGAAGGCCATGAGGCGAAGATCGAAGGGTAGGACAGTCTTTGTTCCGCTTTCATGGCCCATCCATGCCACGAGCAGTGTCGGGCCAGACAGCGCATCTCTGAACACGCAGTGATCATACGGTGGACGTGAATATGAAGGAACTCGTTGTCATCAGCGGAAAAGGAGGAACGGGCAAGACCACGGTCACGGCCGCCCTGGCAGGGCTCGGCCCTGAAAAGGTCGTCGCCGACTGCGATGTGGACGCGGCGGATCTGCACCTCATCCTCCAGCCAGAAGTTCAGCAGAGCCATGAATTTTACAGCGGCGAGCTGGCCGAGATCGACCCTGATCTGTGCACCAGCTGCGGACTGTGTCAGGAACAGTGCCGCTTCGACGCCATTTCGGATTCGTTTCAGGTCCTGCCGGAGCATTGTGAGGGCTGCGCCCTCTGCTCCCATGTCTGTCCGGTCGAGGCCATCACCATGAAGACCCGGATGTGCGGTCACTGGTATCAGTCTGAAACCAGGTTCGGGCCCATGGTCCACGCCAGTCTGGGGATCGGGGAAGAAAACTCGGGCAAGCTGGTGACCAACGTCCGGCACGCCTCTCATGAACTGGCCACATCGCGCAAACTCGACTTTGTCCTTGTGGATGGCTCGCCCGGTATCGGGTGCCCGGTCATCGCCTCGCTGACCAATGCCGACCTGACGCTGGTGGTCGCCGAACCAACCGTTTCGGCCATCAGCGACCTGAAAAGGGTCTGCGAGCTGACCGGACATTTCAAGATTCCGACCTTGATCCTGATCAACAAAGCAGATATCAATCCTGACTGCGTCCAGGAGATCAAGAGCTTTGCTGCGGACAAGAGCCTCGAGCTCGTTGGGGAGCTGCCCTACGACTCCGGATTCACCAAGGCTCAGCTCCAGGAAAAGACGGTCGTCGAGTACGATCCTGACGGCCTGGGCCAGAAGGTCCGCTCCGTCTGGACAAAGCTCGAATCGTGGTTATGAATATCCCCGGTTCTGAGTGATCCCGGTCGGGTCGAGCTCACTCGCAGGGTCCAGGAGCCGGGCCAGCGTTATCTTTAACCCTCTGCTCCTCAACAGAGCACAATCATGAATATGGAGGTCATATATGAGTGAAAAATCATGTTCCAGTTGTTCGAGTCAGTCCGGTTGCCAGCAGCAGGACAACAAGGATGAAAAGCTGAAAGGCAGCCTGGGCCGGATCAAGAACAAGATCGTCATCCTCTCCGGAAAGGGCGGTGTGGGCAAGTCCAGCGTGGCCACCAACATCGCTGTGGGATTGTCCATGGCCGGGAAAAAGGTCGGCCTTCTGGACGTCGATGTCCATGGTCCGAGCGTCCCCCGGCTGCTCAGCCTGAATGAGAAAAAGCCGGACACCGTGGGCGATTGTCTCCAGCCCATCCAGTGGAGCCAGAACCTCTCGGTCATGTCCCTGGGCTTTCTGCTGCCCAACCGCGATGATTCCGTGATCTGGAGAGGGCCGATCAAGATGAGTCTCATCCGTCAGTTTCTCGAGGATGTGGCCTGGGGCGATCTGGACTATCTCGTTGTCGATTGCCCCCCGGGCACCGGGGATGAACCCATTTCGGTCATGCAGCTCATTGGCAAGGACGCCAAGGCCGTGATCGTGACCACGCCTCAGGTTCTGGCCATCGACGATGTCCGCCGATCGGTCAACTTCTGCCGGCACACCGAAAATCCGATCCTGGGCATTGTCGAGAACATGAGCGGGTTTGTCTGCCCCCATTGCAACCAGGCCGTGGACATCTTCAACACAGGCGGCGGCGAAAAGCTGGCTGCAGAGACCGGCGTCCCCTTTCTGGGGCGCATTCCCCTCGATCCTGAGATGGTCAGGGCAGCGGATCTGGGTTATTCCCTGCTCAAGACCAGCCACGACAGCCCCACGGCCCAGGCCATCAACGCCATTGTCAAGCCCATGCTCTCCATGACCGGGGCCCTGCAGGAAGGCAACAAGCCTGAAGCCTCTGCCCGGGCGGCGTCCGCAGGCAACGGAGCCCTGAAAATTGCCGTGCCGGTGGCCAACGGTCAGCTCTGCCTGCACTTCGGGCATTGCGAAAAGTTTGCCCTGGTCAGTGTGGATCCTGAGAAGAAGACCATCCAGAATGTCGACCTGGTCACCCCGCCTCCGCATGAGCCAGGGGTCTTGCCCAAATGGCTCTCGGAACAGCATGCGACCATGGTCATTGCCGGGGGCATGGGGTCCAGAGCTCAGAGCCTGTTCACCGAATACGGGATTCAGGTCCTGACCGGTGCTTCTGCCGGCACGCCTGAAGACGTGGTCAGCGCCTATCTGAATGGGACCCTGGTGACAGGGGACAACATCTGCGACCATTGATCGTGTCCAGAGCAGTGAGCCTGTCCTGAAGACACTCCAATCTCCTTCATGAAAGCCGGACCTGACAGGGTCCGGCTTTCATTGTCTCTGGCCCCCTTGTTTGCCAAGCCCAGCCTGCTGTGGTAGTGACAACAGGGCGGCCCCTGCCGAAAAATCCAACGACACGAGACCCATGACCATCTCCAGACACGACTCCATCACCTCATTTCTGCACTCCTCAGGCTGGCTCGCTCCTCCGTTGTCCGTCTCTTTTCTGGCTGCCGGAGAGTACAATGAAAACTATCTGGTCCAGAGCGGGTCCGGCATGTCTGTGCTGCGGCTCAATCACGGCAGCCAGCTGGGGCTCGGTCATGATCAGATCGCCTACGAGTTTCAGGTCCTCAAGGCCCTTGAAGCCTCCGGGGTGACCCCCAAACCCATCTCCTGCGAGCCAAGTCCAGACGATCTGGATGGGGGCGTGATGCTCATGGAGTTTGTCCAGGGCCGTCCTCTGGACTATCGCCAGGACATGGCCACAGCGGCCGACATTTTTGCCAGGGTCCATTCCCAGCCAGTCCCGGACGGTCTGGTGGTCCAGGACAATCCTGTCCAGGACATTGCCAGAGAGAGCTGGGAACTCCTGCACCGCTACCCGGATCATCCCATGGTCGAGGAAAAGCGGCAGATCTTGAGCTACTTCAAGACCGTGCAGCACATGGCCGAGGAGACCAGGGACCTGTTTGCGTCTGAGAGGCTGTGCATCGTCAACACCGAGGTCAATTCCGGAAACTTCCTCATCAACCCGGAGCATCCATGCCTTGTGGACTGGGAAAAAGCGGTGGTGTCCCATCGCTATCAGGATCTGGGGCACTTCCTGGTCCCGACCACCACCCTGTGGAAGAGCGACACGGTCTTGACCACGGAGGAGAAAAATGCCTTTCTGCAGCTCTACAGGGAGGCCGCCGGCCTGGACATGGAGCTGGATGAGCTTGTCCTGAAGACCGTCGTCCTGGAAAAGACCATCCTCCTTCGGGCCCTGTCCTGGTGCTTCATGGCCTATTACGAGTACACCCAGACCGATCGTCCCATCCAGAATGAGGACACCTTTGCCAAGATCAAGAACTACTTGGGCGACATTCCATGGATCTTGAGCTCAGTGCAGTGACCAGGCGCTTCAGGGATCTGACCGTGCTCGACCGGATCAGCTTTCAGGTCCAGGGACACGAGCTGGTGTCCATCATCGGTCCTTCGGGCGTGGGCAAGACCACCCTCTTGAAGATCATCGCCCAGCTCGACCGGCAGGACAGCGGCCAGGTGTCCTTCTCCAGCCCGGTGACCAAGATGAACCCGGTCATCCTCGTCTTTCAGGACTATGTCCTCTTTCCGAACATGACGGTCCGGGACAACGTGGCCTTTGGCCTCAAGGCCCGGAAAGTGAAGAAGAAGGAGGTCCAGGACCGGGTGCAGCGCATGCTGTCCTACTTTCATCTCCAGGGGCAGGCCGACCGTTACCCGGCTCAGCTCTCCGCGGGTCAGAGGCAGAGGGTGGCCATTGCCAGGGCCATGGTGGTCAACCCGGCGGTCCTGCTCCTGGACGAGCCCTTCGCCAATCTGGACCGCAACCTGAAAATGGAAACCGCCAGGTTCATCCGCAGGACCCAGAAGGAGTTCAGAATCCCGACCATCAGCGTGACCCACGACCTGGAGGAGGCCTTTGCCATGTCGGACAAGATCGGCATCCTTCTCGAGGGCTCGTTGAAGCAGTTCGACACCCCCAGGCAGATCTACTTTTCCCCCAGCTCCTTTGAAGTGGCCAGCTTTCTGGGCCCGGTGAACACCATCCCCAACTCCCTGTATCCATACCTGGGCCTGGAGAGCCGGATGCCCCTGCAGGCCCAGATCTTCGCCAGACCGGAAACACTGTCCATGACCGCTGACGATCAGGGACCGGCCAGGGTCGTTGACGTGACCTTTGCCGGGCACTACATCGCCTACTCGGTCCAGCTCGGGGAAACCGCCCTGACCGTCTACTGTCAGAACGAATCATTCCCCCTGGGACAGCGGGTCAGCTTGAGCCTGAAGAGCCAGACCTGGGCTGACGGCGAACAGCCCTGGTCGCCGTCAGCCATGCTGTCACTGCAGAACCTGGAGCTGGTCTAGTATCATGTCCGCGAACCCGAGCCAAAGGGGGCAAACATGCTGATCCGAACTGTCTGCGTTCTCGCCGTGAGCCTGCTGACCCTGCTCGCCTCCAGTCCAGGGTACGGTGAGAGGGACTGGCTCAACGAGCCCTACTCCGCCATGGTCAAGGCGGCCAGGGGGAGCGAGGTCAGATGGGCCATGTACGGTGGGTGGTCCCATGTCAACGCCTGGGTGGACACCTATGTCGCCCGGGAAATGCGCCAGCGTTTCGATATCGACGTCGTCAGAGTGCCCATGGATGCCAGCGTGTTCGTGAACAAGCTCCTGACGGAAAAGGCTGCCGGCAAACGCAGCGGCAGCCTCGACCTGCTCTGGATCAACGGCGAAAATTTCAAGAACGCCAAACGGGCCGGGCTGCTCCTGGGAGCCTTCGCCCCCGGACTGCCCAACTTCAAGGCCTACATCGATCCGAGCACCGTGGCCACGGATTTCGGGTTCCCGGTGGAGGGGTACGAGGCCCCCTTCGGGCGGGCCTACTTCGTGTTCGAGTTCGACTCAGCCCGGCTCAAGGAGCCGCCGCAGTCCCTGATGGACCTCAAGGGCTGGGTCAGGCGGCATCCGGGGCAGTTCACCTACCCCCAGCCCCCTGATTTCACGGGTTCGGCCTTCATCCGCCAGGTCTTCTACGCCGTGACCGGAGGCCATGAACAGTACATGGACGGCTTCGATCCCGATCTCTTTGCCCGGCAGGCCCCCAAGCTCTGGGCCTTCCTGAACGAGCTGGAGCCCTCCCTGTGGCAGCAGGGCCGGACCTACCCCAAAGACAGCGCCACCCTGGACACGCTCTTTGCCAGGGGGGAGACCCTGCTCTCCATGTCCTATCACCCACCCCACGCCCAGAACAAAATCCTGGAGGGGACCTATCCAGACTCGGTCCGAACCTCTGTCATGCAGGAGGGCTCGCTCTTCAACACCCATTTCACGGCGGTGCCCTTCAATGCCCCCAATCCTCCCGGAGCCATGGTCCTGGCCAACTTTCTCATGTCTGTGGAGGCTCAGCTTTCAAAATACAGGCCCGAAAACTGGGGCGACTTCCCTGTTCTGGACATGCGGGCCCTGAGCCAGGCGGAGAGAGAGCTCTTTGCCGGGGTCGACCTGGGCGAGGCCACGCTCAGCCCTTCTGAGCTGTCCGCAGCCGCTGTCCCAGAAATCCCCTCAGCCTACCTGGAAGCTTTGGAAAAGGGCTGGGAAGAGCACGTCCTGCAGAACTGAACCAGGACCGTGAAGGTCCCTCCACGGTGTTCAGCGAACCATGCCGAAGCGAACCCCATGAACGCGGCCCGGAACAGAAAGGATCCCTTCAGGGTCTGGTCAGGTCTCAGCCCCCTGCTCATCCCCTTCGGCCTCCTCTTCTGCGGCGGCATCCTGCTCACCGTGTGCCAGTCCATGGGCCTGTACACCCCCCTGCCCCACGAAGGCGGTCTGGCCTCAGCCTACAGGTCGCTCTTTGCGGACAGGTTTTTCCTGGTCTCCTTTCTCTTTTCCACCTGGGTGGCCGGAGCCTCCGCCCTGATTGCCGTCAGTGCCGGCACCCTCCTGGCCTACTGGGTCTGGAAGCTGCCGCCCCGGCTCCAGAATCTGGCCCTGATGTACAAAATTCCTCTGATTCTGCCGCACATCTCCGTGGCCTTCGTCGTGCTCGTCTTCTGGAGCCAGTCGGGTCTCCTGGCCTCCCTGGCCCACTCCCTGGGATTCATCCAGTCGCCGCAGCAGTTTCCGAACATCCTCTACTCCGGCCTGGGTCTGGGCATGATCCTGGCCTATGCCTTCAAAGGCACCCCTTTTGCCATGCTCCTGGTGATGACCATGCTCGTCAGGTTCGATCGCAGACAGATCCAGACCGCTGTCATGCTCGGGGCCACCAGGACCCGAACCTTCATGACCATTGTCCTGCCCAGGGTCGTTCCGGCTGTGCACACCGCGTTCATCATTCTCTTTCTCTACAGCTTCGGGGCCTTCGACATTCCAGCCCTGCTGAGCGAAAGCCGCCCCGGGATGCTGAGCATCCACGTCTTCAACCTCTACTTCAGGGGAAGCCTGAATCAGCGGCCTGAGGCCATGGCCATCCTGGTGCTCATGTTCGTCTTTGCCGTCCTGTTCATCATCATGTACTCCCGGGTGGTCTCCAGGCTGGAGAGCGGGGAGCGGAAGGTCTGATGCGGCTGCAAAGACCATGAAGCAGCCACATGAATTCAGAATCCAAGAGTCAGCCCTGCCTCTGGCCTGGGCTGACAGGTTCAGGGTTCAAGGTTGAGGACAGAAAAGATTCCCGACGTGACGAGAAAACAGTTTCCCGGCCAGTTTGATCAGGGATGAAACTCTGTCCAGTCACTGCACTTGAAGTCCTTCTTCCTGAAACCCGACACCCGAAACCTGAACACCTGTGATTGAGTCTCATACGAGAACACATACAATCAAAGCGTTATGATTTGTTTTTCTGCTGTCACATCTGCCAATCGGACGTTGCACATCGGAGTCAGGGTGTGAGGCATCTGGGGTTGGTTGTGCTTTTGGCGGTCCTGTTCGGGCTGCCGGTTGGGGTCCTGGCCGTCTCAAGCCTGGCTCCGGGGTGGAGCTACCCCCATCTCTGGCCTCAGGAGATGAACGTCAGGGCCCTGTCCGCCGTTCTGGAGCAGTCCGGGACGCTCATCCGGGCCATAGGGTTCTCACTGGCCTATTCCCTGACCACGGCCCTGGTGACCCTGGTCATGTGCTTCTTCCCTGCAGCGACCTTTGCTCGAACCGCTTTCAGGGGGCAGAGCCTGTTGGAAGGGTTGCTGCTCACACCGGCCCTGGTCCCGTCCATGACCTTTGCCATGGGGCTGCACTTTGTGTTCATCAAGATCGGTCTGGCCGACACGTTTGCCGGAGTGGTCCTCATTCTGGCCATTTTCAGCTATCCCTACATGCTGCGCTCCCTGGTGACCGGCTTTTCCGTGCTTGGGGAGGAGTACAGGGTCTGCGCCCACAACCTCGGCGCTGTCTGGTGGAGGATTGCCTGGTCCATCGAGCTGCCCCTGCTCATGCCCTCGATCATTGCCGGCGGGAGCGTGGTCTTTCTCGTGGCCTTTTCCGAGTACTTCCTCGTCTTTCTCATTGGGGGCGGGACCGTGCCCTCCTTCACCGGAACCCTCTTTCCTCTGCTCAACTCATCCAACAGGGCTCTGGCCTCCTTTCTGACCCTGATCTTCCTCGTTTTGCCCATCCTGCTCTTCATTCTCGTGGATCTCTTCCTGAACCGGACCTACCGGAAAAAAGGGCTGCTCTGAGCGGGAACAGTTTTAAATTGAACATCCGGGCCTGTTCTGCTAGGTCTTTCGAGTGACTCTGTCCGGAACCCGTCGGCGGACAGGCCGGACACCCCCTGTACCCTTTGACCAGGTCGGCCCACAATGCAGAAAGACGTCGAGACCTCGAACATCATCATCAGCATTGCCAGCGGCAAGGGAGGCGTGGGCAAGACCAACCTCTCCCTGAACCTGGGCCTGGCCCTGGCCCGGCGATGCCCCTCAACCTGCCTCCTTGACGCGGACATGGGTGTGGCCAATGCCGAAGTCCTCCTGGGGGAATCCCCGGAGTTTTCTCTGGCCGATGTCCTGGAGGGCCGCCAATCCCTGGATCAGGCTCTGTTTCAGGCTCCTGAAGGGCTCAAGCTCCTGTCCGGGGGCACAGCCCTGGACAGCGTTCCCAACCTGTCCTTTGAAAAGAAGCACGAGCTCGCGGCTGTGCTCAAGGATCTCTCGTTCTTCGAGCTCCTGCTCATCGACGTCGGGGCCGGCATCACCGCAGAGGTCATGAACTGGCTCCAGGCAGCCAGCATCCCCATCGTCGTGGTCACCCCGGAACCCACGTCCCTGACCGATGCCTACGCCCTGATCAAGCTGTCCCATGAACGGGGCCAGAACAGGCCCTTCTACATCTGGGTCAATCAGGCCCGATCCGCTCACCACGCCTCGAGCATCTTCAAAAGACTCTCTGCCGCCACCGAAAAGCACCTGCAGGTCAGCCTGAAGTTCATGGGCCACATCCCCCAGGATCAGAGCGTCCAGCAGGCCGTGGCCACGCAGACCCCTTTCGTGCTCAGCTTTCCGAACAGCCAGGCGGCCAGGGCCGTTGACAACACAGCGGCTGTGATGTGGGACAACCGGCGCAAGATCAGAAGGGGCAAAGATCTTCAGGTTGTGCTCGACCTCAGCGAGCCATCGTCGCAGGATGCTCAGGCCTCTGAACCCCAGTCCCATGAACCGGACCCGGACCAGGACCATTCTGAACAGGACCGGCCGGTCCAGACCGGAACCCTGATCGGTGAAAGTCTGATTCAGGAGGGGATGATCACCACTGAGCAGCTCGAAAAAGGGCTGCAGACCCAGAACGAGCTGCGGGAGAAACCCATCGGGGAGATCCTGGTCAGCCAGGGTATGGTCAACCCCGGGGACGTCTCTGATGCCCTCAAGAGGCAGAAGAACTGGGTCAATCAGAAAATCGGCGAGATCCTCTGTGCGGTCGGCCTGTTGAGCCAGGATCAGCTCGAGCAGGCCCTGGAGGAGCAGCAGAAGGACCGGTCCAAGCGTTTGGGGCAGGTCCTGGTGGAGATGAAGTTCATTTCCGAGGAACAGCTGGCCCTGGCCCTGGCCCTGCGTTTCGGGCTGCCCTATGTGGACTTGAGCACCTATCAGGTGGACCCGTTTGCCTCCCAGCAGGTTGCCCCTGAAACGTGCAAGAAATACAACATCTTTCCCTTTGAAATTCACAAGAACGAGCTCCGGGTCGCCTTTCCAGAGCCGGCGATCACCAACGCCAAGGAGGAGCTCCAGTTCATCACCGGCCTGACCGTCAAGGAGTACATCGCCTCGCAGAAGTCCATCAACGACGCCCTGGACGAGTACATAGCCCAGGAGACCGGGGAGGAGTCCGAAGAGTTCGAGGACCTGATGCTCAGCGAGACCGACCTGGATGAGATCGTGCAGTCCGACGACGACGAGTACGACATCACCGAGAGCTCAGGCAAGGAAGAGACGATCATCGCCCTGGTCAACCACATCCTCAAGACAGGGGTCAAGAAGAAGGCCAGCGACATCCACATCAATCCGGAACCGAAAAAGGTGAACGTCGATTTCCGCATCGACGGCAAGCTCCACCGGGAGCTGAACCTGCCCAAGGATCGCCTGTCCTCCCTGGTGGCCAGGATGAAAATCCTCTCCAACATGAACATTGCCGAGCGGCGCTTGCCTCAGGACGGGCGGGCCAAGATCAAGGTGGGCAACAAAGGCGTGGATCTGCGCTTCTCATGCATGCCCACGGTGTTCGGCGAGTCGGTGGTCATCCGGATTCTGGACAAGGACAAGGGGGTCATGAAGCTGGACGACATCGGGCTCTACAAGAAGGATGTCGACCTCATCAGGCGGACCATTTCCAAACCCTACGGCATGATTCTCATCACCGGGCCAACCGGCAGCGGCAAGAGCTCGACCATTTACTCCTGTCTGCAGGAGCCGGTTTTTCTGGGCAAGAACATCATCACCCTGGAAGATCCGGTGGAGTATGAGATGCCCGGGGTCTGCCAGGTCCAGATCAGGGAGTCCATCGGCTTCACCTTCGCCCGGGGGCTGAGGCAGATCCTGCGCCACGACCCGGACGTGATCACCGTTGGGGAGATCAGGGACAGCGAAACGGCCCAGATCGGGATCCAGGCCGCGCTCACCGGCCACCTCCTGGTCTCCACCCTGCACACGAATTCTGCGGCCGAGGTCTTTGTCCGTCTTGCCGACATGGGCATCGAACCCTACCTGATCAGTGCGAGCATCATTGGAACCATGTCCCAGCGCTTGATCAGGCGGTTGTGCGACAAATGCAAGGAGCCCGACCCCGAAGCCGAAATCAAGCTCAAGGCCGGTCAGTACGGCGTCATGCCCCAGAACGGGGCCCAGATCTGCAAGGCCGTGGGGTGCAAGGCCTGCAACTCAACCGGCTACAAGGGCCGGATCATGATCTACGAGTATCTGACCCCGAACGAAGACATCAAAAGGGCTGTCCTGAGGAGTGAATCATCCTCCACCCTCAAGGAGCTGGCTGTGAAAAACGGCATGATGAGCCTGGAGCATATCGCTCTGACCAAGGCTGAAGAGGGCTTGACCTCCATCGAGGAGATCCTGCCTCTGGCCGCGGAGTGACCGGGGGGACCCTGGTCAGTTTTGCCAGCGGCCAGGTCTTTACCCACACAGAGGCCAGTGAGGTTGGAGAAAGAGTTTCAAGAATCTTTTAACCACCCGCTCCCGATGGTCGCTTGACAAAGAGGACAGGGAGGGACGGGAGAGACCTTTTTGCCCCGGGCGACCCTCCCCGGGGCAAAGATGCCCGCCTGCGGCGCATA
>CAZNIP010000087.1:0-12177 GCA_964573115.1 uncultured Desulfohalobiaceae bacterium | reverse complement strand
CCCGCTCAGATCTCGGGACAGGCCTGCAGGGCTTCATCAATGCATTCCTGGGAGAGGTCAAAGTTGTTCAGCTCTCCTTTGAGAAAGGCCTCATACGACGTCAGGTCGAGGAGGCCGTGCCCGGAGTAGAGAAAAACGATCGTCGACCCGGGCTCAGCTTCGCTGGCCACATCGATGGCGGCCTTGATGGCGTGCGAGGTCTCCGGGGCCGGGAGAAAACCCTGGGTGCGCTGAAAGAGCCTGGCCGCCTCAAAGCAGTCGTTCTGATAAAAGGCCCGGGGTTCCACAAGCCCTTCATCCACCAGGTTGCACAAGATGGGGGCGTTGCCATGATAGCGCAGACCACCGGCATGAATGGGCGGAGGCATGAAGCTGTGGCCCAGGGTGTGCATTTTCATCAGCGGGGTCAGCCTGGCCATGTCCCCGTAGTCATAACGGTAGGCCCCCCGACTCAGGGATGGGCAGGCCGTCGGTTCCGCGGCGATGAACCTGATGTTCTCTCCGCTGAGCCTTCTGGGCAGGAAGGGGAGCATCATCCCGGTGAAGTTGCTGCCCCCGCCGACGCAGCCGACGACAACATCCGCCTTTTCACCGATCATGTCCAGCTGTTTGATGGTTTCAAGGCCGGTGACGGTCTGATGCAAAAGGACATGGTTGAGAACCGAGCCCAGGGTGTACTTGGTATCGCTGTTGATGGCGGCGTCTTCAACAGCTTCGGAAATGGCCAGTCCCAGGCTTCCTTTGCAGTCAGGGTCCTTGTCCAGGATGGCCTGGCCTGTTCTGGTCTTTGCAGAAGGAGAAGGGTGAATGTCGGCGCCATAGGAGCGGATGATGATCTGCCGGTAGGGCTTTTGCTCAAAGCTGACCTTGACCATGTACACCGTACACTCCAGGTCGAACATGGTGCAGGCAAAAGACAGGGCGGTCCCCCACTGGCCGGCCCCGGTTTCGGTGGACAGCCTCTTGACCCCCTCGATTTTGTTGAAATAGGCCTGGGGCACAGCGGTGTTTGGCTTGTGGGATCCCGGGGGTGAGACGGACTCGTCTTTAAAGTAGATTTTGCACTTGGAGTTGATGGCCTTTTCCAGGTTGATGGCCCGGACCAGCGGGGTCGGTCTCCACAACCTGTAGACATCCTGCACGGGTTCTGGAATGGGGATGAATCGCTGATCGCTCATCTCCTGCTCGATGAGCCCCATGGGGAAGATGGCCTCAAGCTGGTCGGGTGAAATCGGCTGCCTGGTTTCGGGGTCCAGCGGGGGAGCCAGAGGTGTCGGCAGGTCAGGGAGAACGTTGTACCACTGTTGGGGCAGTTCGGACTGGGGGAGGTGAATTCGAGGGTTCATGGTCGTCTCCTTGTGTTTGTGGTTCACGACACCAGAGGTCTTGAAGACCAGAGAGCCTGAAGACAAAAAAGGGCCGCAGACAAATTGGTCTGCGGCCCTAATGGAGCAAGCTGTAGTGAGGGTCTGATCAATTCAAAGAGCCCACTCCCTGAGGCCGCACTGCACAGTCCACCACCACCAGGGGCAGTGAGAAAGGGCATGGGCTTCGAGGTTGTGGGTCAATGTCATAACACGTTCTCTTTGCCTGACTTGTCTGCTTCTGTCAAGACGTCCTGCCCTTGTGAATGGACTGGGTGCCGAACCTCTCCTTGATCCTGTCCATGGCCCGGTCCAGCTCCTCTTGCTTTTGAAGGTCCTCGTCACGGAAAAGGGAGAGCTGCTCCGGACCGGAGCAGAACTGTGAAACCGTGACTCCGGTCAGGCGGACGCCCTTGGAGACAGGGATCTGCTTGAGCAGGTCGCTGGCGGCCTCAAAGATGACCTGTGTGGTCTGAGTCGGTCTGCGCAGGGTCGTTCTGCGGGTGATGGTCGTGAAGTCCTTGAATTTGACCTTTAAGGTGACCGTCTTGCCTTTGGCCCCGATTCGGCGCAGGTGATAGCCAACCTCTTCACTCTGGTGCAGGAGCCAGGTTGTCAGTTCACGGACGTTGTAGAGGTCTCCTGGAAAGGTGTTTTCCGACCCGCAGGACTTGGGGGTTCGGGCCGAGGTCACAGGCGAGTCGTCCTGGCCGTGGGCCCTGGCCCAGAGATCGCGGCCCCTTTGCCCGAACCGTTCCTCCCAGAACTGGACCGAGAAGCGCCGGATGTCCCCGACGGTCTCGATCCTGTATTTTCGCAGGGTCTCAAGGGTCTTGGCCCCGACTCCCGGGATCTTGCGCACTGGCAGGTTTTCGAGGAAGGCGTCAACCTGTGTCGGCAGAATATGAAACAGTCCGTCAGGCTTGTTCCAGTCGGAGGCGATCTTGGCCAGAAACTTGTTCGGGGCGATCCCGATGGAGCAGGTCAGGGAAAAGCTGGTGCGAATCCGGGCTTTGATCTCCTGGCAGACATCGACAGCCTGGCCGAGGAGCCTCTCTGTCCCGCTCAAGTCCATGTAGGCCTCATCAATGGACGCCTTTTCCACAACCGGGGCAAAGGACTGCAGGATATCCATGACCCCTCTGGAGATTTGAGCGTAGCGCGACATCCGGCCCCGCACAAAGACCCCTTCCGGGCAGAGACGCCTGGCCGTGACAGCGGGCATGGCCGAGCGGACGCCGTATTTTCTGGCCTCGTACGAGGCGGCCGAAACGACCCCCCGGTCTGATGTCCCCCCGACAATGACCGGCTTGCCCAGAAGCTCAGGGTGGTCCACCTGCTCCACAGAAGCAAAAAAGGCGTCCATGTCCAGGTGGGCGACGATGCGCTCAGTCATCCTTGACCGTGATCCTCCAGGTGCAGAAGAGCCCCTCAGGGTGCGGGTCCGGCGGGGCAAAGACGCATTCGATGTCAATCCGCGGGTCAATGGCTTTGGCAAACCCGGCAAACTCCTGGAAGTGCATGTCCTTGCAGGCGTACTCCCCAAGCCCGTGCTTGAGGCGACCCAGTTGGGCCGGGCACTTGGTCGAGGTGATCAGGATCTCTCCGGGCCGCTTCTCGAGCTCGAAGCTCTCCATCATGGCCCAGGGGTAGTAGGCCATGGCCCGGGCAAAGCCCTCGAGGCCTGAATCGGTGATGCCAAAGCGCTTGACGATGTCCCTGGCCGAGAGCTCTCCCACCTTGCCCCACACCTGTGCATTGGTCTCTTCAGCCTTGTGCAGTCCGTGCTCATTTTCTATGTTGATGAACCAGAAGGCGTCCACCAGCCGATATTGCCACAGCAGGGAATGAACCAGGGACTCCAGCTGGTCTTTGTCCAGGTTCATGTTCAGGCAGCTGGAAAAGGGGCTTGTCATGGCGTTCTCCTTGTTGTCCGGACATCTCGGGCTCGTCTGGGATCATCTTTTGCGGTAGCATACCCGAGGGGCAGGCAAGGCTCAAACACAATCAGAGAGAGGCTATGGTCGAAGTTCGGGCATCGAAAATCAGGGTTCAGGAGGTCATGGTGGCAGTGAAGACCATTGACGTCGGCGGGGCCCATCGACCGCCCCTGGTCTTCCTGCACGAGGCCCTGGGGTGCATCCGGATGTGGAAGGATTTCCCTGACAGACTGTGCCAGCGTACAGGGCTGAACGGGGTCGTTTTTGACCGCCAGGGCCATGGGCGCTCCGACCCCATGACCTCGCAGCGCCCCCTGGACTACCTTGATCATGAGTCTTTCGAGCGTCTGCCGGCTCTGCTCGATGAGCTGGGGATCGGGCAGGCAGCCTTTTTCGGTCACAGCGACGGGGGAACCATCGCCCTCATGTTTGCCGCCAGATTTCCGGGCAGAGTGCACAGCTGCGTGACCGAGGCAGCCCATGTCTTTGTCGAACACGAGACCCGGGAGGGCATCGAGAAGGCTGTCAAGGCGTACAGAACGACAGATTTGAAAAAAAAGCTGCACACATACCATGGAGACAAGACCGATGCCGTTTTCCGGGCCTGGGCCGATATCTGGCTGGCCCCAGAGTTCATGGCCTGGAGTATCGAACAGCAGATCAAAGGGGTGACCTCCCCTGTGCTGGTCATTCAGGGAGAGAATGACGAGTACGCCACCATGGAGCAGGTCTGGAGGATTGCCGGCAATGTCTCAGGGACTGTGGAGACCAGGCTTGTCCCGGGATGCGGGCATGTCCCCCATCTCCAGGCCATGGATAAGACGGTTGAGATTTCGTCCGAATTTCTGGTCAGACAGGTTGAAGGTCACAAGGTTCCGGCACCGGACCGATTTTATCCTTGAGACGTTCGAGGCTCCCCATCGAGCATCCCGGCTGTGGATCACGGCTACTCATGGTGTGTCTTCAAGCTCGATAGGAACAGCGCCAAGACACTTGACAGGGTCCACAGTCAGAAAGGAAACCAGGGGCTGGCCGAACAAGAGCTGATATCTCTGTCAAATCACGTCACGTCTCAGAGCCGGAGCTATGGGGCTTTCTCTTTCCAGGCAGGTGGCCTTGGCCTGAAGCCCATCAGAGGCTGGCATTGACTGAGAACACTGCAGGCATTAGGTTATTCGGGCTGGTGGGAAAGAGCAGACAAGCCGGCTTTGTGCGCCGGTTTTTTTGATGTTCCGGGGCACCGTTCAAATGGCAGGATCGTTTTTGAACTCAAAAGCGAGTGTTCAGCGCAGCCAGAGGCTGCGCTGAAATTGCGATAAAAGGGGCTCTGCTGGTCGCAGAGCCCCTCATGAGCTTGTGGCGCGCCAGGGGCGATTCGAACACCCGGCCGGCGGCTTAGAAGGCCGCTGCTCTATCCGACTGAGCTACTGGCGCTCACCTAACGTATAAAACCAGCTGCAGATTTGGTCAAGAACCTGTTCAGACCCCGCCTTTTCAGGTTCTCCTGGAGATCGACATGAACGCCTCGTCACTGTACCGGTCGATACCGGCAGTTGATTCTCTCCTCAAAGACGTCTTCAAGGACAAGGCCATCCAGGCCCTGCCCCAGGCCCTGGTCAAGGATCTGGTCAATGGATTTCTCGATGAGTGCCGCAAGGCCATACGCGACGGCTCGATTCAGACCGAGGACGAGCTGCGCCCACAGCAGCTGCTTCCTGAATTGAAGCGGTTCATCGAGCACAAGTCCCGGCCGAAGTTCAGGCATGTGATCAATGCCACCGGGGTGGTGGTGCACACCAATCTGGGCCGGTCCCTCCTGGCCAGGTCTGCCGCCGAGGCTGTCGAGCTGGCCTGCAGCGCCTACTCCAATCTCGAGTTCTCCCTGGACACGGGAAAGCGCGGCAGCCGCTACGCCCTGGTGGAGGAGCTCCTGTGCCGGCTGACCGGGGCTGAAGCCGGCCTGGTGGTCAACAACAACGCTGCAGCCGTGCTGCTCATGCTCGATACCCTGGCCAGGGGCAGGGAAGTCATCGTCTCCAGGGGACAGCTGGTGGAAATCGGGGGGTCGTTTCGAATCCCCGAAGTCATGGCCAAGAGCGGGGCCATTCTCAAAGAGGTCGGGGCGACCAACCGGACCCATCTCTATGACTATGAAAATGCGCTCAGTGAGAACACGGGGGCCATCCTCAGGGCCCACACCTCCAACTACAAGGTCATCGGCTTTCACAAGGAGGTCGGGCTCAAAGAGCTCGTAGATCTGGGCCGCAAACATGACCTGCCGGTGCTCGAGGACCTGGGAAGCGGAAACTTCTTTTCCTTTCCCTCCTCAACAGGTCTTGATGAGCCCCTGGTCCCGAGCCTTCTCAAGACCGGGGTCGATGTGCTGACCTTCAGCGGCGACAAGCTCCTGGGCGGACCTCAGTCAGGGATCATTCTGGGCAAGAAGAACGCCATCGAAACCATCAAGAAGAACCCCCTCAACCGGGCCCTGCGGATCGACAAGATGACCCTGGCCGGCCTGGAAGCCACGCTTCGCCTCTATCTTGACCCCGAGCAGGCCCAGGAGCAGATCCCGACCCTGCGCATGATCTGTCAGCAGAAGACGTCCCTGCAGTCCAAGGCGGCCCGGCTGGCAGCCAGACTGAAGAAGGACGTTGGCGACTGGTTTGACGTCTCCACCAGGCGTGATGCCTCCAGAGTCGGGGGAGGAGCCAGCCCGGAGCTCGACCTTCCGACCACGGTGGTCAGCCTGGCCCCAAAGCAGGGGATCGAGCTGGAAACCTTGCGGGACGCCCTGCTCAAGACAGACCCGCCCCTGGTGGGAAGGGTTGAGCACGACCGGTTGTGTCTGGATCCCAGGACCCTTCAGCGGGGTGAGGGCCAGCAGGTGGTGCAGGTCATGCGCCAGGCCGTGACCATGATCACGCAGCAGCAGACCGCGAACTGACGAGTTTTCAAGATCAAGGACATCTTACACCAAGAATGAGGTCAGAACATGCTCGAAGGGCTCGAACACACTCAAAAAAACGGCTGGACGATCTATTCCGAGGCAGAGCAGAGAGCAGAGATCCATGCCCTTGCCGATGCATATCTGGATTTTCTCTCCCGGTGCAAAACCGAACGGGAAACCGTGAGATGGGTCGAAGAGCAGGCCAGACAGGCCGGCTTTTCCGAGGACATGTCCTCGGCCCAGGTCATGCGCAGCCTGAAGTCCAAGACAATCCTCCTGGCCAGAAAGGGAAGGCGCCCCTTGAGCCAGGGGTTTCGGCTTCTGGGCGCCCATGCCGACAGCCCCAGGCTGGATTTCAAGCAGCACCCGATGTATGAGACCTGCGACCTGGCCCTGGCCAAGACCCATTACTACGGCGGGATACGCAAGCACCAGTGGCTCTCCAGGCCTCTGGCCCTGCACGGGGTGGTGGTCAAGGAAGACGGGCAGGTCATTGACGTCAGCCTGGGGGAGGACGCCGCCGACCCGGTGCTGGTCATTGCCGATCTCCTGCCCCACCTGGCCTCCAAGCAGAACGACCAGAAGCTCAGTGCCGCTTTTGAAGCCGAGAAGCTCAACGTCATCATGGGCAATCTCCCCCTTGGCAATGGAGAGGACGAGGACAACGGCGACGACGAGCACAAAGAGACCGGGAAGGCGGTCAAGAAGAACATCCTGCGGCTGCTCAACACCCACTACAATGTGGTGGAAGAGGATCTCTTCAGTGCTGAGCTGCAGATCGTCCCTGCCGGGCCGGCCCGGTCTGTGGGCCTGGATGGCTCCCTCATCGGAGGCTATGGCCAGGACGACCGGATCTGCGTGTTTGCCGGCCTGCAGGCCCTGCTCTCAGAGGACAGCCCGGAGTACGCTCAGGTGGTCATCTTCTGGGACAAGGAGGAGATCGGTTCAGAAGGGGCCACCGGGGCCAAGTCCCTGTTTCTGGAGTACGCTCTGCAGGATCTGATTCAGGCCTGGGAGCCAGGGGCGTCCCTGTCATCGGTGTTTGCCGGCACCAGGGCGATCTCCGCCGATGTTCACGGCTCCATCGACCCCGACTATCAGGATCTTCACGATCAGCTCAATGCCTCAAAGCTCGGGGGCGGGCCGGTCTTCTGCAAGTTCACCGGGCACAGGGGCAAAGTCGGGGCCAACGACGCCACTGCCGAGTATGTGGCCTGGCTGCGCCAGAAGCTCAATGCAGAAAACATCCCATGGCAGATGGCCGAGATCGGCAAGGTGGACACCGGTGGCGGGGGGACTGTGGCCAAGCACCTGGCCATTTACGGCATGGACATCATCGACTTCGGCCCGTCCATTCTCGGCATGCACAGCCCGTTTGAGCTGAGCAGCAAAGTGGACCTCTACGCCACGACCCTGGCCTACAGGGCATTCCTTCGAGGCTGAAACCAATGCTCATGTGCCGATTGTCCAAGACCGGGCATGATGCTCCAGCAAAGCAGAGACCTCGGGGAGATCGTCCTGCCTGCACCATGGATTGATCATGTCTGAAAACGTCGCCCAAGGGCCTGAAACAGTCGAGCTGCTCCGACTCGACCCCGAGCTCATCGACTGCTCGGGGTCCTGGCTGTTCTGGTCCCGGGAGCCGGACAATTCTTTTGTCCAGAGCGTGAAATCCCTTGGCCAGCTCGAACCTGTTCTGGTCAGCCCAGACAATGACCTTTGGCAGCTCGTCTCCGGCTTTCAGAGGGTCAAGGCCTGCCAGAAGCTCAGGACTCCAGTGGCTGCCCTGCAAAAGCGGTGTGCCTCTCAGGTCCAGAGGGGGGTTGTCTACATGCACCTCAACCGCACCCGGCAGATCGATCCCATCGACCGGGTCAACGGGATGCGCTTTTTCCAGACTCAGCTGGGGCCTCAGGCCTTCGAGCAGACCGTGAAGCAGGAGTTCGGGCCGCTGGGTTCTGCCCGTGAGCTCCATGCGCTCATGGCCTGGTCCGAGCTGGACAAGGCCTGGGACAGCCACCTCGGGGCCGGGCGATGCCAGCTCGAGCTCGGCCTGGTGCTTTCCAGGATGAACCGGGCTGATCGTCAGGCTGTGGAACCGCTTTTCCGCCATCTGGCCTGGTCCAGGAACAAAGCCCGGCACCTTCTGACCTGGCTGAGTGAAGCTGCGGTCATGACGAACAGTTCAATCCAGGACCTCATCGACCAGGCAGAACTCTTGGAGTGTGCCGCCTCGGACATCTCGCCCAAGGATCGTCAGGAGGAGATTCTGGCCAGGCTCAAGGCCTTGCGCTACCCCAGGCTGACCCGGCTGGAGAGCGAGTTCGAGGCTCTGGAAAAGAGGGTACGCCAGGGCACCTCCTGGCGGATCACCCCTCAGCAGCACTTTGAGTCCAACGGTTTTGTGCTCCAGGCCAGGGTCAGGAGCCTTCAGGACATGCAGAACCTCACACAGGAGCTGCAGTCCATGGACAACGACCATCGCGTCCAGGCCATCTTTGACTGGCAACACAGGGCCCTGGACTGACTGGCCTTCGGGGTGTGCATGCCGGATCTTCCACGCCATCTCGCGGACATCTCCAGCATCGTCCTGGACAGGAATGTCCAGGACACCCCTGTGGCCGGCAGAGTCCTGTCCCGCCTGAACCATCTCCCGCTGACCGTGCTTGAGCCGGGTCAGGAGCTGCATCGTGACACGCTCACAGGGCAGACCCTCTACCTCAAGGAGTACAAGGGCCGCTTTCTGCGTTTCTGCCCCGGGACCAGCCATTACCGCTGCTGCGGCTACCGGATCTTCCACATCGGGGAGAACTGTCCCCTGAACTGCTCCTACTGCATTCTCAAGGCCTATTTTCAGGATCAGGTCCTCAAGGTCTGGGCCAACATGGACCGGCTCGAGGCTGAACTGGTCCATGAGTTCGAGGCCCATCCGGAGCGCCTCTACCGGGCAGGGACCGGAGAGTTCACCGATTCCCTGGCCCTGGAGGCTGTGACAGGTCTGACGGCTGATCTGGTCGGCTTTCTGGAGCGCTACCCCAATGTCTGCCTGGAGCTCAAGAGCAAGGTCGTGGACCTGTCCTGGATGGAGCAGGTGACCAGGACGGACAGGGTTCTGCCGGCCTGGTCCCTCAATGCGCCGGACATTGCGGCTCAGGAGGAGGTTGGGGCGGCCAGCCTCGAAGAACGGCTCCAGGCGGCAATGGAGTGCGCCAGGTCAGGTTTCCGGGTCTGTCTGCATTTCGACCCGATCATTTTCTACCCTGGCTGGGAATCCGGCTACGGCCGGGTTGTGGAGATGATCGGCGATTACCTTCGCCCCGAGGACATCGCGTATCTCAGCCTGGGCTCCTTTCGCTGCATGCCGGACCTGAAGGAGTTCATCAGGCGGCAGTGGCCGGAGTGCACCTACATTTATCAGGAGTTCGTCACCGGACTTGACGGCAAACTTCGGCTGCTCAGACCTCTGCGGGTGGAGCAGTTCAGGTTCCTGGTTGATCGCCTCAAGGGCCTTGGCCTGGACAGGCAGATGTATTTCTGCATGGAGTCGGACGAGGTCTGGAAGGCCGTGTTCGGGCGCACCCCGAGAGAGCTGGGAGGTTTGGCCAGTCACCTCTTGAAGCAGACGTTTGGACATGATTCGCGGTGAAGGCCAGGGTCTGGAGTCCTGGTCAGCCCCAGACATCGCTGCTGGCCTTCCGAGCCGGCATCTTCAACCGGTTTTGGACTCGCGCGGGGAGCATGAGCAGGGTCAGCCACCGGGTGGGCAATCAGTGGACCGAAGATTCGATGATGCCCTGGATCAGCTTGTACGCCTCAGCGTACTGCAGGTGCGAGACGCATCCAGGTTCATGGGTTTCCGGACCGGGTTTCCAGTAGTGGACGCCATCGACATGCCGGTGGTAGAGATCGTACCACTTGCCTTCCAGATAGTAGCCTTTCCGAAGACCAAGGAGTGTGGGGGTGTAAATGACCACCTCGTGCCCCTCGTCAGGGAGAACGAGATCGGTGGGGAGCCAGTGCATCAAGAGTGTCGACCTCCTCAAGGATCAAAGGGTGTTCCTTTTTTGACCATGTTCGAACAAAATTGTATCGAGTTTCCGGGCATCAGTTCCTAAGCGGTTCATAAAGCTGCACATCAACCATGAAGTGGTGTCAGCCCTTGTTACATCATGAATTATGCAAAGAGTGTACCTGGTAAAGGGTTTCAGAGTCTGAAAACACACAATGAGGCTTGTCATGGCACTTCGGACGACCAGCATGACCATTGATTCGCCATTGGGAGAGATGACCATCCAGGGGCACGAGCAGGGAATCAGCCAGATTTTTTTCGGCACTCCGCAGGAAAGGGACGAACCACAGGACCCTCACGGCTGGGTCAGGATGTGTGCCCACCAGCTCCAGGAGTACTTTCAGGGGCAGAGAAGATCTTTCACCGTCAAACTGGCCCCGGAGGGGACTTCCTTTCAGCGCCAGGTCTGGGACGAGCTGGTGGCCATTCCCTTTGGGGAGGTCCGGGCCTACAGCGATGTGGCCAGAAGCATCAACAGACCCAGGGCCGCCAGGGCCGTTGGCGGGGCGAACAACGCCAATCCTGTGGCCGTGATCATCCCCTGTCACAGAGTCATCGGTCGAAACAGCCAGCTGGTGGGATACGGCAGTGGTCTGTGGAGAAAGAAGTGGCTGCTCGAGCATGAACGATCGTCCAGGGAGAGCGCCTGATGGAGCAGAGGTTCGATTCCGTCCTGTCAAGCCGGATTCTTCCCGGCGAGCTGTCCCTTCCTTCCCGGGTCATGACCGGCTGGTCCAGTGTCGACTCTTTTTTTCCGTCCTGTTCGGAATTTGGACAGCGGGGGCTCCTTGTCCATGGTCAAAGCTCACGGAAAAATGGCGTGTGCGATCGTGTTCTGAGCTCAGTGCCAAAGGGCATGCAGGTCACGACTTGGGAACATGCTGGCGGGGAACCAAGCCTGGACGATCTTCAGGCCCTGCTGGAGCGCGCTCAGAGGTTCAAATCAGAGTTCGTGATCGCCTTGGGCGGGGGAAGTGTTCTCGATCTCGGCAAGGCCTGTGCCGGGCTTTTGGGCACAGATCAGGCCCTGGAAGACATTCATGATGGCCGGGTCCCTGTGGGGACGCATGGCGTACCCCTGTGTGCGGTTCCCACAACCGCTGGGACAGGCTCAGAGGCCACTCGCGTTGCTGTCTTGACCAACATGAAAACAGGGATCAAAAAAGGGCTTCGAAGCCCGCATATGCTGGCCAGAATGGTGGTTCTCGACCCGGGGCTGCTCTCTGGCTCCCCCAGGGAAGTCATCGCTCATGCCGGGCTCGATGCCGTGACCCAGGCTGTTGAATCCTTTGTCAGCAGGGGGGCCACGAGGTTCACTGAAGAGCTGGCCCTGCTTGGGCTGCAACTGCTCTGCGACAACGTGAAGGGGGTGTATGAGGACCCTCAGTCCCTAAAAGCCGAGCCCTTGCTCATGGGCAGCTTTCTGACCGGCCTGGCTTTTTCAAGCTCCCGGCTTGGGGTGGTCCATGGCCTGGCCCACCCCCTTGGAGCACGTTATCATCAGCCCCACGGGCTGGTCTGCGGGGTGCTCCTGCCCCTGGCGATTGCGTTCAACAAGGACGCCATGGGCCAGAAATACGAGATCATGTCTCAAACCTGCGGCATGGACCTGCTCAAGAAGGTGGAAAGCCTGTTGGAGGACCTTGGGGTCGGCAACCCATTTGCCGGCCAGGCTGTCCTGGACAGGAAGGCCATGATCAGGGAGGTCCTCAGCTCTGGCTCGACACAGCACAATCCACGGGGGGTGACCAAAAAGGATGTCGAGAGACTCCTCAAGGAGCTCTTTCAAGGGTGAGATTTGCGACAGGGACTTTTTGAAGTCAGCCCTGCCTCTGGCCTGGGCTTCGCACACAC
>CAZNIP010000086.1:0-12290 GCA_964573115.1 uncultured Desulfohalobiaceae bacterium | reverse complement strand
GGCCTGGACCATGAAGAGCCGGCCGCTCTCGCCGTCCTTGGCCCATTCCATGTCCATGGGCCGGCCGTAGTGCTCCTCGATGACCCGGGCCCAGCGGGCCAGCTGCAGGATCTCCTCGTCCTCGAGCACGAAGGAGAACTTCTCCTCCGAGGAGGTGACCACATTCTTGGTGGACTTGGTTCCCCCTTCGGCATAGACGAGCTTGCGCTCCTTGGCCCCGAGGTTCTTCTCCACAATGGGCTTCAAGTCCCGGTTCTCAAGGAGGGGCTTGAAGACCCGGTACTCGTCCGGGGTCACCGTTCCCTGGACCACGTTCTCCCCCAGACCCCAGGCCGCATTGATGATCACGGTATGGGGAAACCCTGTCTCCGTGTCGATGGAAAACATGACCCCGGACCCGGCCAGGTCGGAACGGACCATTTTCTGCACCCCGGCCGACAGGGCGACCTTGAGGTGGTCAAAGCCCTTTTCCTGACGATAGCTGATGGCCCGGTCCGTGAACAGCGAGGCAAAGCACTTGCGCACCGCTTCCAGGAGCTGCTCCTCTCCGCTGATGTTCAAAAAGGTCTCCTGCTGACCGGCAAAGCTGGCGTCCGGGAGGTCCTCGGCCGTGGCGCTGCTGCGGACGGCCACGTCCAGGGCCTCGGTGCCGTAGCGTTGACAGAGCTGCTGGTAGGCCTCCCGGATGGCCGCGGCGATCTCCGGAGGCCAGCTGGCCTGCAGGATCCGGTTGCGAATCAATCGACCAATCTCGGAGAGCTTTTTCCGACCCTGCTGGAGATCCTCCAGCCGCTCCGTGATGTACCCGTCCAGGCCATTTTGACTGATGACCTCCCAGTAGGCCTGGGATGTGGTGGCAAACCCTCCGGGCACCTGGATCCCCTCCTCCTGGAGCTCCTGGATCATGGCCCCGAGCGCGGCGTTCTTGCCGCCGACATCCGGTATGTCGTTCATGCCGACCTCTTCAAACCAGCGGACATACACTCTGTTCCCTGTCATGGCCGTCTCCTTGTGAAGGTTCTTGGTTCCAGACATGTGAGTCTGGCGCATCACTTGAAACTTCACCACAAACAATAAGAGCTCATCCGTTCTGATTCAAGATGGGCGTGAGGTCGTGGATGCACATCCTCGTGCATTCCTCGAATGAACACAGCGTTGTGAAAGACCAGCCCAGTCAGCGAATCAGGTCCTGGAGTGTCAGTTTTCTCCCTTATCAAACTGGTCAAGCCGGGCGAATTCAGGTCAAGAGTCGAACACTTTTTCTTCCATCCACCCTCAACCATCGACCATCGACCGGTCAGGCCGGTCAGCAGCCGGCCTGACCACCCATTTCGCCAGGACCTCAACCCCCGCTTTCTGTCAGCCTGACGGCCATGCTTTCCTCCATCAGATCCCAGTCCACCTCAATCATGCCCTGATCAGCCGTGCTCATGAGCTCGACCCCGAGATTCTCCAGGGCAGCCGCCACCCTGGGATGGGGAAAGTTGAAGATGTTCAGAAAGCCGCAGCTGACCACTGCCAATCTCGGATCGACCTGGCGGTAGAACGGGGGAAGCAGGCTGGAGGCACTGCCGTGATGGGGCACCAGGAGCAGGTCCGACTGCAGGCGGGCCCTGTCTTTGAGGAGCCTTTCCAGGGCCTCGTTTTCTGCATCTCCGGGCAGAAGGGCCAATCCCCTGTCCTGGTGGACCAGGCGGAGGATGAGGGATCTGTTGTTGGAGGCCTTGATGGCTTCCAAAGCTGCGGGATGAAGGACCTCCAGCTTGAGCCCTGGCTGCAGGTCAAGGACATCCCCGGATTTGAGGGGCTGAATTGGAATCCCCCGACGCCCCAGGGCGTCTGTGAGCCTCTGGCCGTCCCATCCCGAAGGCCAGCGGCCATTGAACATGAACGTCTGGACCGAAAAATGCTCCAGAATGAAGTACAGGCCCCGAAGATGGTCGAAATCGCTGTGGCTCAGGACCACAAAATCCACTTTCGGGGCTCTGCCCCAGGTCAGGGCCGGGGCCAGGGCGAACCGGCCCAGGTCGAAATCGCGGTTCCAGGAACCGCCGCCGTCCACAAGCATGCGCCTCCCCTGGCCCCATTCAATGAGCACGGCCTGGCCCTGGCCCACATCAACGGTTTTGACCCCGACCCGCTCTGGCCCGAAAGACCACTCCCGAACCAGGCCAGGGGCGAGGAGCAGCATCACCCCCAGGGCCACAGACCACAGTGGCAGACGGCTGAACCGTTTCCACCACACAGCGCCCACGCCGAGAATGATCCAGAACCCCAGCATCTCAGGCCACCTGGGCCGCAACGGGACCATGACCTCGAGGGCCCCGTGGCTGTCCAGGGTCTCCAGGCCATGCATGAGCAGGGAAAGGCTCCAGGAAGCCAGAGAGAACAGCGAGCCCGAAAGCCCCTCCAGCCCCGGAAGGAGAGCGCACACCAGGCCCAGGAGCCCGGCCGGGAGGGCCAGCCAGCCGATGACCGGAAGCCAGATCAGGTTCAGGTAGAGATGAGGGCTGACCTGACCGAAATTCCAGACCATGAGCGGCAGCAGGACGAGGTTGGCCACCAGGCTGACCCCCAGCAGCGCCCCCGCAGGCTTGAGGACCCGGCCCAGCCTCCCGGGCGGCACCACCCTGTTCAAGAGGTCCGAGACCACCGGCCAGAGGAGCACGATTCCGGCCACGGCCAGGACCGACATCTGGAGCCCGAGGTCAAAGACAGCCAGGGGGTTGAAGAGGAGGATCGCCCCCAGGGCGAAGAAGAGTCCGTCGGTCAGGATCTGGGGCCGGCCGCGGAACAGGAGCAGCCCCCAGAAAGAGAACATCAGCGCTGCCCTGAGCAGGGAAGGCCGAAAGGCTCCCAGCCAGAGGTAGGCCAGGACCAGAGGCGCTGCCACGAGGACGATCAGCTTCCGCCTCGGCAGATGGAGGTGAATGCCGGGACAGGCCCGGCCGGCCCCCAGGACCAGGAGCCAGGCCAGGCTGACCACAAATCCCAGGTGGAGTCCTGACTGGGCCAGGACATGGGCCAGGGAGGCCCGGCGCACCATGTCCAGCTCCTCGTAGGACAGCTCGCTTCGATCACCCATGAGCAGGGCCAGCAACAACCCCCTGCCCGTGCCAGGGGGAGTGCGCTCCAGCACCTCCTGCCTCAGCCGATGGCGGAGCTGGGTCAGGGCCCCGGGATCCCCGCTGCAGGTGATTGCCCCCTGGTCGGCTCTGACAAAGGCCCTGAATCTGACCCCTTGAACCAGCCAGGTGAACCTGGAGTCCCAGGTCCCTGGATTGACAAAGCCGCGAACCGGCTTGACCTTGAACTGTCCGGCCAGCTGCTGGCCCGGGCTGGGCAAGTCCAGGGGGTCCTGCCAGGTCAGGACCACCTTGCCGGGGAGCGCTTCAACCTCTCCGGATGCGGTACAGTGGACATCCCTGAGGATGAGCTGGAGGCGGCTGCCCGGCTTGGGCCTGACCTCTTCCACCACGGCCCGAACCTGAACCGTTTTGGGGTTCAGCGTCCAGGCCGGCATCCCTCCCTGGGGGCTGTGGACTCCGTTCCAGGCCAGGCCTGCCCCCAGGGCGAACATGAGCAGGATCAGGGTTTGCGGGGGCCTGGACCGTGCACCCGGAACAGCGAGGAGGCCGAAGAGCGCGACGGCCAAGAGGCCTGGACCCGGCCA
This sequence comes from uncultured Desulfohalobiaceae bacterium, assembly GCA_964573115.1. GTDB lineage: Bacteria > Desulfobacterota > Desulfovibrionia > Desulfovibrionales > Desulfothermaceae > CAYOID01. The sequence goes on along the minus strand of CAZNIP010000086.1, from coordinate 8,617 downwards.
CCGAGCACAGACCAGACCGGCCACAAAGAATCCGAGCAGCACCTGCCAGGGCAGCAGTCCCTGTGCGGGCCCGGTTCGGGTCAGCACCTTCTGCGTATCGTTCGTAGCCACTCCGTTCAAAGCTCACAATGACCGATCAGGCAGCGGCCGTTCCGGCTCGCACCATGCCCGGCTTTCTTGCTTCGTCCTGTCAACTGTGATATGCAGCTGCCATTGCCGTGCTGCTCGACTCGTTCGTCATGACCTTCAGAGACCATTTGACCCAAGCCCCTCCCAGGGGAGGCCGACACGCCGTTCTGGCGCTGGTCCTTGGCACGTGTCTGCTCCTTGCGGTTCTCATCATCGTCCTGACCTTTCTCCACCGCAAGCCATTCCTTCTGGGATTCGCCGGCCCCCTGAGCGGAGAGTATGCTGACCTGGGGGTGGCCGGGCGAAACGGCGTCCGTCTGGCCGTGGAGACGATCAATGACGCCGGGGGCATCATGGGTCGAAAGATCGAGCTGGCTGTGGAAGACGACCTGAGCACCCAGGCCGGCGCGCTCCAGGCTGTCAAGCGGCTGGTGTCCGGGGGTGCCACGGCCATCGTCGGCCACATGACCAGCTCTCAGAGCCTGGCTGCCCTTCCCTTCTGTGACAGCCACGGCGTTCCGCTCATCAGCCCCACAGCCTCTTCGCCCCTGCTGAGCGGCAGGAAAGACCTCTTTTTTCGGGTCCAGCCGGCCACCGACCTGGCGGCTCGAGCCCTGGCAGACCACATGTCCACAAAGCATGGGCTGAAGACCTTCTGTCTTGTCTGGGACAGCAGCAACCCGGCCTTCACCCGTCCCTACAGTCAGGACTTCAGCGAACGCGTCAAAGAGCTGGGGGGGACGATCCTCGAGAGTCTGCCCCTGACCGCCCCTGTCCAGAGCCATGCCAGGAAGATCGCCCGCCGGATCGAAGCCCTGAAACCGGACGGGGTGCTCATCCTGGCTTCCGCCCGGGACACGGCCACCACGGTCCAGGCCATCAGGGAGACCTCTGCACAGTCCCTGCTGGCCAGCTCTGAATGGGCCAGGACCCATGAGCTGTTCGTCTATGGCGGCGACCATGTCGAAGGCCTCCACGTGGTCCAGCTCAATTCCAGCCACATGGCTCCACAAGCCTACCAGGCCTTTGCTCAGCACTATCAGAATCGTTTTGGCCGAACCCCTTCCTATGCCTCGGCCCAGGGCTACAATGCTGTCCTGGTCTATGCCTCAGCCATGGAAAAGGCCCTGGGACGCCACGGAGATCTGCCCCGGACTCTGGCCGGGGTCAGGGACTGCCCAGGAGTCTATGGCCCCATGACCCTGGATGAGTACGGCGATCTGACACGAGAGGTCTTTTTGAGCCAGGTCCAGGATTCGTCTTTTGTCATTCTCGAATCCCTGGGCCTGCCAGAGCAGGATCCGGCAACGAGCACCGGGGACTCATCCAGACCTTCAAGCAGGGCCGATGACTGACATCAAGCTGGCGACCATCCTCAACAGGGTGCTGGTCACGTACCTGCTCATCCCTTCCCTGGCCTTCATCGTCGTGCTGTCATGCTATATTGCCTGGCAGCAAAAGAGCAAGCTGGAACTCCAGGAGCAGGCCCTGGCCCAGAGCATGGCCACGTCGGTCAACATCTTTCTCAACAATGCCGGCACCGAGCTCCAGCAGTTCCTGCTCTTCCGTCTCCCTGAACACCGCTCCGTTGACATGGAGTTTCTGGAAAGCCTGACCTTCAACTCCCTGTTCGACCGGATCGTTCTCCTGGGCGAGGACCAGAAGGTCATCTTCTCCCTGCCAGACGTCTCCAGGCACTTTGTCAAGCTGTCCACGATCTTCAAACCCGAGCAGCTCCAGCAGGACTTCCGGGTGCAAATCTCGGCACCCTACTTTTCAAGGACCACCGATGACCTGAGCCTTGCCCTGCTCATCGGTTCTGCATCCGGACAACGCCTGGTGGGTGAAATCCAGCTGTCTCAGCTTCAGGGCCTGATCCAGAACTTCCGGCTCCCGAAGAACACCCAGATGTTCATGACCGACCGGTATGCCAACATCCTGGCCCACCAGAACCAGGACCTGGTCAAGAAGCAGGTCAATCTCGGACACCTGGACCCTTTTTCTCAGGCCCGCAACCAGGACCTCCCCTCATCGGCCATCATCAAGCACGATCACAGCTGGCGGCTGTTCAGCATTGCCTCTGTCCCCTCATCGCAATGGCTCGTGGCGGTCTCCAAACCGGCCACCGAGCTGATCCTGCCTGTTTTGAAGTACGTCAGCCTGATCCTCCTGGCTGTGGTTCTCGGACTGATCGGGGCCTTCAGGCTGCTCACCTCCAGACTGAACCGCCGGGTCGTGGCACCGGTCGCAACCCTGACCAGTCAGATCGCCGACATCAAGCTGGGAAACTACTCCACACCACGACTCAGCGAGGTCCAGGAGAGGGGTTTCACCGAACTCAGAGAACTGAGCGATGAATTCCGGGCCATGGCTCAGGTCCTGGCCGTTCGCGAGGCCACTCTTCGCCAGCAGATCCTCGAAAACCAGACCCTCCTGGACAATGTCCCCCTGCAGATCTGGTTCGTGACCGATCCCTTCACCCAGGGCGGGGTGAACAGGTCCAGGGAGGCCTTTCTGAACAAGAGCGGGGACCAGGTCTCGCACAGACCCTTTTCCGAGTTCATGGATTCCCGAAACCTCCCCATGGCCATTGAATCCAACAAGAAAGTCTTCGAGTCCAAGCAAACCCTCTCCCTGGAGGGCTGGTTCTTTGACGGCCATGGCCGGCAGAGGCTGCTTGCGGTGACCAAGACACCCATCCTCAACAGCGCCCGGGACGTGGAGTTCGTCGTCTGCTCAGCCGAGGACGTCACCGACCTGCGCAGCTCCCAGGAGCAGCTGCGTCAGTTGTCCACTGCCGTGGAGCAGAGCTCGTCCTCCATCATCATCACCGATGCCCATGGTGACATCACCTACGTCAACCCGTCCTTCAGCAGGGTCACGGGCTACACCTTCGATGAAATCCAGGGGCACAATCCGAGGATCCTCAAGTCAGGCCAGATGCCCCCTGAAGAGTACAAGCGGCTCTGGCGGACCATCGCTTCTGGTCAGACCTGGCGCGGCGAGTTTCACAACAAGAAGAAGAACGGGGATCTCTTCTGGGAAAGCGCCTCCATCTCCCCTATTTTTGATGATCACGGGACGATCACCCACTTCCTGGCCATCAAGGAGGACATCACCGACCGGAAAAAGGCCGAGCAGGAGCTGGTCAAGGCCAAGCTCGAGGCTGAAGCCGCCAATGTGGCCAAGTCGGAGTTCCTGGCCAACATCAGCCATGAGATCCGGACCCCGATCAACGGGATCATGGGCATGAACAACCTCCTCCTGGAATCGAACCTCGAGCCTGAACAGCACGACTATGCCGAGACCATCAAGTCAAGCTCCGAGCACCTCCTGGCTGTGGTCAATCAGGTCCTCGATTTTTCCAAGCTCGAGTTCTACAAGATGGAGCTGGAAAACCTGGATTTCGACCTCAGGTTGAGCATGGAAGACCTCATGGACACCTTTGGTTTGCAGGCCCAGGAAAAGGGGATCGAGCTGGCCTCGCTCATCGAGCCCGACATCCCGGCCTGCGTCCAGGGTGACCCGGTCAGGATCCGCCAGGTCCTGACCAATCTGGTCGGCAACGCCCTCAAGTTCACCTCCAGGGGACAGGTTGTTGTCCATCTCTCGTCCCTGGAAGAGACCGACACCGAGGCGCTCCTTCAGTTCGCGGTGGAAGACACCGGCATCGGCATTCCGGCAGACAAGCTGGAAACCATCTTCAACCCTTTCAGCCAGGTCGACGGGTCCACAACGCGGAAGTTCGGCGGAACCGGCCTGGGACTGGCCATCTGCCGCCAGCTGGTCGAGATGATGGGCGGTCAGATGGGGGTCGAGTCGTCGCTGGGCAGGGGGACCAAGTTCTGGTTCACCATCAGGCTCCTCAAACAGCCCAGGCCCGGGAAGAGATGCCAGTGCAAACACATCCCTGCGGAGGACATTGCGGCCACCAGGGTCCTGATCGCTGACGATCAGGAGATCAACAGGCGCATCCTGAGCATCCTGCTGACCAACTGGGGGTTCCAGATCAAGGCCTGTGCCGACGGCGAGGCCGCCCTGGCCGCCCTTCAGGACGGGGCAGCATCTGATCGCCCCTACCACATCGCCCTTCTGGATTCGGTCATGCCCGGGCTGGACGGGGAGGCCCTGAGCCGTATCATGGCTGAAGATCCCCAGCTCAAGGAGACCATGACCATCATGCTCACCTCGATCCCCAAGCCTGGTGATGCCAGGCGGCTGCAGCAGATGCAGATCTGCGCCTACCTGACCAAGCCCCTCAAGGAGACGCAGCTCTACAGCTGCCTGCAGCAGCTCATCCAGGCCAGGTCCGAAGGCCGCCCCCCCAGCCGGCAACTCATCACCAGGCACAGCCTGGCCGAAGACTTCAAGGCCGGACTGGGCATTCTGGTTGTGGAGGACAATCCCACCAATCAAAAAGTGGTGGCCAACGCGCTCGAGAATCTGGGATACCATCCCGACCTGGCCTCCAGCGGGGCTGAGTGTCTTGAGCTCCTGGATAAAAACGACTACGATCTGATTTTTATGGACATTGAAATGCCAGATTTGGATGGTTTTGAAACCACCAAAAAAATTCGCCAGAGGGTCTCAGGCCAGAAAGCCGGGACCGACGGACTCGCGGGTCAGGGTTCTTCCAGGGCCGCCTCTTCCGGCAAACGCCTTTCGATCATCGGTCTGTCGGCGCATGACCTGGACAAGCACAGGCAGCACTGTCTCCAGTCCGGGATGGACGACTGCCTGACCAAGCCGGTCAACCCTGAAGAGCTCTCCAGGATGATCCGTTTCTGGGTCAACCCAGCCGAGCCGCCCATGACCAGTGCGGAGAAGCGCTCTTCCGAAGCAGCGGTTTTTGATTTTCACAGCTTCAAGAACCGGAACGGAGACAATGAGGAGCTCATGCAGGAAGTGGCCGGCTTCTTTCGCGAGGATGCCTGGACCTACCTGAAGGCCATTGAAGAGGCTGCGCTGGCCAGCGACTCCAGGACCCTGCAGGTCAAGGTCCACGCCCTGAAAGGGGCGGCGGCCAATGTCGGGGCCAATGCCTTGGAAACCACGGCCAGGCATTTTGAAGACGCCCTCCGGGACAACGGGGTGTCCCGGTCAGAGGTGCATCTCAAAGCCCTGGAGGCCGAGTACTGGCTCTTCCTGAAAAGTCTGCAGGAGCACGGCCTCTGATGCCCTGGGAGCAAAGGTCCCGGGCACGATTCGGGCTCTTTTCAACCTTCAACCATCAACCTCTCGGGTCGGCCAGCGGCATCGCTGACACCAGAACATGAGTTCAGATTCCATGCAGATTCTCATTGCCGAAGACGACCGCGCCTCCAGGACCATGCTCGGGAGCATGCTCACCAAATGGGGCTATGAGGTCATTGCTGTCGAGGACGGTCAACAGGCCTGGGAGATCCTCAAAGGTGAGGACAGCCCGCAGCTGGCCATCCTGGACTGGATGATGCCGGAACCTGACGGGGTGGAGCTGTGCAGAAAGGTCCGAGGCCTGGCCACATCTCCGGTGGAGACTGCGGATGAGGGCCCGGATGGAGAAAGTGTCCCTTCTCAGCAGTACACGTACATCATCCTCCTCTCGGCCAAGCCCCAGAAAGAGGACATGATCACCGGGCTGGAGGCCGGTGCAGACGACTACATCGTCAAGCCATTCAATGCCGACGAGCTTCAGGCCCGCCTCAGGGCTGGACGGCGCATTGTGGATCTGCACAACAAGCTCCTGACCACCCAGCACAAGCTGAGGCACCTGGCCCGGATCGATTACCTGACCTCCATTCTCAACCGACGGGCCATCATCGAACGGCTGCAGCAGGAAATGGCCCGCTCCCGGCGGGAGAACTCCCCGCAATGCCTGGCCATGCTGGACATCGATCATTTCAAGACTGTCAACGACACCCACGGCCACCACTTCGGGGACAAGGTCCTGGTGGAGTTTGTGGCCAGGGTTCAGTCAGTCCTTCGGGAATACGACATCCTGGGACGCTTCGGCGGGGAAGAGTTCCTGCTCATCATTCCAGGATCGGACTTGAGTCATGCCAGCGAAATCTGCGAACGGATCCGTACCGCTGTCGGCATGCGGGAGCTGCAGATCCTGTCGCAGACCCTGCACATCACCGTGAGCATCGGGGTTGCAGACTGGGACGGCCGGGCCAGCCTTGACGAGCTGATCACCCTGGTGGACGACGCCCTGTACAAGGCCAAGGGTCAGGGGCGGGACAGGATCGTTTCTGTGCCCTCGTGACCCCCTGGAGAAGAGCTGATGAAGCCAATCCCCCTCTCGCAGCGGATCATTTTCGCCCTGGACGTCGAGTCCGGGGACCTGGCCAAGGAATGGGTCACCAGGCTGGAATCCGAGATCACCCTGTTCAAGGTCGGGCTGGAGCTCTTCCTGGCTGCAGGGTTTGACATCGTTCACTGGATTCGAGACCGGGGCCTGGAGGTCATGCTCGATCTCAAGTTCTTTGACGTCCCGCAGACCGTGGCCCGGGCCGTGCGCCAGGTCAACCGCAGCAATGTCGCCCTGGTCACGGTGCACGGCAACGATGCCATGCTCCAGGCTGCGGTGGAGGCTGCGGAACGGACCAGGGTCCTGGCTGTCACCGCCCTGACCAGCCTCGATCAGTCCGACCTCAATGATCTGGGGTTTGACTGCCGGCCGGAAGAGCTGGTCTTGAGCCGGGCCAGAAGAGCCCTGGAGCTCGGATGCGCCGGAGTGGTCTCTTCAGGCCTTGAAGCCCAGAGCCTCAGGCAGGATCTGGGCAGCAGACTGCTCATCGTCACCCCTGGCGTCCGTCCGGTGACCAACCGGAGCCTTGACGACCAGAAGAGAACGGTCAGCCCTCAGGAAGCCTTTGCCTGCGGCGCCGACCATGTGGTGGTCGGCCGCCCTCTCCGCCAGGCCAGCGATCCACTCGCCCTTGTCCGCTCCATGCAGCAGGACATCAAGCAGGGCCTGGCCACTGCGGGCACCCCCTGAGCGCTCCAGGCCGATCATTTTTTGACGAATCCGGGCAACTTTTCTTGACAACACGAAACATTGAAGCTAAATTTCTCTCTCCCAGGGCGGATAGCTCAGCTGGGAGAGCATCGGCCTTACAAGCCGGGGGTCACAGGTTCGAGCCCTGTTCCGCCCACCATGTGACACGAGTGGAGCTGTAGTTAAGCTGGTTATAACGCCGGCCTGTCACGCCGGAGGCCGCCGGTTCGAGTCCGGTCAGCTCCGCCACCGAATTCTAGGGGTTATGAGTTGTGCTCATGACCCCTTCTTTTTTTATCCAACCCTCTATCCACCCTCCAGCCAGCCATTTATTTCTTTCACATCAGGTGACAAAAAATAACATTGAGTGGGGGTAAAGACTCTACAACTCATTTCATTTTTGATTCACGAAAGCAACTGACCATATCCATCAATTAGGCATATTTCTTGCTTTGCACTGAGTCATTCAAGCTAAAGCCGCTTTTTGTTTGGTTCTCATTTTTTTTGGGGCCTAAAATTGTCGAAAAAAATATAAAAAAAGTCAGGAGGCGCATCATTAAGAGCTATGAGCAAAGTGGATTTAAAAAATTTGGTAGTACAATATGCCGAATTGAGTAGAACAGCTTTTCAATATGTTTATTTGATTTCATTGGGTCTAATTTTTATATATATGGCAACATGTATAAGTACAGTTAGTATATATTTCAAGATATTCTCTGCAATATGCGCTTCTATGCTTGCTTCTATATTTATATCAGATATGAAAAACCACAAAAGATAAGTACGAATATAAGGCCAGAAAGTTTACATAACGTCTGATGGTCGCTTTAATGTTGGATTTTCAAGTCTGCTGATACTGAGAAAGCAATCATTTATCCAGTGTGATATCCGCAAAATACATATGTATTCGTTTCTCGAAAGATCGCTTCGCTGAAAATCCGGTTTTCAGCTCCCTTTCGCCGCCTTCGGCGGCGTGGGCGGCCTGCTAACCGTCCATAGTGTCGCGCCTTTGGAGCTCACATGATCTAATGCTTTATTCACGGGCGCGACACTGGTGATGTCGATCCTTACTGCCTCTGGTCGATAGATCCAATTGGCTTTCACTTTGATGATCAGATCGTCCTCGCAGCCTCTCTCCTTTCACAGACGCCTATCGTATCCTCGACATTCCTGGGACGTGGACCTCTTCGGTGCCAGTTTCAGGGCGAGGACGGGTCGAGGCGATCCCTGATCGTTTCCAACCCAACCTCCCTCAATTCGAAATGTCCAGAAGCTCAAACAGTCTCATTTCATTTGGCTGGATTCAAATCAAACTTGACTCTTCAAATGTCTCAGCTCGCATTTCAAAAACAATATTTCATGAATAGTATGAGATCATTTTTTTTAGATTTTTTTCGGTGTAAAATTTGCTTTTGATTGAGATTTGTATGTCACAAACCACCTTACTCTTCAACTTTCATGTCTATTGGTGGTGGGGTGCTTGACACATGAGATACGATCTTCTCATTT
>CAZNIP010000085.1:0-12562 GCA_964573115.1 uncultured Desulfohalobiaceae bacterium | reverse complement strand
CACCGGCCTGTTTGATCAGGGAAGAAACTCTGTCCAGTCACTGCACTTGAAGGCCTTCTTCCGGAAACCCGACACCCGAAACCTGAACACCTGTGATGAAGTTTCATACGAGCCTGTCTCTGTTCACCGTTCGGGATCGCAGCCTGGTCAGCCTTGTCCTGATCCTGGGGCTCCTGCTCATGACCGTCGCCTGTGGTCCCGGGACCCGGCCGGCCGACCTCCAGGCCGTCCTGACGTGGCCCCAGGACCCGGCCTCCTGGACGGATCTCTCCGCCGGGGACGACCTTCTTCTGAGCCAGGCCGCGCAAGCGAGGTCGGCAGTCTTCTGCCGGTCCATGCACTTCCTGCCCTGGCTGACCCGTGACGCCCTGTACAAGGCCACCAGGGTCTCCGGGGATGCTGCATCTCTCAGGCAGAAGCAGCTCTTTGGCGAGCACCTCAGGCCCCGGTCTCCGGCCTTCATCGACAGCCTGATTGAGAGGTGCACCTGGCAGGCCTATCCCCTGCTGAACACAAAAGGCGTGACGGTTCGGACGACCAATCTCAGGGCCCTGCCCACCTGCAGGCCAGGATTTTTCGATCCGTCCCTGGCCGGAGAGGGGTTCCCCTTCGACCACCTGCAGTATTCGTCTCTGTGGCCGGGGACTCCGGTGCACGTCAGCCATGCCACCGCCGACCGCTCGTGGTTTTTTGTCGAAACGGCCCATGTCTTCGGCTGGGTGGCAGCCGAGGATCTGGCCTTTGTCCCCGACAGCCTGGCCGCCAGGGTCATGGCTTTGCCCCTGGGAGCGATCATCAGGGACGACAGGTCTGTGAGCGATGAATCGGGACGATTTCTGTTTCAGGCCCGGATCGGGATGCTCATGCCGCTCCTCACCGTTGATGGCCGGAAGCTGAAATGTCTGGCCCTGACCGCGGACGATCGCGGGCAGGCCGCGACCAGAGAGGTTGTCCTGGACAACTCCTGCATCTCGCCCTTTCCCATCCAGCCCACCGCAGGGAACTTCGCCGGCATTGCCGGGGAATTCCTCGGGCAGGCCTACGGCTGGGGAGGTCTGTTCCAGAATCGCGACTGCTCGGCCTTCATGCGGGACTTTTTCACCCCTTTCGGCCTCTGGCTGCCCCGGAACTCGGCCCAGCAGGCCCGAATCGGCCGTTTTTTCGACCTCACGGGCCGATCAGCCCGGGAGAAGAAACGGATCATCCTGGACAGGGGAGTGCCTTTTCTGACCACGATCACCATGGACGGCCACATCATGCTCTTTCTCGGCGGCAGGGAGGGGCGGGCCGCAGTCCAGCACGCGGTCTGGGGCCTGAGGACGCGGAACGTTCTGGGTCACAGGGGCCGGCTGGTGATAGGACAGAATGTGATCACCGACCTCGAGCCTGGAAAGGCGGTCCCGGAGCTGGACCGGCCCCAAGGTCGGCTCTTGAATCGGATCACCGGCATGGGCCTGCTGGATCAAGGCGTTGAAGAGTGGTCGGCCGGCCACGTGCAGCAACCGGTGGTTCCGGGGCCGGAGATGCGATGACCTGGGACATGGAGTGATGACAGAGCTGAAAAACCTGCTCATCAAGGCCGCGGTGAGGACCCGTTTCCTGATGACCGGCCAAGACAGATCTTCACGACAGATCCGGCACTCCCTGGCCGGGTATCTCGATCTGGCGCGGCATGTCGGCCCTGATGCCGGGCGCCGCCCTGTGCGGGTGCCGCCGATGCTTGGCCTGGATGAGGACATGCTGGACTGGTCCCTGTTCATGATCCTGGAGCACAACACCATCGTCAACAGAGCCATCACCAGGACCGTGCAGGCTCTCTGCCTGGGGGAGCGTCCGCCTGAACTGGACATGAAGGGGGACGTCATGCCATCTTCTGATCCTGGGTCGGAGCAGGTCCCGGCATTCAAGGAGTCGGTGGACCAACACCTTGACCTCGTGGCAGGATTGACCGGCCTCAGGCGCACACCCTCGCACCGTCACACACTCTTCGGAGAGCTCACTGGACATGGCTGGCACTGCATGCTTGGCTTTCACCTCGAAATCCATTTGCGACAGGCAAAAGCAGGGGCCAGAAGACTCTCTGCAGGTCCCAATTCTGAGGCATGAATGCATCCAGGTCTGAACGATCTCCTGCAGCGGCTCCTGGCCTTCCGCGACGAGCGCGACTGGGCCCGGTTCCAGACCCCCAAGAACCTGGCCGTGTCCATCTCTCTCGAGGCCGCGGAGCTCCTGGAGCATTTCCAGTGGACCACTGAGGTCGAGTCCCTGTCCGAGGACAGGATAGCGTCCCTGTCAGAGGAGGTGGCCGACATCCTCATCTATCTCCTGCTCATGGCCGACAGGCTGGGCATCGACCCGGTCCAGGCGGCCAGTGACAAAATCGTCAGGAATGAGGACAGGTATCCGGCCGACCTGGTCAGGGGCAAGAACAAGAAATACACGGAGTATTGAGCAGGACGGTGAATCAGGTCTGGTAAAAAGGGATCGTCACATTCGTCGGAAGGAGATCGGCTGTGGGGAGAGAGATCAGACTGTTCAAAAGCGAAGAGAGGAAGAGCCTGGCTGATGCCGGGACCTTTATGCGCCACCTGGCTGACAAGGTATCCCAGGGCCGGGTCGTCCTCCGACAGGGGCAGGAAGAGATCACGCTCCAGCTTCCCGGAGACGTGGTCCTTGAGGTGCAGGTCGAAGAAGAGGACAAGGGGCACCGGGGAACTGAGCACAGCCTCGAAGTGCAGCTCAAATGGTATGATTCCCCGGGCGGGGATGGCTCCCTGGAGCTCGGGTAGCCCAAGTAACGCCCATGCAGCTTGAACAGCGCCCCCAGGTGGGGCCTTCAACCATGTTGATGTCGCGATGCCAGAAGTGATGCTCCTTGGCCTGCTGACGCTGGCGGCGTCCTGGATAGGGACAGCAACCGGGTTTGGGACCTCGACGGTCATGATCCCGGTCATGGCGCTGTACGTGCCCCTGCCCACAGCCCTGCTCTTTGTGGGCGTCATTCACCTCTGCGGGGATGTCTGGAAGGTGCTCCTGTTCAAGAAGGGGCTGGACTGGAAGCTCATCCTCGGATTCGGCCTTTCCGGTATTGTGGCCAGCTTCCTGGGGGCCTCCCTGTCCCTCAACCCCAAGGTCATTCCCCTGAAGCAGATTCTCGGGGCCTTTTTGCTCCTCTATGTCGTGTTTCTGTTTCTGAAGCGCGACTGGGCCCTGCCAAGGACGTCTGGAACAGCCGTATGCGGCGGACTGCTGTCCGGGCTTTTTGCCGGATTCTTCGGTGTGGGCGGGGCAGTCCGCAGCGCCTTCCTGGCGGCCTTCAACCTGCAGAAAGAGGTCTACATTTTCACCTCTGGTCTCATCGCGCTGTTCATCGACCTGACCCGGGTGTCCCGGTACCTGTGGGGAGGGATCAGGCTGGAGAGCGGTCTGCTGCTCGGGCTGGCCCTGAGCGTTCCAGTCTCCTTTGCCGGGGCCTTCCTGGCCAGGACGTTTCTGGACAGGCTGCCGCAGCAGTTCTTTCGCCTTTTTGTCGGCCTTTTCCTGGCCCTTGTGGGGGCAAAGCTCCTGCTCTGGGCGTAGGGCATGCCCGGAAACCCCTCACCACGTCCAGGCAGGAATCATCATCTGGTCAGCTTGCGGTACTTGATCCGATGAGGCCGGACAGCCTCTTCGCCCAGGCGCTTCTGCTTGTCCTTTTCGTATTCGCTGAAGTTGCCGTCAAACCAGATGACCCTGCTTTCGCCTTCAAAAGCCAGGATGTGGGTGGCCACCCGGTCAAGGAACCAGCGGTCGTGGCTGATGACCATGGCGCTCCCGGCAAAGTTGAGCAGCCCGTCCTCCAGGGCGCGCATGGTGTTCACGTCCAGATCGTTGGTGGGCTCGTCCAGGAGCAGGAGATTGGCCCCTTCCTTGAGCATCATGGCCAGGTGGACCCTGTTGCGCAGCCCCCCTGACAGCTCGGCTACTTTTTTCTGTTGCTCTGAACCGGTGATGTTGAAGCGGGCCACGTAGGCCCGGGAGTTGATGTCCCGGTTGCCCAAACGGACGGTGTCCCTGCCTTCGCTGACGGCCTCCCACACGGTCTTGTCCGGCTCAAGCCCCTGGCGGCTCTGTTCCACATAGGCCATCTGCACGCTGGGCCCGAGACGGAGGGTGCCGCTGTCCGGGGCTTCCTGCCCGGTGAGCATCCGGAACAGAGTGGTCTTGCCAGCCCCGTTGGGGCCGATGATGCCCACGATGGCCCCTGGCGGGATCAGGAAGGACATCTCGTCCATGAGCAGGGTCTGGTCATAGGCTTTGCTGACCTTGTCCGCCTCTGCGACCACATCTCCCAGGCGCGGACCGGGCGGAATGGTGATCTGCGACTCGTCAGGCCGGGACTCGGCCGCAGAGGACAGCAGCCGGCCGTAGTTCTGAATGCGTTCCCGGCTGCGGGAGTGGCGGTCGCGGGGGCTCATGTGGATCCACTCCAGCTCCCGCTCCAGGGTCACCCGCCATTGCCTGTCCCCCTTTTTCTCTTTCTCCAGGCGGGCCTTTTTCTGGTCCAGCCAGGAGGAGTAGTTGCCCTTCCAGGGAACGCCCCGGCCGCGGTCCAACTCCAGGATCCAGCCGGCCACGTTGTTCAGGAAGTAGCGGTCGTGGGTCACGGCGATGACCGTGCCCTGGTAGGCCTGGAGATGATGCTCCAGCCAGGCCACGGTCTCGGCGTCGAGATGGTTGGTGGGCTCGTCCAGGAGCAGGATGTCCGGCTGCTGGATGAGCAGGCGGCACAGGGCCACTCGCCGCCGTTCCCCGCCGGAGATGATCTCCACCCGGGTGTCCGCTGGGGGGCAGCGCAGGGCGTCCATGGCCATCTCCAGGCGGCTGTCGATCTCCCAGGCGTTGACTGCGTCGAGCCTGGACTGCACCTCGGCCTGCCGGTCCAGAAGCTTCTGCATGGCCTCGTCGTCCATGGGCTCGGCAAATTTGGCGTTGATGGCCTCGAACTCATCCAGGAGGTCGAAGACGGGTTGGGCCCCTTCGGCCACCACCTCGCGCACGGTCTTGGCATCGTCCAGCTGCGGTTCCTGCTCCAGGTAGCCGATGGAGTGTCCCGGGGCCAGATGGGTCTCCCCCTCGAAATCCTGGTCCACCCCGGCGATGATCCGCAGCAGGGAGCTCTTGCCGGAGGCGTTGAGGCCGATGACCCCGATCTTGGCTCCGTAGAAGTAGGACAGAGAAATGTCCTTGAGCACGGGCTGATGGTTGTAATGTTTGCTGACCCCCATCATGGAGTAGATGATCTTGTCCGGTTCGTGCTGGCTCATGTGCGGTTCCTGAAGAGTCCTGCTGTTCAAGGGAATTGATCCACCTTTGCCTTTCCTTCAGCCGATTACGCGTTTCTGGCTGGCGATGCAAGGGGAAATCAGGGCACATGTGCCAGAGCGCCGAGTGATCGTCGGCTCTGACGCTCTCATTCTGAAGCATGAGTTGTTCCAATGATTCACATCAGCCCACGGTCAGGATGCCGGGCCGATTGTTCTGACCGAGGCGATCTTTTCCCAGTCGTAGTAGGTGTTCACGGCCTGGCCGTCCTTGGCGGAAGTGATGCGGACGAACTCGTCGCTCATGAAGATGACCGCCTCCTGAAAGGTCTCCCCCTCGTTGACCTGCACGAGGATGCCCTGCCTCAGCTTGCGGGACATGGTGCCGTGGACCGGCATGGATGCGTATTCGAAAACTTTTTCCAGAGTGGCCTTGTTCATGGTGTCTCTCCTTGTGAGGTGTTCATTCACGACGTCAGATCAAGGTGCTTGGCGTCAATCCCAGGGTGGACATCTTTGATCATCCCCTCTCCTGGATTCTGGCTCCTGAAAGGCATCCTGCGAAGGGCAGCTATCCGCAGAGCGTGCCGCTCCCAAGCCGGCAGCCCCCGGCGATGCCGTCTTTTCTTCCTTTGAGCCGCTTGAGGTTCCCTGCACCGAAGATCTCCCGCAGCCCGTCCTCGATCAGTCCGCTGGCCAGTGCCACAGCGGTTCCCCGGGCTTTCAGGGCTTGCTTGGGGTTCTCGCCCGCGGCCTGGGCCAGAACAGCCCGGCAGTCGCTCAGCAGGTCAGCCAGCAGGGTCCAGCGATTGTCCCCGGACAAGGCCAGGGGTGTTTCCCGTTCTTCCACGATCTCGAAACCCTTGTCCGTGGCTGTCCAGATCTGCAGCCTGGACGCCTTTCCGAGATGGAGGTTGACCAGTCGGCCTTCCCTGGTGGCCACAGCCACATAAGGTCTTGGATCAGCCAGGTCTTGGGCCGGTTCTGCCGAACAGGCCTTGAGGGCGGGGCGGAGCGCTGACGTTCGGTCCTGGGCCAGCAGTCCCACGGCGTCTGCACGGCAGCGCCGGCAATGGGTCATCTGGTTAATGTGGTGGCCGCAGTCCCTGCGCAGGGCGGTCACGGCCTCCCTGTCCATCTCCGGAAAGGAGGCAAAGGGAGTGTCGGCTGTGGGCTTGAGCGGGATGAGGTTTTGCATGTCTGCACCCAGGCCGGCCACGGTTCTGGAGACCTCGACCACATGGTGGGTGTTCACGCCTGGGATGAGGATGGTGTTGACTTTGACGGCGATCCCCTGCGCCTTCAGTCCCTGAATGGCTTCCAGCTGTCTCTGGATGAGCAGCTCCGCCCCCTGTTTGCCTTTGAAGACCACCTTGCCCTCTCTGACCCAGGGATGGATCCGGGCTCCAACAGCAGGATCCACGCTGTTCATGGTCACGGTCAGGTGGGAGACTCCGAGCTCGCCGAGGCGGTCCAGGTGTCGTGGAAGGTTCAGCCCGTTTGATGACAGGCAAAACAGCAGCCCTGGATAGGTCCCCCGAATGAGCTCCAGGGTTTTCATGACCCTGCCGCCATTGGCAAAAGGATCCCCAGGACCGGCGATGCCCACGACGCTGATTCGCGGTTCCCTGGCCAGGACCTGATGAAGGTACTTCAGGGCCTGTTTGGGGAGGAGCACGGCACTGGCCACCCCTGGGCGCGATTCATTGGGGCAGTCGAAGACCCTGCTGCAGTAGTTGCAGGAGATATTGCACCTGGGGGCCACCGGGAGGTGGACCCGCCCGTGTCCGGATGCTGACTTGGGGTTGAAGCAGGGGTGAAGTTTCGGGTCTCTGGATGTCACGGCAAGACCTCCTTGTGTGCAGCCCAGGGCTGTGCAGTGAAAACCTTGAACAAAGACGAGAGTGTTCCATGTTCACATATAGCCGTAGCCCACCGGGCTTTCGGACTGCCTGCGGGCCAGGACCGCATTGGCGATGCGGTCGTAGAGGCTTTGGGCACCTGAGTATCCGAGATGCTTGACCCTCTGTCCCCCAAACCGGTCGTGGATCGGGAATCCGACCCGGACCAGGGGGATTCCCCTTTCCCTGGCATAGGGGTAGCCCTTGCTGTGCCCCACCAGGAGATCGGGCTGGAGTTGATCCATGTCCCTGGCGATGTCCTGGAAGTCGACCCCGCTCCTGATCAGGGGTGTTGCTCTGCCCAGGCCCTCAGTCACCTCCTGGATGGCGACCGGGAACAATCGACTCTGGGATCCTGTGGCCGCCAGGACGACATCAATGCCCATTTCGGCCAGCAGTGAACAGAGGCCGACCACAAGATCTTCTTCGCCAAAGATCACCGCCCGCTGGCCAAAGACGATCTTGTGCCCGTCCACATAGGCATCGATGAGCCGGCCCCGCTCCAGGAGGAAAGGGTCCGGCACCGCCTTTCCGGACACGGCGGCCAGCACCTCGAAGAATCGATCGGTCTCCCTGAGTCCGATGGGCAGGCCGATTCTGTGCAGGTCCACTCCGAACCGGGACTGCAGAGAATGTCCCCCGCTGGCCTCTGGAAAGCACCTGCCGAGCTCGATGCTGGCCAGGGAACCGGACATGGCCCTGATCGAGGAGACAGGGGTGCCTCCGGTGGGAATCAGGGCGTAGTCCTCCAGGGCCGGGCCGTCCAGAGACTGGGAGATGTCCGGGAGGATGGTGGCCTCCAGACCAAAGGCCAGGACGATCTCCTTGAGGTGCCTCGTGTCCTCGGAAGAGATCAGGCTGGGGAAGAGGTTCACCCCCTGGTTTGGCGGCCCTTTTTCCGTGCAGAGCTGGTCACTCAAGGCCTTGACCGCCCCACACCATCCGTCCATGTGCGTGCCGGAGTAGCTCGGGGTGGAGACCCTGACCAGTTCGGGCAGGTCCATGTCACTGAACTCGGAGCGAAACTCATGAAGGATCATCGGCAGATCGTCGCCAATGGTTTCGGTCAGGCAGGTCGAGGCCACACCCACCAGGGTGGGGCGGTACTTGGACATGACGTTCAGAAGGCCCTTTTTCAGGTTGGGCCCGCCACCGTAGACGGCCTGCTTCTCCCCCAGGCTGGAGGAGGCGATGTCCATGGGTTCCCGGAAGTGGCTGATGATGTACCGGCGCATGTAGGTGGCGCAGCCCTGGGAGCCGTGGAGGAAGGGCACAGCCCCTTCAACCCCCTTGAAGGCCAGGGCTGCACCCAGGGGGGTGCACAGCTTGCAGGCGTTGGTGGTGGACACGTAGTTGCTGTCAGTCATGGGCAGCCTCCTGACAAGGGTTTGTCCGGCCCGGGCGAACGTCTGGGGACGAAGCTCCAGACCGGGCTCATGACCGAGGCGTGAATCTCCCGGGCGAAGTTGAGCATTCCCGAGAACCCGGCCAGGGACAGCTTTCGTTCATGGTTGTGGTCGCAGAATCCGATCCCCAGCTTGTAGGCAATGGGCCGTTCCTTGACCCCGCCCACGAAGATGTCCACGTCCTTGTCCTTGATGAACGTCGAGAGCTCCAGGGGATTGGCGTCGTCCACGATGATCGTTCCAGGGTCGCAGATTTCGGCCAGCTCGGCATAGTCTTCTTTCGTTCCGGTCTGGGAGCCGGCCAGGACGACGTTCATGCCCAGATGCCTGAAGGCCTTGATCAGGGAAAAGGCCTTGAAGGCCCCTCCCACATACAGGGCGGCTTTTTTGCCCTCCAGGTCCCGGCGATAGGCCTGGAGCTCGGGAATGAGGGCGTCGAGCTCCTCCCGAACGAGCTCTTCGGTCCGGGCAAGGATTCCGGGGTCATGGTCCTTGAAGAATTCGGCCACCTGATACAGGGAGTCGGCCATGTCCTCGATGCCCAGGTAGGAGACGCGGATGGAGGGCGTTCCAAAGTCCCGGTGCATCATCTCCGCCAGCTCAAGAGTCGCCCCGGAGCATTGGACCAGGTTCAGGGCAGCCCCGTGAGACCTGGCAATGTCCGCCACCCGGCCGTCGCCGGTGATGTTGGCCACCACCTCGACCCCCATGCGGCGATAGTACTCCCTGATGATCCAGATTTCCCCCGCCAGGTTGAAGTCACCGAGAATGTTGATGGAAACCGGAGAGACGCCTCTGGTGTCCCCGGTTCCCACGAGCTGGAACATGGCCTCGCAGGCGGCCCTGTAGCCGGCCCTCTTGTTGCCCTTGAACCCTTCGGAGATCACCGGCAGGACAGGGATGTTGGCTTTGCTTTCAACCCTTTTGCAGACCGCTTGGAGGTCGTCGCCGATGATGCCCACGATGCAGGTGGAGTAGACAAAGGCCGCCTTGGGCTGGTGCAGCTCGATGAGCTCTTCCAGGGCTGCCTCGAGCTTGGGCTCGCCGCCGAAGATGACGTCCTTTTCCTGGAGGTCGGTGGAGAAGGACATCCTGTGCAGTTCCGGCCCGCTGGACAGCGCCCCGCGGATGTCCCAGGTGTAGACGGCGCAGCCCACCGGACCGTGCACCAGGTGCAGGGCGTCGGCAATGGGGTAGAGGACCACTCTGGACCCGCAGAAGACGCAGGCCCGCTGGCTCACCGCCCCGGCCAGGGACTCCCGGTTGCAGGCCATGTCGATGGGGCCGTCCCCGGCGGTATGGATATGGGCCTGGCGTTCGTGCAAAACCGTACTGTTCATGGTGCGCTCCTTGGCAGTTCAGCCTGAGGCTGTGCTGAACCATCGGATGGTGACGGTTCGAAATGCAGCCCTGAACAGGGCTGCAATGAGCAGGTTCGATCAGGGATCATGCTTCCCATCAAGCAGCTTCGCAGGAGCTCAAAAGGTGGTCCCTGGCCGGTTCTCCGTCTTCCAGCCCGTCCAGAATGGCGTCAATGGCTTCAAGGCTGTTCACGTGCTTGAACCACCAGTTTTCGGGCTGGACGACCAGGATCGGACCGGCGTCGCACTGCTTGAGGCAGGTCGTGGCGCTGACCAGGCAGTCGAGACCCCGGTCGATGATCTCTTCCTCGATGTACTGCAGAAAGCCGCTGGTCTGCTTGTGGCAGACACCCTTGGGGTCGCCGCCGGAGCGAAAGCTCTGGCAGACGAGGATTTGACGTTCCGGGACGGGCATTGTTGACTCCTTGGTGTTCTTGGGTGATGGACCTGCATCTTCAGCAGGTGCTACGGGTTCTCGAAGCTGAGATGAGTCGAGACAGGAGAACAGCGAGTGTCGCGTCTGCCAATAAAGCTCAAGAGAATGGAGGCCCAGAGACGCGACACTCGCCGGCCAGCAGGCCGTCCACGCCGCCAATGGCGATGCGAGCTGAAAACAGCGTTTTTCAGCGATGCGATCTTCCGCGAAATGAATTCATATCCATTTCGAGGACATCACACTACAGGACCAGCTCGAAGCTCTCCTCCGGGTCATCCCGGTCCTTGCGATCCAGGAGGGCGTCGAGGATCTTCTCCAGCAGGCGCAGCCCCCCCCTGTAACCCACGGTGGGGAAGTACTGGTGCCCGACCCGGTCAAGGATGGGGAATCCCCAGCGGAGCAGGGGGATGTCCTCGTCCCGGGCGATGTACTTGGAGTACGTGTTGCCAATGACCAGGTCCACGGGTCGATTCTTGATCCACTGGTGAAAGAGGAACAGATCGCCACCAGACCGGATGTTGGCCTCTTCAGGCATTCCGGAGGTCAGCTCCCGGATGCGCCGGTCAAAATCCTTGCCAGGGGTTCCGGTCATGACATGCACAGGGTGCATGTCCATGGAGACGAGAAACTCGGTCATGGCCGAAACCTGATCGGGGTCCCCGACCAGGGCCACGCTGCGGTGGTAGAGGTACTGGTGCATGTCCGCGATCATGTCCACGAGCTGCCCCCTTTCATGCATGATTTCCTCGGGGACGGTCATCCCGGCGACCTTTCGCAGGGTGTCCACGAAACGATCGGTGGCCTTGAGGCCGAAGGGCATGTCCAAGACCTCGCAGGGAATCTTGAACTGGGAGTCGAGCCAGCGACCCGGTTCAAAAGAGCACATCTGACCCATGGCCAGGGTCCCGATGGCGTCCCCGGCTGCCTTGATGTCCGCAATGGGAGTCCCCCCTTTGGGAAACATGGCGTATTCCCCGGAAAGGGGTCCGTTCAGGATACCCGAGGTGTCGGGGATCATGATCGGGTCAACCCCGATGAGCCCGGCCAACCGTTTGATCTCCTCCATGTCCGCGGGTTCGACCCAGCCCGGGAGGATATTCACCCGGCCGTTGCGCCGACCTGTCTTTTCAGCCAGGCCCTGGAGGGTGGCCTTGACCATGTTGGAGAACCCCGTCACGTGGGAGCCGACGTAGCTCGGCGTCGAGGCCCCGACGACATGCTTGCTGTCCGGGACCTTTCCTTCTTTCCTGGCCTTTTCCGCGATCTGTCCCAGGTCGTCGCCAATGGTCTCGGACAGGCAGGTGGTGTGCACGGCGATGACGTCCGGGTCGTAGACCGAGAAGATGGTGTCGATGGCCTGGATCAGGTTGGCCTGCCCTCCAAAGACCGACGCCCCCTCGGTGAAGGAGCTCGTTGCGGCGGGCACCGGCTCCTTGTAGTGCCTGGTCAGGGTGCTTCGGTGGTAGGCGCAGCAGCCCTGTGAGCCGTGACTGTGAGGCAGGCAGCCGTGGATGCCCAGGGCCGCGTACATGGCTCCAATGGGCTGGCAGGTCTTGGCCGGGTTGACGGTCAGGGCCTTTCGGTCGGTGATCTCCTGGGGTGTGTGTCTGAGCAGCATAGGGTCATCCTCGTTGATATCCTGATTCAGAGACATAGGTGGCCGAGAGCTCCGGGGCCTCCTGCCAGGGTGGCTGCATGAAGGACCAGACCCTGCTGTTCACCAGCCGGTCGATCTCCCGGTAGAAGTTGACCGCGCCCCTGAACCCGGCGTAGGGACCGCCGGAATCGTAGCTGTGCAGCTGCTTCATGGGCACGCCGAGCTTCTGGATGGAGTACTTCTCCTTGATTCCAGCGCAGAACAGGTCGGGTTTGAGAAGCCTGACCAGGTTCTCGGCCTCGAACTGGTTCAGGTCGTCGATGACCAGGGACCCCTTGTCCATGTCCTGGATCAGGCCGTCGTAATCCTTGAAGGTCAAACCTTTGGACTCAATAGTGCTCTTTTCCTCCTCCGTCCTGCGAGGACGGTACCTCTCCGGATCGGCCTCCACCTTGAGCTCCTCGATGTTCCGGCTGTCGGCGTCGACCTTGATGTCCGACAGGACCTGACGGCCCTCGTAGTCGTCCCGGTGGGCGAACTCGTACCCCGCACTCAGGG
>CAZNIP010000084.1:0-12715 GCA_964573115.1 uncultured Desulfohalobiaceae bacterium | reverse complement strand
GCTTCATACGAGGTCTCTGGAAGCATCCTTCCGGTTGAAACAGCACCGGAGAGGGCATCTTGCCTCGTCGAGCCGTCAGCCGAGAGGCCCGATCAAGTGTTCGCAGAGCCGGGAGTTGGCCCTCTGTTCAATGAAAACCCGAGTTGCCGGCTTTGCAGGCAGCAGAGCTGGCAAAGATGAGGAGTGTGACCATGCACAAACGCAAGAAGATTTCGGTTGTCGGGGGAGGCAATGTCGGGGCCACAGCCGCCCACTGGGCAGCGGCAAAGGAACTGGGCGACGTCTGTCTGATCGACATCGTCGAAGGCCTGCCCCAGGGCAAGGGGCTTGACCTCAGGCAGGCCTCTCCCATCGAGGGCTTTGACTCGGCTGTGTTCGGCACCAACGACTACAAGGATACGGCGGGTTCGGACATCGTCATCATCACGGCCGGGCTGCCCAGGAAGCCGGGCATGAGCCGGGACGATCTCCTGGCCAAGAACACGGAGATCGTCAAGTCGGTCACCGAGCAGGTGGCCAGGTATTCTCCGGAAGCCATCCTGATCATCGTCTCCAACCCCCTGGACGCCATGGTCTACGTGGCCCACAAGGTCAGCGGCTTCCCGGCCCATCGGGTCGTGGGCATGGCCGGGGTCCTGGATGCGGCCAGGTTCAGGGCCTTCATCTCCATGGAGCTCGACGTCTCGGTGGAAGACGTGAATGCCTTTGTCCTCGGCGGACACGGCGATACCATGGTCCCGCTGCCACGGTACAGCACCGTGGCCGGGATTCCCCTGCCGGACCTGCTGCCGGCCGACAAGATCGAGGCCATGGTCGATCGGACCAGGAACGGCGGAGCCGAGATCGTGGGCCTGCTCAAGACCGGCAGCGCCTTTTTCGCCCCTTCGGCAGCGGCCGTGCAGATGGCCGAGTCCATCCTCAAGGACAAGAAGCGGATCTTCCCCTGTGCAGCCTTTTGCGACAAGGAGTACCATGTCGGGGGCTACTTCGTCGGCGTGCCAGTCAAGCTCGGGGCCAACGGCGTGGAGGAGGTCATCGAGATTTCCCTGCTGCCCGAGGAGGAGCAGGGGTTTCAGAAGTCTGTCCAGGCCGTGAAATCACTGGTGGAAAAAATTGACGTCTGAACCCGGCCGCGACGCCTTGCCGCGCCAGGTCGGAACCAGGCCTTGCCAGCCGTCAGGCTGAGTCTTTCACAAAGGAGTGTGCGATGGCCAACGAATCAAAACGATTTCGGATTTTGATCGGGAAACCCGGTCTTGACGGCCATGACAGGGGGGCCAAGTGTATTGCCCGGGCTCTCAGGGATGACGGTTTTGAAGTGGTCTACACCGGCATCAGGAGGACGGCTGAAGAGATCGCTCTTGCCGCGGTGCAGGAGGATGTGGACGCCGTGGGTCTGTCTTCGCTCTCCGGGGCCCATCTGCAGCTCTTTCCAGAAGTGGTCAGGGCCCTGCAGAAGCACGATGCCGGAGACATTCCGGTCATCGGCGGGGGCATCATTCCTGAAGAGGACGTCCCTGTGCTCAAGGATCACGGAGTGCAGGAGGTCTTTTCCCCGGGGACGCCCATGGAGGAGATCATCAAGACCTTCAGGGAACTGTGCCAGCGATGAGCATGGATGTGGCTCAGATCCTCAGGGGGATTGAGGCCGGAAACAACCGGGCCGTGGCCAAGGCCATCTCCATGGTCGAAAACGGCGCGGACGAGGCGGACACGCTGCTCTCCAGGCTGGATCAGTCCCCGCTGCAGAACTGCATGGTCATGGGGGTGACTGGAGCGCCGGGGGCCGGCAAGTCCACTCTGACCGACAAGCTCATCGGCCATTGCCGCGGTCTGGACAAGAGGATCGGGGTCATCGCCATCGATCCCACATCCCCGATCTCCGGGGGGTCCATTCACGGGGACCGGATTCGAATGATGCAGCACGCCCTGGACACCGAGGTCATTGTCCGTTCCATGGCCACCCGGGGGCGTCTGGGGGGGCTCTGCGCCGCCGCCGGTGCCGTGGTCCGGATCATGGCCAGTGCCGGATGCAACCCGGTGATCATCGAGACTGTCGGCGTGGGACAGTCTGAGATGGACATCATTCGCATCGCCGATGTCACGGCCCTGGTCTCGGCCCCCGGCCTGGGGGACGATATTCAGGCCTTGAAGGCGGGACTGCTCGAAGTGGCCGACGTCATGGTGGTCAACAAGGCCGACCGTCCGGGTGCGGAGCTCTTGGCCCTTGAACTGCGGGAAGTGGCCCGGTCCAAGGGCCGGGACGTGATCATGACCGTGGCTTCCGAGGGCAAAGGGATCGACACCCTGTATCAGACCCTGAAAGACATCTTCGAGGAGCATCAGGCCTCCGGCAAGAATGAGCAGAGGCGGATCGAGGCCAGGAACATGGAGGTCGTCGACTGGGGGATCGAGCTGCTGCGGCCCCATCTGGAAAAGTGGAGCCGGGAGGGGCAGGACGTGGAGTTCGGCGATCCCAGGGTCAGGGCCAGAAAGCTGGTGCAGTCGCTGCTCGGCAAGGGCATCGAATGAGTTCGGCCCAGGTGGACGAGGGGCGCCAGGATCGGTCATCGATCCAGCATTGGCGACTGAACACAACCACGATGAACGAAGGCCCCAAACAGACAGGCCAGTGAATTGGGGACACATCACGACCACAACAAGGGGTGAGGGGCATATGGCACAGCATCCAAAGCACAAGGAATGGGAAGACAATGTTCTGAACAAGGTTCTGAACAAGTTCCCCGAGCGTCAGTCAGAGTTCAAGACGGTGGGCGGCCTCGATCTGAATCGGCTCGGGCTGCCCGGGACGATCGACGACGAGTACCTGGAGAAGCTCGGCTTCCCCGGGGAGTTCCCCTTCACCAGGGGCGTCCAGCCCACCATGTACCGCTCCCGGTTGTGGACCATGCGCCAGTACGCCGGGTTCTCCAACGCCTTTGAAACCAACAAACGCTACCGGTACCTCCTGGGCCAGGGCCAGACCGGTCTCTCCGTGGCCTTTGACCTGCCGACCCAGATCGGCTTTGATTCCGACCATCCCATGAGCAAGGGCGAAGTGGGCAAGGTCGGCGTGGCCATCGACTCCCTGGCGGACATGGAGGTCCTCTTTGATCAGATTCCCCTGGAAAAGGTCTCCACCTCCATGACCATCAACTCGCCTGCGGCCGTGCTCCTGGCCATGTACGTGGTGGTCGGGGAGAAGCAGGGGGTGCCCAAGGACAAGATCAAGGGGACCATTCAGAACGACGTGCTCAAGGAGTATGTGGCCAGGGGGACCTACATCTTTCCGCCTCGTCCCAGCCTGCGGCTGATCACCAATATTTTCGAGTGGTGCAGCACCAACACCCCATCGTTCAACACCATCTCCATTTCCGGGTACCATATCCGGGAGGCTGGCTCCACAGCCGTCCAGGAGGTGGCCTTCACCCTGGCCAACGGCTGCGCTTACGTTCAGGCCGCTCTCGACGCCGGCCTGGATGTGGATGTCTTTGGCAAGCGGCTGTCCTTTTTCTTCAACGCCACCACGGACCTTTTGGAGGAGGTGGCCAAGTTCAGAGCGGCCAGGCGGATGTGGGCCAAGATCATGAGGGACCGCTTCGGGGCCAAGAATCCCAGGAGCTGGATGCTCAGGTTCCACACCCAGACCGCAGGGCACACCCTGACCGCCAAGCAGATCGACAACAACGTGGTCCGGGTGACCCTTCAGGCCCTGGCCGCGGTTCTGGGCGGGACCCAGTCCCTGCACACCAACTCCAAGGACGAGGCCCTGACCCTGCCCACAGAGGACTCTGTGCGCACGGCCCTGCGGACCCAGCAGATCATCGGTCATGAAGCCGGGGTGGCCAATTCCATCGACGTCATGGGCGGGTCCTATCTCATCGAGGAGCTGACGGACAGGCTTGAGCAGGAGGCCTGGGCCCTGATGGGCAAGATCGACGACCTGGGAGGGGTCATCCCGGCCATCGAGCAGGGCTTCATTCAGCGCCAGATCGAAGATTCAGCCTATGACTACCAGATGAAGGTCGAGAACAGGGAACGCATCGTGGTCGGGGTGAACGAGTTTCAGTCCGAGGAAGACATCAAGGTTCCCCTGCTGAGGATCGATCCGGAAGTGGAGCGCAATCAGGTCGAAAGGGTCCAGAAGGTCCGAACGGACCGGGACCAGTCCAGGGTCGATCAGGCCCTGCAGGCCCTGTCCACGGCCGCTTCAAGCGAGGACAACGTCATGGACCTCATCGTGGACGCGGTTCGCGAATACGCGACCATCGGGGAAATCTGCCAGGTCTTGCGCGAGGTTTTCGGGGAGCACAGGGATTAGCGGCCGGGCCCGGCCGCTGATCAGGGCCGGCCCGCTGAGAGATCCATCAATCAGTGAACCAGAGACAAAGGAAGTCATCTATGTCCACCTTGTCCACGCAGGAAAAGATTCAGGAACTGTTGGATAAAGAGAAGAAGATGCTTGAAATGGGCGGAGAAAAGGCCATTGCCAAGCACAAGGAAAAGGGCAAGCTCACGGCCAGGGAACGCCTCCTCCAGTTGTTCGACCCCGGGACCTTCCAGGAGACGGACATGTTTGTCAAGCACCGATGCACCAACTTCGGCATGGAGGACGTGGACATCCCCTCTGAAGGCGTGGTCACCGGGCACGGCCTGGTGAACGGCAGGCCAGTGTGCGCCTATTCCCAGGACTTCACGGCCAGGGCCGGGAGCCTGGGGGAGATGCATGCCAAGAAGATCTGCAAGGTCATGGACCTGGCCCTCAAGTCCGGGGTCCCCATGGTGGGCATCAACGACTCCGGCGGAGCCAGGATCCAGGAAGGGGTCGACGCCCTGTCCGGCTACGGGCAGATCTTTTTCCGCAACTCCAACGCCTCAGGGGTCATCCCTCAGCTTTCGGCCATCATGGGCCCCACAGCCGGGGGAGCGGTCTACTCCCCGGCCATGACCGACTGGATTTTCATGGTCAAGCAGTCCAGCTACATGTTCATCACCGGGCCGGAGGTCATCAAGTCCGTGACCGGGGAAGAGGTCAGCTTTGAAGACCTGGGCGGTGCCCTGGTCCACAACCAGAAGAGCGGCGTGGCCCATTTCGCCTGCGAGGACGACAGCGACGCCATCGAGCAGATCAAGAAGCTGCTGTCCTTTCTGCCCCTGAACAACATGGAAGACCCGCCAGTGCAGCCCAGCCAGGACAGTCCGGAGAGAATGGACCCCGGTCTGGACACCCTGATCCCGGACAGCGCCAATCAGGCCTACGACATGAAGGACGTCATCGAGACCATTGTGGACGATGGCGATTTTTTTGAGCCCCATGCCCTCTATGCCACGAACATGATCATCGGCTTTGCCCGCCTGAACGGGATGCCCATCGGGATCATCGCCAACCAGCCCAAGGTCTATGCCGGCTGTCTGGACATCGACGCGTCGGACAAGGCCACCCGGTTCATCCGCTTTTGCGACGCCTTCAACATCCCCATGCTGACCATTGCCGATGTCCCGGGGTACCTCCCAGGGACGCAGCAGGAGTGGGGCGGCATCATCAGACACGGGGCCAAACTCCTGTGGTGCTACTCCGAAGCCACGGTGCCCAAGCTCCTCCTGGTGACCAGGAAGTCCTACGGGGGGTCCTACCTGGCCATGTGCTCCAGGGATCTGGGGGCGGACATGGCCTTTGCCTGGCCCACAGCTGAGATTGCGGTCATGGGGGCTTCCGGGGCCGCCAACGTCATTCACCGCAAGACCATCAAGGAGGCCGAGGACTCGGAAGCCATGCGCAAGGAAAAGATCCTCGAGTACGAGGACATGTTTTCGAACCCTTACAGGGCGGCCAACCGGGGGTACATCGACTGTGTCATCCAGCCCAGCCAGACCAGGCCGAGGCTCATTCGGGCCCTGGAAATCCTGCGTTCCAAGCGGGAGGCTCGTTCGCCCAAGAAGCACGGCAACATACCGGTCTGAGCACTTTTCAGCCCGGCCTCCAGCCCGGCTGAAGGTCGAGGGTTGAGGGTGGATGGTTGAGGGAGGAAAAAAATCCCGACGTGAGGGCAAGGCTTGGAATGGATCAGCGTGATCAGCCTTCCCAGCTTTGGGTCAAGCGTCTTGTGTCCGCTGGAATTTGAATACCTTATTCCATTTTGCGACCAAGATGGCCTTCATAGGTGTCATCAACGTGGCGAGAAGAACACAATGAGTGATCACTTTGATTGCAAAATGGAATGACAAACTACCATGACAGGGGGATGTCATGCTCGAAAAAATCGATCATCTGGGCATTGCGGTCAAGTCTCTTGAGGATGCCATTGCCTTTTATGAACAGGCTTTGGGCTTGAAATGCGAAAAAATCGAAGAAGTGGAGTCTCAAAAGGTGCGCACGGCCTTTTTTGACCTCGGAGGGATCCATATTGAGCTCTTGGAGCCGACCTCGGAAGAGAGCCCCATCGCCAAGTACTTGAGCAAGAACGGCGAAGGCATCCATCATGTGGCCTACAGCACGGACAACATTGTTGAACAGCTCAATCAGGCCAAAGAGGCCGGATGCAAGCTCATCAACCCGGAACCGGTGCCAGGAGCCGGGGGCAAGAAAGTGGCCTTCCTGCATCCCAAATCCACCCACGGGGTTCTGACCGAGTTCTGCACCAAGGCGTGAGCGTAAAGGAGTGAGCGGATGAAGATTCACGAATACCAGGCCAAAGACCTCTTTACCCGGGCCGGGATTGCGGTGCCTCGGGGCGGGACGGCTGAAACCAGGGAAGAGGCTCTGGCCGCGGCTGACAAGCTGGGCGGGTACCCGGTGGTGGTCAAGGCCCAGATTCATGCCGGCGGAAGGGGCAAAGGCGGCGGTGTGAAGCTGGCCAGGACCAGAGACGAGGTCGACGCCCTGGCCGGGGAGATCCTGGGCATGCAGCTGGTCACGCCCCAGACCGGCCCGAATGGTCAGCAGGTCCGGAAAGTGCTCGTGGAACAGGGGCTGGACATTGAAAAGGAGCTCTATCTCAGCGTCATCCCGGACAGGGCGACGGCTCGAGTGGTCATCATGGCCAGCGAAGCCGGCGGCATGGACATCGAGCAGGTCGCCGAGGAGACCCCGGACAAGATCATCAAGGTCTCGATCGATCCCCTGGTGGGCGTTCAGCCCTTCCATTGCCGGCGCCTGGCCTTTGGCCTGGGGTTGAGCCCTGAAGCCCGGAAGGGGTTCATGGGTCTGGTGGGCAATCTGTACCGGCTCTTTGTGGGCCAGGACTGCTCCCTGGCCGAGATCAACCCCCTCGTGGTCACCACGGATCAGAGAGTCCTGGCCCTGGATGCCAAGCTCAACTTTGACGACAATGCCCTCTACAGGCACAAGGATATTGTCGAGCTTCGGGACCGGGACGAAGAGGACCCCCTGGAAGTTGAGGCCTCGTCCTACGGGCTCAACTACATCAAGATGGAGGGCAATGTCGGAAACATGGTCAATGGCGCCGGACTGGCCATGGCCACCATGGACATCATCAAGAAGGCCGGGGCCGAACCGGCCAACTTTCTCGACGTCGGCGGCGGGGCCAACGCCGAAATGGTGGAGAACGGCTTTCGGATCATCCTCAACGACCCCAGCGTCAAGTGCATCTTCATCAACATCTTTGGCGGCATCCTCAGGTGCGACGTCCTGGCCCAGGGGGTTGTCCAGGCCGCGACCAAGGTGGGCCTCAACGTCCCGGTCGTGGTCCGGATGGAAGGGACCAACGTGGAGCAGGGCCGGCAGATTCTCAGAGATTCCGGGCTGGATCTCAGAACAGCCAGGGACCTTGCCGAGGCCGCCAGAGAGGTGGCCGTCATCGCCGGGTGACAGCGACAAAGATCATTCATACTCCATGGAGCCGGGGCATCAGACGCCCCGCCGGCATGGTGAAGGACAACATATGAGCATTTTTGTGAATTCCGAAACACGGGTTCTGGTTCAGGGGATCACCGGACGGGAGGGCCAGTTCCACACCAGGCAGTGTGTTCAGTACGGGACGAATGTGGTCGCCGGAGCCACGCCGGGCAAAGGCGGTCAGGAGATGGATTCCATTCCTGTTTTCGACACGGTCCAGGATGCCGTGGACACGACAGGGGCCAACTGCAGTCTGATCTTTGTGCCCCCGGCCTTTGCCGCCGACGCGATCATGGAGGCGGCCGAGGCCGGGGTGGACGTGATCGTGGCCATCACCGAGGGGATCCCCGTTCTGGACATGATGAAGGTCAAAAACGTGCTCCAGGGCCGCAAGACCAGGCTCATCGGCCCCAACTGCCCCGGAGTCATCACCCCGGGAGAATGCAAGATCGGCATCATGCCGGGAGTGATCCACAAGCCGGGTGGGCCGATCGGCGTTGTCTCCAGATCCGGGACCCTGACCTACGAGGTGGTCCACCAGCTGACGGAGCAGTCCATCGGGCAGACCACCTGCCTGGGCATCGGCGGGGACCCTGTCAACGGCACAGACTTCATCGACTGCCTGGAGGCCTTTGAACAGGACCCCCAGACCGAAGGCGTGGTCATGGTCGGGGAGATCGGCGGCAATGCCGAGGAAACGGCCGCGGAATTCGTCAAAACCCGCATGACCAAGCCGGTCGTGGGGTTCATCGCCGGCCTGACGGCTCCACCTGGCAGGCGCATGGGCCATGCCGGAGCCATTGTCAGCGGCAAGAGCGGAACGGCACAGGGCAAGATCGAAGCCATGCGGGCCGGGGGCATTCAGGTCTGTGAGGATTTGGGGTCCTTGGGTTCCTTTTGCGCCCAAGCCTTCGGCATGAGCTGAGGGTCGATCTGCTCGACCGTTGGTGCGGCCTTGAAAACGGTCAGCTTGACAATCTTTCTTGACAAAGGAGGTCAGGAACGGGGAAAGAGTTCGGAACGGTCCATGGAGTCTTCACTGGAGTGTCTTCCAAGCAGACAAAGGAGGGGCGAGGGTATGTCAAATGCTTACGAACAGGCCTATCAACGGTCCATTCAGGACCCTGAAGGGTTCTGGGGGGAGATTGCCGAAGACTGTCACTGGTACAAGCGCTGGGACAAGGTGCTCGATGATTCCAGAATCCCCTTTTACCGCTGGTTCGTGGGAGGGCAGGTCAACACCTGCTTCAATGCCCTGGACCTGCATGTTGAAAACGGACGAGGGCAGCAGGCTGCCCTGATCTACGACAGCCCTGTCACGGACACGATCAGGACCTTCACCTACCAGGAACTCAAAGATCTGGTGGCCAGGTTCGCCGGAGCCCTTCAGGCTCAGGGCATCTCCAAGGGCGACCGGGTGATCATCTACATGCCCATGATCCCTGAAGCGGCCATTGCCATGCTGGCCTGCGCCAGACTTGGCGCGATCCATTCCGTGGTCTTCGGAGGCTTTGCCGCCAACGAACTGGCCACCAGGATCGACGACGCCAAACCCAAGCTGGTGGTCTCGGCCTCCTGCGGGATCGAGGTCAGCCGGGTGGTGGAGTACAAACCCCTCCTGGACAAGGCCATTGACCTGGCCAGCTTCAAGCCCGAGCACTGCATCATCCATCAGAGGCCCATGGCCAGGGCCGACATGGTCCCGGGCCGCGATCTGGACTGGGAGGAGGTCATGGCCCAGGCGTCCCCGGCAGATTGCGTCCCCCTGGAAGCCACAGACCCCCTGTACATTCTCTACACCTCAGGGACCACCGGTCAGCCCAAGGGCGTGGTCCGGGACAACGGCGGCCATCTCGTGGCCCTGAAATGGACCATGAAGGCCATCTACGACATTGACCCCGGGGACGTCTACTGGGCCGCCTCGGATATCGGCTGGGTGGTCGGCCACTCCTACATCATCTACGCCCCCCTGTTCAAAGGATGCACGAGCATCATGTTTGAAGGCAAACCTGTGGGCACGCCCGATGCCGGGGTGTTCTGGCGGGTCATTTCGCAGCACGGCGTGAAAACGCTGTTCACGGCCCCAACCGCCTTCCGGGCCATCAAGCAGAGAGATCCAAGGGCTGAGCTCCTCAAAGACTATGACCTGGCCAACTTCAAGTACCTCTTTCTGGCCGGGGAGCGACTGGACCCCGACACCCTGCACTGGGCCGAAAACCATCTCCAGATCCCGGTGATCGATCACTGGTGGCAGACCGAGACGGCCTGGGCCATCGCCGCCAACTGCGCCGGGCTGCACCGATATCCCATCAAGCCTGGATCACCCACCAAGCCCGCTCCAGGGTGGAATTTGAAAGCTCTTGACCCCGAGAGCAACCCCCTTCCAGCCGGAGAGATCGGGACCCTGGCGGTCAAGATCCCCCTGCCCCCCGGGGCCCTGCCAACCCTGTGGCAGAACGACGAAGGCTTTGTTCAAAAATACCTCTCGGAGTTTCCCGGGCACTACACCACGGCTGATGCCGGATTCATCGATGAGGACGGGTACGTGTTCGTGATGTCCAGAACGGACGACATCATCAATGTTGCCGGTCACCGTCTGTCCACCGGGGCCATGGAGGAGATCCTGGCTGAGCACCCGGACGTGGCCGAATGCGCCGTCGTCGGCGTGGAGGACGAGCTCAAGGGGCAGATCCCGATTGGCTTTGTGGTCCTCAGTGCCGGAGTGGACCGGGAGGAGACAGAGATCGAAAAGGAATGCGTGCAGATGATCAGGGAAAGGATTGGGCCTGTGGCCGCCTTCAAGCACGCCACTGTGGTCAAGAGGCTTCCCAAGACCCGTTCGGGGAAGGTCCTTCGAGGGACGATTCAGAAGATCGCCGACAACAAGGAGTACCGGATCCCGGCCACCATCGACGATCCCGAAATCCTGACCGAGATGGAGGCCAGCCTCGCACAACTGGGCTACGCAAAATCCAAAAAGGGCTGATCCGGTCAGACGATGATGGAGGGGTCAAGAAGCTGTGTATCTTGACTCTAGAGCCGCAAGCATGACTCTGGTGTGGTCAGGAAAGGATGCGTTGATTCTGTAATAGTTTAAACTCCAACTGATTCTATTAACCTTATTATTTCCAGTCAAATTTGTCAAGCCCTGTGTTTTGGTCGATATGGTGGCCTCATCAGCCTTTTGAATTGCAACAATGGGATCTGGGGCGAAGATCAAAACAAACCCTGGCGGGAGGAAAAGCTGAGAAAAATGACCAAAGGTCATTTTTCTCAGCTTTTTGATTTTTTTGATAGAATTTGAATCATTTTTGAGTCGTGCGAGCAAATTTTTAGCAGGATGCACTCAACGCATTTGCAAAAGTGTCTTGACTTTTGACTGGTCTTAGAAGTAATGTTCCGCAAAAAATAGAGTCAAACCAGTAAATGTTCAGTGAACACAGTTTGCCTCACTGAATCGGAGACCAGGACACCATGAGCGAACAGAGCCAAAAGTTGCAGCGGAATCGTGAAGATGTCTACAAAGATGCGCAACCATCTCCTTTTGGGCAGCGCAAGGTGCAGTTCTCGGGAATGGGCAGGAAGGTGGGCAACACCTTCAAGGCCTGCCGGGATGTGGTCTGTGTTCAGGCCTGCCGCACCCCCTACGGCAGGGTCGGCGGGAAGTTGAAACAGTTCGACGCCCCCCAGCTGGGGGCTCTGGCCATTCAGGAGGTCATGCGCAGAGTCGAGGGAAAGCTCGATGTGGGCCAGGTGGACTACGTGATCATGGGGCAGGTCGTGCCTGCAGGGTGCGGGCAGGTTCCCGGGCGTCAGGCCTCCATTCTGGCCGGTCTGCCGGAATCCGTGCCCTGCATCACCGTGAACAAGGTCTGCTCATCAGGGATCAAGACCCTGGACCTGGCCGTGCAGATGATTCAGCTCGGACGGGCTGAGGTGGTCATTGCCGGGGGACAGGAATCCATGTCCAACTGCCCCTTTGCCCTGCCTGAGATGCGATTTGGGAAGCGGATGGGCCTTCCCGGGGCCCAGGCCACCGATCTGATGGTCTACGACGGACTCTGGGACCCTTTCTACAACAGGCATATGGCCATCCACGGCTCGGAGACGAGCGACGAGTTCGGCTTCACCAGGGAGGACAACGACGAGTGGGCCCTGCATTCCCAGATGGCTGCCCGGAGGGCCATGGAAAGCGGCTGGCTGGACGATGAGATCTTTCCGGTGGAGGTCAGGGTGGGGAAAAAGACGGAGCTCATGACCCAGGATGAACAGCCCCGGCCAGAGACCACGCTGGAGGGTCTGGCCAAGCTGCCGCCGGTCTTCAATCATCAGAGCAGCGTCACGGGCCGGCCGGGCACGGTCACGGCCGGCAACGCCCCGGGGATCAATGACGGCGGCGATGTCTGCCTGCTCATGAGCCGGGACAAGGCTGAGGAACTCGGGCTGAAACCGTTGTTCACCGTCCTGGACTATGCCGAGGTCTCCCAGCAGACCAAGGACATTGCCACCGTCCCTGGATTGGCCATTTCCAAGCTCTTTGAGCAGAACGGGATGGCCCCTTCCGATGTGGACCTGATTGAAATCAACGAAGCCTTTGCAGCCGTGGCCCTGATCAGTGCCCGGAGCATTCTGGGACTGTCCAGGGAGGAGATGAAGGCCAAGGTCAACGTCAACGGCAGCGCCATTGCCTATGGTCACCCCATAGGGGCCACCGGGGCCAGGATCGTCATGACTCTGGCCTACGAGCTGCGCCGTCGGGGCGGCGGACTTGGAGTCTGCGGCATCTGTTCCGGGTTGGCTCAGGGCGACTCCATGCTCCTCAAGGTGGAGGCATGAGAAGACAGAAGACAGAATTCAGAA
>CAZNIP010000083.1:0-13519 GCA_964573115.1 uncultured Desulfohalobiaceae bacterium | reverse complement strand
GGGGACAGCACGTGGGCCAGCAGGGAGTACATGGTCCCGGTCGCCAGCGCGGTCACCCCCATGGACTGCTCCCGCTGTCATCCTGACGAGGCGCAGCAGTACTCCCGCAGCAAGCACGCCAACACCATCGAGATCATGTGGAAGCTCGACCCCTGGCTCAACCACGGCATGAACTCCGACACCGAGCGCAAGACCGGCTGCTATGCCTGCCACGGCACCGTGCTCAAGATGAAGGACGGGGCCATCGACCCCGACACCTGGCCCAACGTGGGCGTGGGCAGGGTCAACCTGGACGGGTCTCTGGGCTCCTGCACCTCCTGCCACACCAGGCACCGTTTTTCCGTGGCCGAGGCCCGCAAGCCCGAAGCCTGCGATCAGTGTCACCTGGGGCCGGACCACCCCCAGATCGAGATCTACAACGAGTCCAAGCACGGGACCATGTATCACGCCTACCAGGATGAGTACAACTGGGACGCCGCCCCCGGGACCTGGACCCCGGGCCTGGACTACCGCTCCCCCACCTGCGCCTCCTGCCACATGTCAGGCGCTGGCCAGGTCAAGACAACCCACGACGTGACCGAGCGGCTGTCCTGGGAGACCCAGGCCCCGCTCACGGTCCGCCCCTCGGAGTTCAAGCCCTTCCCGGCCGACACCAACTGGAAGGTCGAACGGGAGAAGATGAAGGAGATCTGCTCCCAGTGCCACAGCCAGAGGTGGACCGACGCCCACTACCAGGACATGGACAAGGCCATCGAGGAGTACAACGAGGTCTACTTCAAGCCGGCCAAGGCCACCCTGGACAAGCTCTACGCGAAAGGTCTCCTGGACAAGGACAGCTTCTTCGACGAGAAGCTGGAGGTGGAGTTCTACGAGCTCTGGCACCACGAGGGCCGCAGGGCCAGGATGGGCGCGTCCATGATGGCCCCGGACTACGCCTGGTGGCACGGGTTCTACGAGTGCAAGCACCGCTTCAACGAGTTCATGACCGAGGCCGGGCACCTTCTGGAGACCGGGCAGGCGGCCCATGTGTACGAGGACTTCCCCAACGACACCGGGGACACCACAAAGCCGAAGGAGATTTTTGGGACCAAAGAGTGATCAGGGGCAGAAATCCTCGGGAGATGTTTGAGCCGAGGCGGATTGACCGTCTCGGCTCTTTCATTTTCCCTCCAGCACTTTGACGTTCTGCTCTTCGTCAAGTGTTCAGCAAGCGGTATG
This sequence comes from uncultured Desulfohalobiaceae bacterium, assembly GCA_964573115.1. Classification (GTDB taxonomy): domain Bacteria; phylum Desulfobacterota; class Desulfovibrionia; order Desulfovibrionales; family Desulfothermaceae; genus CAYOID01. Next base: position 12,301 of record CAZNIP010000083.1, on the reverse strand, counting down.
CAGAAAAGCTGCTGAGCGACCTGTCACCTCTTGGGACACGTTAGGTCCATGAACAGACTGGCCTCCTGCACCCATTTTCCCACCTTTTGAAAAATAAAAAGCCTCCAGAGGCGGGATCTCTGAAGGCCATTTCCACCCAGGTTCACATCCGAGTGTTTTTGGGCAATGATATGGATTCAATTATTTTGACCAGGCACCCAAGACAATGGAGGTTCCCATGCAGCGCTTTCTCATCGCCCTTGTGCTCGCCCTCATCCTCGCCGGCACCGCGGGGGCCGCCGAGCATGAAGACCGGCACCTGCTGACGGTCATCACCGCCGAATCCACCCAGACCCAGGCTATGGCCCTGATCCTCACCCGCCAGTGGGTGAAGGATGGCGGCAGCGCCCAGATCCTGCTCTGCGGCACCGCCGGGGGCATGGCCGTCACCGGCTCCGACGTGGGTGGCGAGGCGGTCCAGCCGCCGGACATGGCCCCCCGGCAAATGCTCGGCGGACTGATCGAGGCGGGGGTGCAGGTTGACGTCTGCGCCATTTTCCTGCCCACTGAAGAAATGGAGAAGTCCGCCCTGCGTGACGGTGTCGGTGTGGCTACGCCGATGGCCATCGGCGGGGTCATGGCCGATCCGGCTACACGTCTGTTCACCTTCTGAAGCATGGTTCACGAAGGTCACTCGAACGCCCAAGCAGCAGGAGGTCCTGCCATGATGCACACCTTACTTCTTTCCATCCTTCGCAGTGCCGCGGTAGCCGCAGTGGCATTGGTACCGTGCACAGTCCTGGCCGCACCGGCGTCGCTGGTTTCAGCGGACTGGCTGATGGCACATCGCGATGACGTCCACGTCGTCGAGACCGCAAAGTCAGTGGAGGCCTTTGACGAGAGTGGCCACATCCAGGGCGCTCCCTTTGTCGCGTACGCCCGTCTCGCCGTCGAGCACGACACGCCGGCGGGGCGCGTGCGCTATCTCCTGCCGGATCCTGACGATTTCTCTGAAGTCATGCGGGAAGCGGGGGTGAACGGCGATGACCGGGTGGTCATCACGCCCTCCGGTACGAGCGTCAACGGGGACATGACGGTGGCCGCCCGCCTGTACTGGGCCCTGCGCTACTACGGCCACCAGGACGTAGCGATGCTCGATGGTGGCGTCGCAGCCTGGCGGGAGGCCGGTGGTGAGACGACCACCGCTCCCGCGGAGGGCATCGCCGCAGGTGACTTCACTGCCCGCACTGCCCAGCCGGAGATCCACGTTTCCACTGACGATGTCGAGGCAATCCTCAAGGACAGCTCCGCGACGCTGACGGACAACCGTCCCCTTGAGCAGTTCATTGGTCTGTTCACCAAGGACTACGTCCAGGCCAGCGGGCATCTGCCGGGCGCTGTGCCGGTGCCTTTCACGCTGTTCGCCAAGGCCAGGGATGGCATCCACTCCTGGCGCTCCCCTGACGAGGTCCAGAAGGTGCTCGCCGCCATGGGTATCGGCAAGGACGAGCCAGTGGTCGCCTACTGCAATTCAGGGCACGTCTCGGCCATGGCGTGGTTCGCCATCAACGAGGTGGGCGGTCACGGCGATGCGGCCCTGTACGATGGCTCCCTCCACGAGTGGACTCAGTCTCGGAAGCGCGCGGAACGCCTGCTCCCATAGCCTCAGCCGGAGGCAACGGCGAGCCGCCGTCTCCAGCCGATACGGATCCGCTGTTTATGGAGGAACCCTGTCCCGATCATGCAGCAAACGCCGGGCTGCAGGAAGCGCTGCAAAATCAAAATATCGGCTGAGGCCATCCCCCTCCCCGGTGAGGGGGATGGCCTCCCCGCACATCTCACCAGAGGTGAACCCGGGGGTGGTCAAAATTGCGTTGTCACGGGTGGTCAGTTTTGGATTGTCACACCGACCCTATAGCGATTTTCCACGAAAAAAGGGGTTACCCTGTATGAGTAACCCCTTGATTTTCCTGGCTCCCCGGGACGGACTTGAACCGCCAACCTAGTGATTAACAGTCACCCGCTCTGCCGGTTGAGCTACCGGGGAATGTTGCGAAAAGAGAAACCTATAAAATGACGGGCTGGCAGTCAAGGATTTTTTGTCACTTTGTCTGAGTCAGGTTGTCCCTCTGACAAGCACAGGATTCAGGGTCTCAGAGGACGACCGGGACGCCCGCCGGGTCACCAGGGCCGGCCGGCTGCCCGTGGCGGGCTGAGCCCCGGACATGCCCGGATTGGCCTGAATCAAACGGTACCACTTGCGGAACTCGCCGCTGCCGAGCTTATGGGCCTCCCGGACAAAGACCTGCCTGGACCTGGCGTGATTGCTCTTGGGCATCATGATCCAGGCAAAAAAGCTGGAGAGCTCGTCCACGGCTGACGTCTCAGCATCCATGCCTTTTCTGGGCGTTCGATCCGGCTGGTGAGCCTCTGATGCTGACCCTGGTTGATGTTTCATGGCCCCACGACCTCGCCTTTTGCCGCAACAGCGTTGACAGATCCAGTTTCAGGGGATAGAAGAAAGGCAAATCTGACCGACTGGTCGATAAAATATCGCACCTGCGGTCAAATGACAAAGAAAAATGTCCAATCCAGCGTGCACACTCCTCAGGCCGGGACGGAAGCGGATCAAAAGAGCTGTGGTTGTCGCGGTCTTCTTTGTCCTCGGCCGGGCCATGCAGAGCGGCTCTGTCCTGGAGCACTCCATCAGACGGGAGGTGGCCGAATGGGAAGAGGGCTTCCGGGTCACGATGCACGTTCAGCCGGCCGGCCCCTCCATGGGCTGGGTCAAGGAACAGGGCCGCCTGAAGTATCTCGGCCGCCCTGAGACACCCGCCGACCTGTCCATCAATTTCAAGAACCTGGAATGCGCCTTTGTCATGCTCACTCCCCAGGTCGGCCTCTGCCAGGGTTTTTCCGAGCATCGGCTCAGCGTCTCCGGAGACCTGGCCCGGAGCATCTCCTTTGTTCGCTGCCTGAACGCCATCCTGGTCATCCTCTACCCGCGGTGGGTGGCCTCGCGGCTCGTCAAACGGCTGCCCCCCAAGCCCGCAGACCTGTTCCAGAAAAGGCTCCACGTCTATCTCATGGGGATTCCCTTTGGCAGATGACTGCAACGCAAACCACCCTGGTGACTCTATGCTGCCGCCATACTTCCAGTTCCACGCCCCGGTCAAAATCCTCTCCGGAAGACACGCCCTGGACAACATCCCCCATGAGCTGAGCATGTTTGAAGCCAGCCGGCCGCTGATCATCACCGACAAGGTCGTCAACGAGGCCGGCCTGCTCAAGCCCCTCTCCAGGGCCATGGCCGAATCGGCCATCCCGGCAGCGGCCGTGTTCGACGACGTCCCCCCGGACTCCTCCAGCCGCACGGTCAACGACTGCGCCAGGACCTACACCGCTCAGGGATGCGACTGCATCATCGCTGTGGGCGGGGGCTCGGTCATCGACACGGCCAAGGGGACGAACATCGTGGTCAGCGAAGGGGCCGAGGACCTGCTGCAGTTCAGCGGCGCCGACCGGCTGACCAGGCCCCTGCGGCCCCTGGTCGTTGTTCCCACCACGGCTGGCACCGGTTCAGAGGTCACCTGCGTGGCCATGATCTCCAACGAGGCGACCCAGACCAAGATGGCCTTCACCTCCCCTCACCTGCTGCCCGACCTGGCGGTCCTGGATCCGCGGATGACCCAGTCCATGCCGCCGAAAATCTCCGCAGCCACGGGCATGGACGCCCTGAGCCACGCCATGGAGGCCTGCACCTGCCTGCAGTGCAACCCTTTGAGCACGGCCTTTGGCCATTCGGCCATCAGGCTCATCTCCGAGCACCTCGTCCAGGCGGTGTCCAGCGGCCGCTCCAGGGAACACAGGCTGGGCATGGCCAACGGGGCCCTGCTGGCCGGAATCGCCTTCTCCAACTCCATGGTCGGCATGGTCCACTCCCTGGGCCATGCTGCCGGCGGGGTCTGCCACCTGCCCCATGGGGTGGCCATGGGCATCTTCCTGCCCTTTGGCCTGGAATACAATCTCGACGCGCGCCGGGACGCGATCGCCGACCTCCTGCTGCCCCTCGGGGGAGCAGAGCTCTTTGCCGCCACCCCCAGGCAGGAACAGGCTGAAAAGACCATCGCCATGGTCCGCCGCCTGCAGCAGGAGCTCCACAGCCTCTGCGGCCTGCCCCGGACCCTCAGTGAAGCCGGGATCGCCAGGGACAAGCTGGGGCACATCGCCAGATCGGCCATCGACGACCCCTCCCTGATCTTCAATCCTGAGGACATGGACTACGACGATGCCCTGGCCATCCTGAAAAGGGCCTACGCATGACTCGGCAGGTCGGCCCCGGCAACCGCATCCTGGAGGTTGACCTGACCAGGTCCACCTGGCACGACATCCAGGTCGCGGACCAGGACCGGATGCTCTTCCTGGGGGGCAAGGGGCTGGGGTTGAAGCTGCTCGCCGACCGGTTGCGGCCCAGGGTCGACCCCCTGGGACCGGAGAACATCCTCGCCGTCATGCCCGGGGTGCTCATGGGCACGGGCGGCCCCTGTTCCGGGCGCTTTCACGCCCTGGCCGTCTCCCCGCTGACAGGGATCATGACCACCTCCTCCTGCGGCGGACCCTTCGGGCGCCAGCTCAAGACCGCCGGCTGGGACGGCCTGCTCATCAGCGGGCAGGCCCCCTCCCCAACGTGGCTCGAGATCACCTCTGACAGAGTGGAATTCAGGAGCGCCGCCGACCTCTGGGGGCTGGACACCCAGGAGACCCAAGCCAGGCTGGCCGGTTCCCGCCAGGGTTTCCTGGTCATTGGTCCAGCCGGGGAAAACCAGGTCCGCTTCGCCAACGTGGCCTCGGACAGCCGTTTCCTCGGCCGGGGCGGGCTGGGGGCTGTGTTCGGGGCCAAACGGCTCAAGGCCGTCCTGGCCAGAGGCGGACAGGTCAGCATCCATCCCAGGGACCCGGAGCGCTTTGCCCGGTCCAGGTCCAAAGCCAGGGCCTACCTCCTCCGGAATGAGACCACAGGCAGGCTGTACCGGACCTTTGGTCCGCGGTCACCGGCCTGTCGCTGTCCAGGAGGGCCTTTCTCAAGGCAGGCCACCGGATCCACGTCCTGGAGAGAGTCATGAACCTCCGGCAGGGCCTCAACCCCGATGAGGACACCCTGCCCCCCAGGTGGCTGAACGGTCATGGCCGGTCATCCCCCCTGCCTCTGCAGGCCATGCTCAGGCAGTATTACCGGATCAGGGGCTATGACCGGGAAGGCCGACCCAAACAGTCCACCCTGAAAAAACTTAACCTGAAACCCTCCTGAAATGATTGACCATTCAACTTCAATCGACTACAAAAAAGAAAAGGGGTCACTTCTCTCGACATCCTTGATTGTTCAACTGTCCCGGGCTCATGAGGCTCTCGCCCGCCGAGGGTCGTCCCCGGACCCGATTCAAAGGAGGAAGCCATGCCCCCCCGCCAGATCGAACGTACGCCTTCGGCCTATTCCTATCCCCTCTTGATCAAGAATCTGCTCCAGACCCCGCTCATCACGTATCCGGAGCGGGAAATCATCTACCGGGACCGGTTCAGCATGACCTACAGGGAGTTTTCCCGCCGGGTCGCCAGGCTGGCCAACACGCTTGCAGATCTCGGGGTCGAGCAGGGGGACGTGGTGGCGGTCATGGACTGGGACAGCCACCGCTACCTGGAATGCTTCTTTGCCGTGCCCATGATGGGAGCCGTGCTGCACACGGTGAACATCCGCCTGTCTGCTGAACAGCTCCTGTACACCATCAACCACGCCGAAGACACGGTCATCCTCGTCAATTCCGATTTCCTGCCCCTGCTCGAGTCAGTCCGGGATCAGCTCGAAACCGTGAAAAAAATCATCCTCATCACGGACGAGGACGAACAGCCGCCCACAAAGGTCGATCTGGCCGGGGAGTACGAGGGGCTCCTGGCTTCAGCCTCGGATGAGTTCGACTTCCCGGACCTGGACGAGAACACCATGGCCACGACCTTCTACACCACCGGAACAACGGGGCTGCCCAAGGGGGTCTACTACAGCCATCGCCAGCTCGTGATGCACACCTACGGGCTCATGTCGGGCCTGACCACAACACCGGGGTTCAAGGTCGACTCCTCTGACGTCTACATGCCGCTGACCCCGATGTTTCACGTCCACGCCTGGGGCATGCCCTACCTGTTCACCCTGATGGGAACCAAGCAGATCTATCCCGGCAAGTACGAGCCGGAAATGCTCTTGAAGCTCATCGTCGGTCAGCAGGTCACCTTTTCCCACTGCGTGCCGACCATCATCCACATGCTCGTCACCAGCCCGGTGGTCAAGGATCTGGACCTCTCCAGATGGAAGGTGGCCATCGGCGGTTCGGCCCTGCCCAGAGGGCTGTGCCGCGAGGCCCTGAAGCACGGCATCAACCTGACCAGCGCTTACGGCATGTCCGAGACCTGCCCCCTGCTCACGGCAGCGGTGCTCAAGCCCCACATGTGGGACTGGGACGTAGAGGAGCAGATCAAGATCCGCTGCCGGACCGGTCTTCCGGTGCCCAATGTCCTCCTCGAGGTCGTGGATCCCCTCGGCACCCCCCTGCCCCACGACGGATGGTCCACCGGGGAGGTGGTGGTCCGCTCCCCCTGGCTGACCCAGGGCTACCTCAAGGACCCGGAAAAGAGCGAGCAGCTCTGGCAGGACGGCTGGCTGCACACCGGCGATGTCGGCTTCATCGACCAGGAGGGCTACCTGCAGATCACCGACCGGATCAAGGACGTGATCAAGTCGGGCGGGGAGTGGCTGTCGTCCCTGGAGCTGGAGGACATCATCAGCCAGCACGAGGCGGTCAGCGAAGCGGCCGTGATCGGTGTCCCGGACGAGAAGTGGGGTGAGCGGCCCCTGGCCATGATCGTCCTCCGGGAAAACTTCAAGGATTCAGTGACCGAACAGGATCTGTTCGACTTCTTCAGCAGCTATGTTGACAAAGGGGTCCTGCCCAAGTACGGAATACCCAACCGAATCGACATCGTAGACAGGATTCCCAAGACCAGTGTTGGTAAAATCAACAAGAAAGACATTCGCAAGATGTACACCTGAACATTTTCAGCACGTCACGTGCTGAAAATGTTCGTGCTGTTGACGAGCACCTCAGTGATGGCCATTGAGGTGCTTTTTTGTGATCTCAAGACAAGGAGAATCTCATGCAACACGAGCAGGATGTCGTCATCGTCAGCGGGGTCCGGACCCCGATAGGCAAGCTCGGAGGGGCGCTCAAGGATGTCAAGGCCCATCAGCTGGGGGCACTGGCTGCCGGTGAGGCCCTGAAAAGGGCTGGCGGACTGGATCCGGCCAGCCTGGACGAGGTCATCGCCGGTGACTGCCTGCAGTGCTTTGACGAGGCCAACACCGCCAGGACCTGCGCCCTGGCCGCCGGCATTCCGGACCACGTCCCGGCCTACACCATCCAGCGCCAGTGCGCCTCGTCCATGCAGGCCCTGTTTTCCGGAGTCCAGGCCATCAAGTCCGGGGATGCAGACACCATCCTGGTGCTCGGGGTGGAGTCCATGAGCTCCGGGCCCTACTACTCTGCCGGGGCCCGTTTTGGGTGCCGGCTCATGAACCACGAGTTCACGGACTCGGTCTGGGAGCTGCTCCATTCCGGCAGCCGTCAGCTGGGCGAGGCCATGATCATGGGCCAGACAGCCGAAAACCTGGCCGAGAAGTACGCCATCTCCAGAGAGGACCAGGACCAGGTGGCCCTGGAGAGCCACAACAAGGCCGAGGCCGCGATCACCGGCGGCCGTTTTGCCCAGGAGCTCATCCCGGTCGAGATTCCGGGCAAGAAAGGCACGACTGTTGTCGACCAGGACGAGCACCCCAGGTTCGGCATGACCATCCAGGACCTGCAGAAGCTGAAGCCGGTCTTCAAGAAGGACGGCACAGTGACTGCCGGAAACTCTTCAGGCCTCAACGACGGGGCGGCCGCTGCCGTGATCATGACCAGGAAGCGGGCTGACGAGCTTGGACTGGCCCCCATGGCTGTGATCCAGAGCCAGGCCGCTGCCGGGGTGGACCCGGCCCTGATGGGCTACGGCCCGGTTCCGGCTACGGAAAAAGCCCTGGCCAGAACAGACTTCAGCCTTGAGGACATGGAGCTCGTCGAGCTCAACGAGGCCTTTGCCGCCCAGTATTTGGCCTGCGAGAGAGCCCTGGGACTGAGCCGGACCATCACCAACGTCAACGGCAGCGGAATCAGCCTCGGCCACCCGGTGGGATGCACGGGCCTGCGCATCACGGTCTCCCTGATCCATGAAATGACCCGCCGCGATGCCCATATCGGGCTGGCCACCCTCTGCGTGGGCGGGGGCATGGGCATGGCCACCATCGTCACCCGGGATTGATTGACACCCTGCCGGCATTCAGGACATCATACGCCACGATCAAAGACGACAACAGCGAGGAGGACACCATGCGCGATGTGGTTATCGTCAGCGGAGCCAGAACAGCGGTCGGGACCTTTCTGGGCACCCTGAAATCCGTGCCTGCGGCCCAGCTCGGGGCCATCGCCATCAGAGAGGCCTTGAAGAGGGCCGGACTGCGTCCAAGACCCACTCAGGACATGCTCGATTTCGCCCCGGAGCCGCTCAAGGGCAAGGGCCTGGTGGAGCTCGAGGCCGGATATCAGGACTGGGATCAGGGCCACGCCGAAGTGGAGGTGGACGAGGTCATCATGGGCAACGTGCTCCAGGGGGGCCAGGGCCAGAACCCGGCCCGCCAGGCCACCATCTATTCCGGGCTGCCCAAGGAGACCCCGGCCGTGACCGTGAACAAGGTCTGCGCCTCAGGGATGAAGGCCATCGCCATGGGTGTCCAGGCCATTCGCAGCGGCGATGCCGAGGTCATCGTCGCCGGGGGGATGGAGAACATGAGCCAGGCCCCCTACGCCATGCCCAAGCTCAGGGAAGGGGCGCGGATGTTCAATGTCGAGGCCAGGGACCTCATGGTCCACGACGGCCTGTGGGAGCTCTACTACAACTACCACATGGGGGTCACGGCGGAGAACATTGCCGAGGCCTACGCCATCAGCCGGGAAGATCAGGACAAGCTGGGACTGGAGAGCCACAACAGGGCCCGGGCGGCCATTGCCGCGGGCACTTACGGCGACGAGATCGTGCCCGTGTCCGTGCCTCAGCGCAAAGGGGACCCGATCCTGTTTGAAACTGACGAGCGTCCCATGGACACGACCCTGGAGAAGATGGCCAAGCTGCCCACGGTGTTCAAAAAGAACGGCACGGTCACAGCGGGCAACGCCTCCGGCATCAACGACGCCGGGGCGGCCGTGGTCATCATGAGCCGGGACAAGGCCGAAGAGCTCGGCCTGGAGCCCCTGGCCACGGTCAAGACTTTTTCAGCCGGGGGCATTGACCCGGCCTACATGGGCCTGGGAGTCATCCCGGCCACCAGGATCGCCCTGAAAAAGGCCGGCTGGACCATGCAGGACGTGGACTACACCGAGCTGAACGAGGCCTTTGCCTCCCAGGCCCTGGCCTGCATCAGTGAGCTGGGCATGGACATGGACAAGACCAACAGGAACGGCAGCGGGATCTCCATCGGCCACCCCATCGGGTGCACCGGCGCACGGATCACCCTGGGCCTGGCCATGGAAATGAAGCGCCGGAACCTTTCCAGGGGTCTGGCCACCCTGTGCATCGGGGGCGGCATGGGCTACGCCCTGACCCTGGAGCGCTCATAAATGTGGTGCCGGCAAATACCGGCACCACATTCATGATTATTCAAAACCGTGCGGGCAGACAGCACGATTTTGACCCTTGCTCATGGAACAGCCCATTTGTTGACAATCAATGATTTATCCGGGCGGGTCCTCCAGGCTCAGTCCGGATAAATCAAGCTCAAAAACCACCTCCGCGTCCACCTCCAGACTCAAACGTTCAAAAGGCCGAATCTCCAGGCAGACCTTGCTTGAAGAGCCTTTGTCCAGCCTCGGCTCCCTGCTTCGCAGCCCGGACAGGTCTGTGTTCTCGAGCAAGACCCTGAAAGCCTCGATCCTCTGCTCCAGGACCTCTGTGCCCTCTTTGGCCTTCCAGTAGGCGCGCATGGCGTTCTCATACCGGCGCTTGACCTCTGTGGCAATGCAGTGCCGGCCGAGATCGAGTTCAAATCGCATCATCGCACCTAAAAAGCCGGCTTCTTCCTGTCTGAGTCAGGCTTCCACCGGCTTTCTGTTTCCCTGTCAATCCAGGTGTTCAATTTCGTGCGGTCTTTGCGCACGAAATTGACTATTTCAATTCATTGACCTTTTCCGTGAAGTCCGGGATGAAGTCCACCACGTCCTCCACCACCCCGACGTCGGCCACCTGGAAGATCGGGGCCTTGGGGTTGTTGTTCACGGCCACGATGTACGGGTTGCCCTTGACCCCGCCCATGTGCTGAAAGGAGCCGCTGATGCCCAGGGCGAGGTAGACCTTGGGCTTGACCGTCTGGCCCGAGGTCCCCACCTGCCTGGATTTCTCCATCCACTTGGCGTCAACCACCGGCCTGGAGCAGGAGACCACACCGCCCAGGGCATCGGCCAGCTCCTGAACGATCTCCAGATTGTCCTCCTCGCCGATCCCCCGGCCTACCGAGACCAGAATGTCTTCCTTGGTGATGTCCACATCGCCCACTTCGGCCTCGACCACTTCCAGGAAGGTCCGCTTGACCGAGACGCTGCCGGCATCAGCCGACTTGTCCATGACCTCGCCTCCGGCTGCGGCGCCCTCTTCCGGGGGGAAGACCCCGGGCCGGACCGTGATCACGGCGCCGTCTTTGACGTCGCAGTTCACGTGGGCGTAGACCTGCCCGCCGAACTCCTGGCGCACGGTCTTCAACGTGTCCCCGTCGGCCCCTTCAATGTCCACGATGTCGGCCACAAAGGCTGAGTCCAGCTTGATGGACAGGCCCGGGGCCAGGTCCATGCCGAAGGTGTCGTGGGGCACCAGGCAGATGCACTCCCTGGGCAAAAGGTTCACGAGCAGGCTGCGGACCACTTCGGCATTGGGATAGCCGAGGTCCCCGTTGTCCACTTTCCAGACTTCGGGGTACACGGCCGCAGCCGCCTGGGCGACCTTGTCCAGGTCGGCCCCTGTCCCCAGGACCAGGGCCGTGACCTTGGCCTCGGGGTCGATCTTCTTGGCCGCATTGATCAGCTCCAGGGCGGAATCGTCAAGCTGCCCGCCGTGATGTTCCATGTAGGCAAAGATATGGGTGCTCATTACTTGATTCCTCCTTTGGCCTTGAGCAGTTCAAAGAGCTTTTCAGCGATCTCCTCACTGTCGCCTTCAAGGATCTCAGCCCCTTCACCCAGCTCAGGCACGAAGTAGTCGGTCCGTTTCACTTTGGCTCCAGCCTCCCCAACTTCGTCGTCAGACAGTCCAAGGTCTGACAGGCCGTGTTCCGGGATCTCCACCGAGGCCACCTTGCGGATCCCGCGGATGCCGACATACCGAGGCTCGTTGATCCCGGTCTGGATGGAGAGCACGCAGGGCAGCTCGATCTCGTTCATTTCCTGGTTGCCGCCTTCGATTTCCCGGCCGACCTTGAGCTTGTTGCCGTCCTGGACCTCGATGGAGTTGACCAGGGAGGCGTAGGGCATGTCCAGCATGGCTGCCAGCATGCCGCCGACCTGGGCCGCGCCTTCGTCGGCCTGGGCCCCGGTCATGATCAGGTCATAGGAGCCTTTTTCGATCTCGGCCTTGAGAACTCTGGCAATGCCCTTGCCGTCCGAGCCTTCAAAGGCGTCGTCGGTGAGCAGGATGCCGTGGTCCGCGCCCATGGCCATCTCCCGGCGCAGGATCTCTTCCGATTCATCGTCGCCCACAGTGACCACGGTCACCGAGCCGCCGACCCGGTCCCTGATCTGAATGGCCTCTTCCACAGCGTAGTTGTCCCATTCGTTGACCGAATAGACGAGATCGTCCCGTTCGATGTCGTTCCCTGCGGAATTGATCTCGATCTCGTTCTCAGACGAGTCTGGAACCCGTTTCACGCAGACTAAAATGTCCATACGTCCCTCCTCAAAGCATGACTCTTTTCTGTTGAACCGCCCGGAAACGTCCGGGCGGCAGGTCCACGTCCTAGAGCGGCTGCAAAGATCCAGAGGCAGCCGCGAATTCAGAAGACAGAATTCAGAATCCAGGAGTCAGGAGTCAGTAAGATCAAAGACCTGGTGTGCCATGGTCACGTCAATGGCAGGTCACAGTTCTCACATGAACTTCGGAAGAAAGAACCCCTCAGCCCTGCGGGCAGCTCCCCTTGGAAAAGGGG
>CAZNIP010000082.1:0-13658 GCA_964573115.1 uncultured Desulfohalobiaceae bacterium | reverse complement strand
GTCATCGGCAACTCGGCCTTCTCCTTTGCCGGGTTCCCGCCCCTGTGGTCCTGGCAGATCGCCTGGTGGATCATCGGCATCGTCATGATGTGGGCCCTGTGCTTCAAGGCTGAGATGTCCACCGTGACCGAGGAGCAGATCCAGCGGGCCGAGACCGAGACCAACATCGTGGTCGAAGAGGTCATGCCTTAAACCCTGGATAAACCAGCAAGGAGAGAACGGCTATGAAGAAAGAAGACTTGTGGATGGTCATTGTGGTCGCCTTTTCCATCCTCTGGGTGGTGTTCATGGGCATAGGCGGACTCGGATAACAGATCCTTCAACCGGGGCGGGGATCCAGAAAAGGGTTCCCGCCCTGTTTCTTTCCGCCCTCTGGCCACCGAGATCCGTTCCACCCTCGGATCCACACGTGGTGAGCACATGGATCTGAAACGAAAATTCTGGATTGCGGCCATTGGCGGACTCCTTATCCTCGGGTTCGTCCTCGGAGGGCTGCTGGCCTATTACTTCAACCTCCTGATTCCCGACGTTCAGGCCTCTGCCCTCCAGACGGTCGGAAGCCACATGGGCCCGATCCTCCTGGGGGGATTCTTCCTGCTCATCGCCTATCTGCTCCTGGTCAACGGCATTTTCCACACCTATGTCCTGCCTTTGTACGATCTGACAGAAGAAACCACCCTCATCTCCACGGTCAATCCAGGCCACCGGGTCCAGCCAAAGGGGTGCCGGGAGATGGTCCGCCTGTCCCAGTCCATCAACGATGCCGCCGAGCGTCTCCAGGACGTGCAGATGACCGTGGGCAAACACCTTGAGGCCGTGAACACCAGGCTTGAAGAGGAAAAGTCCACCCTGGCCGCAGTCATCGCTGATCTGCCGGAAGGGATTCTGGTCTGCAACCTGGAGGGGGATATCCTGCTCTACAACCAGCGGGCCAGGGAGTTCTTCCCCTGCTCGGAGCAGGACCAGACCCATGGTTTCCTGTGCGGTTTTCTGGGACTGGGCCGTTCGGTCTTCAACCTCATCGAACCTTTCCTCATCGATCACGGGGTTCAGACCATGAGGAAACGCATTGAGAGCAATCACCCGAACCCCACCTACAGCGTGATGACCAAGGGGGCAGCGGACAGGCTGCTGCGGATGGAGATGGTCCCGGTGCGCAACAAGGACAGAGAATTGAGCGGGTTCATCCTGGTCCTGCACGACATGAGCCAGCAGATGGACATCGAAAGGACCACCCAGGACCTCATCGAATGGTTCATGGAGGAGACCCACTACAGCGTGGCCGGAATCTGCGAATCCGTAGACGAGATGCTCAAGAGGCGGGGACGGTCGCCCCAGGACGTGGAACACTTCAAGACCAAGATCTGTGAAAACGTCCAGATCCTGAGCAGCGAGCTCGATGAGGCCCTGGAGGACCTCCCCGGGGTGTTCAGGACTCAGTGGCCGATGCAGCGCCTGCCCCTGGAAGAGCTGGTGTCCCTGTTCAAGAAAGAGGCCGCCTTCCACTCCCCGGTGCGGATCACGACCAGCTTTCTGGCTGAAACCGGGGAGGTGGAAGTCGAGATATCGACCTTTGTCAAGGTCCTGCTCATCCTGCTCAATGCCCTGGCCTCGGAGCACGACGTGCAGAGCGTGACCTGCCGGACCTCTGTTCAGGGTCATCAGGCCCTGCTGGACCTGATCTGGTCCGGAGATCCCGTGGCCGGGACGATTCTGGCCTACTGGAAGCAGATCTCCCTCCAGGGCCAGGACAGGGGGCTGAACCTCTCGGTCAGGGAGGTTCTGGTCAGGCACCGGGTTCAGCTCTCATCAGAACCAGACTACGGGGGCAACGCCTATCTGCGGCTGGCCCTGCCCCTGGAAAAAAAGAGCCAAGAGCAGTGGCCTGCCGCCCCGGATTCGAGCTGGCAGACCCTCTACGATTTCGGCATGTTCGATCACAATGGGTGGGGAGTCCAGTTCAGGGACAAGACCCTGGACGCTCTGACCTACACTGTTTTCGACCTGGAAACCACAGGCCTGGACCCGGAAGGGGGCGACAGGATCGTGTCCATCAGCGGGGTCCGGATCATGAGCGGGCGGGTGCTGGAGGCGGAGTCCTTCGACCAGCTCGTCAATCCCGGCCGGCCCATACCTCTGGAGGCCATCCGGGTGCACGGGATCGAGAACGAAGAGGTCCAGAACAAGCCCAGGATCGAAGAGGTCCTGCCCCTTTTCTACAAGTTTGCCGAAGGCACGGTCCTGGTGGCCCACTCGGCCATGTTCGATCTGGCTTTTCTGAAAAAGGGCGAGGCCAGGTCAGGGATTCAGTTCCAGAACCCGGTCCTGGACACTTTTCAGCTCTCCGTGCTGGTCCACCCCAACAAAAAAGACCACTCCATCGAGGCCATCTGCTCCAGGCTGGGTGTTCAAGTCCAGGGGCGGCACTCCGCTTTTGGCGATGCCGTGACCACAGCCAACATCTTCCTCAAGCTCCTTCCTCTGCTGCACAAGCGGGGCATCTGGACCCTGGAGCAGGCCCTGGAGACCTCGCGCAAGACCCCTGTTTCCTGATCAGCCGATGCCGATGTCCTGGGTGTGTTCCATGCGCATCTTGCCCTGAGCCATGCGGATTCTCTTCAAGGCTTCTTTCAGGGCCTGCTGTTCGATGTGGGTCAGTTCCTTGGGGTTGATGTTGTTGTCCGGGGGGATGTTCTTGTCTGCCAGGTTGGCGATCTGATGGGCCAGCCGCATCTGCATCATGTAGCTGTAGGCATGGGCGAGCTCGTCGTGGTCCTCCTGGTCCAGGACATTCTGAAACTGCATTTCCCGGAGCCTTTCCAGGGTGTTGGTCTGGGGAATCTTGTTCTGCAGGGCATAGAGGCGGGCAAAGTCGACAATGAGCCGCATGGGGCTCTTGATGTCCAGGGTGTTCTTGAATTCCCCCTTGGACCGAACGGACAGGTTGCCGAAGAAGTCCAGGGGAGGCTTGAAGTAGAGGGCATTTTCGGCCAGGTGGCGGAAAAAACCGGCCCAACCGGATAGGGACTTGAACAGATACATGCGCAGGTCGTCCACCAGAGAGGCATCGCCGTCCCCAAGGCGGAAATCGAAGAAGATGCTGGCCTGGAGCAGGGCCTCGGGCTCGGCTGTCCGGATCCAGGTCTGGAAGTACTCCTTCCAGGTTTTCAGGGGCTGACACCATTTGGGGTTCTGGGCCATGATGTCGTACTCGCAGAAGGCGAACCCCACATCGTTGAGCCTGGAGCAGACGAGCGAGCCGAGCTTGAGGAAGTAGGCCTGGACCGCGTCCAAAGATTCGGGAGAAACGTCATCAAAGATGATCGCGTTGTCCTGGTCGGTCTTCAGGGTCTGCTCCTTGCGGCCCTCACTGCCGAAGACGACAAAGGCGAATTTGACCGGGGGATTGGGCAGCTCTTCAAGGGCGGACTGGAGCACTTTTTTGAGGATCACATCGGAAAAGGCGGTGATGATCCGGTTGAGGTGTCCGGCCCGAGCGCCGTTTTCGATCAGGGTCTTGATCAGGCCGGGCAGTTGCCGGTACCTGGAGCCCATCTGGGCCGTGCTTTCCGCCCTGTGGATCTCGTTCATCAGAAAGACCGGGGAGTGCCCCTGGGCCATGAGCAGGTCCTGCTCCGTGGCGATGCCCAGAACATGAGAGGCTTCATCCTCCACGGCAATGTGCTTGATCTTCTGCTGCATCATCATGAGCAGGGCTTCGAAAACCTGGGCGTCGGCTGAGATGGAGACCAATGGTGAGGACATGATCTCCCCGGCCTGGACATCGTATGGCAGGCCTGTGGCCACGACCTTCTGACGCAGGTCGTGGTCGGTGATCAGGCCCAGGTGTTTGCCCTGGTCATCAAGGACGATCACCGAGCTCCTCTTGGCCCTGGTCATGGCCCTGGCCACCTCCTGGACCGTTTCACCCTCGGTGCAGGTGATGATTTCGTTGGAAAACAGGCCATGCAGGGATCTGTTCAGGAACCCGGGGGGCAGGTCGTCCTCGTTGCAGCGGGCACTCTGGGCAATGAAGGACACGTAGGGCTTCTGCAGCATGCGTTGCCCGAAGCGGTCCGTGAAGTACTTGGTGAAATCGACGTTCTTGGAGCACAGGGCCAGAAAGGTTTCTTTCTGCAGGCGAAAGAGCGTCGTGTCTTCAACGGTTCTGACGGTTCGAATGGAGAGGCCCTTGTTGAAGAGGATGGAGATCCCGCCATAGATCTCTTTCTCATTGATCGAGGTGTGCAAGAGCTTGGCGTCGTTTTCCAGGATGTACTGCTCCAGCTGGCCCTGGAAAACGACATACACGGAATTGAGCTGCGTCTTGTTCTGAACGAACAGGGTCATGTCTTTGTAGTGGTGGCTCAAAGACAGGGCCTGGGCGGCTGTCTGCTGATCCTCCTGGCTCAGGAGATCAAAAGGAGAAACCGTGGCCAGGAAGTCGAGGCGCTGCTTCTGCTGCATCGTCATTCATCGGCTTTGCTTTTTGGTGAAGCAGGAGAGATCCTTCTTCATGACTCATGCCTCTGGCGTGAACTGCTCCTTGACCGCGGCCCTGTCAATGTCCCCGGCCTCTGTCCTGGGCAGGGCATCGACGAAGTCGACATACCGAGGTTTCTTGTACGGAGCGATTTTGGAGCCGACATAGGCGATGAGCTCTTCTTTGGTCAATGGCGACCTCCCGGCCTGGACGCAGATGGCCTTGATCCCTTCTCCAAACTTCGGGTCCGGCACGCCGATGACGCAGACTTCATCAACCCCGGGATGTTCGAGGATGACCTTTTCAACCTCGACCGGGAAGACATTCTCCCCCCCGGACTTGATGAGGTCCTTTTCGGCCTTGCGCCCTTTGAAGAAGAGATAGCCCTCCTGGTCAACGAGCCCCAGGTCACCGGTGTGGTGCCAACCTTCCCTGAAGGTGTGCTCGTTCAATTCATCCTGCTGCCAGTAGCCCTGGAAGACCAGAGGCCCCCGCACCACGATTTCTCCGGTCTGACCGACCGGCAGCAGGCGGTCGAACTCGTCCACGATTTTCATGTTGGTCAGCTGTCCAGGACGGCCGGCAGCACCTGTTCTGGCATCATAGGGGGAAAAGGTGATCAGGCCAGAGGTCTCGGTCTGACCGTACATGGTCCAGAACCTGCTCCCTGTCTCCTTTTCCCAGGCTTGCACGATCTCAGGCTGCTCCAGCCCGATCACGTTCCGCAGGTATTTGGGCGGCTCGGGATTGGACCGGAGTGCCTCCAGGAGGTTGTTGAGCATGGGGGGAAATGTTCCCAGCAGGGTCACGTTGTGGGCCGTGATGAGCTTCCGGGCCTGTTCCGGGTCGAACTGCTCCTGAATGACGTTGGCCCCTCCGGCGAGCATGACCGCCAGGGCCAGATTCATGCCCATGATGTGAAACAGGGGCAGAAGGTTGAGATAGCAGTCGCTGCGGTTCAAGCTCAGGCTGAAAGCCAGTTGGAGACTGGCCAGAAGAAGGTTGTGCTCGCTGAGCACCGCTCCTCTGGGACGACCATGGACCGCGGCGGTGTGAATGATCACGAATGGGTCTGTGCCGGTGGTCCGTGGCGTGGGTGCTTTGTCGTGATAGAAGTAGAGATAGGGCAAGCCCAGGTGATCTCTGGAGCCGATGATGCAGCTCTTTTCGAGGAAGGCATGGTTCTGCTCGAGCTGTTCGGCCAGGTCCTGAAATTCTTCCCCGGCCACGAGCAGCCTGGGAGTGGTGTCTTCGATGATGGTGGTGATTTCTTCCGTGGACAGTCTGCGGTTGACGAGCACCAGGACGCAACCCAGGAGTGACGCTGCTCCAAAGAGGTTCAAAAAGTGCGAGGTGTTCTTGGCCAGGACAGCGACCCTGTCGCCTTGCCGCAGGCCGTATTCGGCCAGTCCAAGGCTCAGGGCGTGGGCGTCGTCGGCAAGCTGCTCAAAGGTCTGCCGCCCACCTGGCCAGAGGGCGGCAGGGGCATGGGGGGTCTGGGCAGCGTTGTTGGCGTAGAGGTCAAACAGGGAAAAGCTTCGCAGAGTCATGATGTCCTCCTCTGGGGTCTCAGCATGGGAAGGTTACCATGGGCTGATGAAAAAAGACAAGGGCCTCAACTCTCTGAATAATGGGACCTGCATGACCTCTGGACACAGGCGGATTCGTCCCTCAAGGCTGAGCTGCTGCCTTGAGCATGCTGGTCGTCGACGCGTTCAGACAAGGAAGCGATCAGGCCTGATCCTGCTTCAATGGTTCAGGACAAGGGGCCCGCGCTGCCACTGCAGCCTGGATCTGAAAAAAAGAACAGAGTGATTTCCAGGCTTTCCCCTTGACTTTTTTCCGGGTCCATGTAGGGTACAATTGAGAATAGGTCAGATCTTTCTTCTCCTGTTGAGAATGGAGTCCTCCATTCCATTCTTGTCGCTTGTGAGTGCGCATGGAGGATGCTCCGCTTTGGACGCATTCGAAACGTGACTCATCGTTCGCCTCACTCCAAAGAATCGGAGCCCTATGTCCAGTCTGACTGTCTCGGATGTCACGCTTTCCTTTGGCGGCCTGCATGCCCTTTCTTCAGTCAGCATGGAACTTCAGCCGGGCCTGGTCACATCGATCATCGGGCCCAATGGCGCTGGAAAAACCTGCATTCTCAATTGCATTTCCGGCTTCTACCATCCCTCCCGCGGAGAGATCCAATACAACGGACATCGGTTGACGAGGCTGTCTCCTCACCAGGTCTCCAAGATCGGCATTTCCAGGGCCTTTCAGAACCTGGAGCTGTTTCGCGGCCTGTCAGTGCTGGACAACCTCATGCTGGCCCGTCACACGTCTCTTCGATACAACCTGCTCCAGGCCTTCATCTATTGGGGCAAAGCCTCGCGGATGGAGGCTGAAAACCGGGAGTACGTCGAAGAGGTGATCGATTTCATGGAGCTCGAGCCGTATCGCCAGAAAGTCGTGGGCAACTTGAGCTATGGTGTGCAGAAGAGAGTGGAGGTCGCCCGGGCCCTGACCCTTTCGCCGCGTCTGATTCTGCTCGACGAACCCATGGCGGGCATGAACGTGGAAGAAAAAGAGGACATGGTCCGGTTCATCTTTGATCTCAAGAACGAGTGGGGGCTCACCGTGGTTCTTGTGGAACACGATCTGGGCGTGGTCATGGACATTTCGGATCACATCTATGTCCTCGACTTTGGAGAAGTGATCGGCGATGGAGACGCTGAGCAGGTTTCGTCCAATCCAAAAGTGATCGAAGCCTACATCGGGGAAGAGTGAGGGGCATGGACAACAGAGACCACCTGCTTGAGTACAGCATCCCCCAGCTCCTGAGGTGGAGGGTCAAGGCCAGCGGCACGAGGACCGCCCTGCGGGAAAAGGATTTCGGACGCTGGATCCCCTACTCCTGGGAACAGTATTACGAGCATGTGCGCAGGGCCGGCATGGGGCTCAGACAGATCGGGTTCGGGAAGGACGACAAGATCGCCCTGATCTGCGACAACATTCCAGAAGTCCTCTTTGTGGCCATCGGGGCCCAGTCTCTGGGCGGGATCTCGGCCGGAATCTATCAGACCACATTGCCGGATGAAATCGCCCAGATCATCGATCACCTCGATGTCAGCGTGGTCTTCTGCTCCGACCAGGAGCAGGTGGACAAGCTCGTGGAGGTCCGCGACAAGGTCCAGAAGGTCACGAAGGTCATCTATGAGGACGACCGGGGCATGCGCGCGTACAAGGCCGACCCCTGGTTCATGCACATCCAGGAGCTCTATGCCCTCGGGGACAAGGCCCACACTCAGGATTCCGGGCTCTTTGACAGGCTCGTGGACCAGGGGAGCCCTGACGATGTCTGCCACCTGTGCCTGACCTCAGGGACCACCGGCCTGCCCAAAGGGGCCATGATGACCCATCGCAACTACATCAACATGGGCCTTCAGCTGACCGAGGTCGACCCCCTGGAGCAGACCGACGAGTACGTGTCGTTCCTCCCCTTTGCCTGGATCGGCGAACAGATGAATTCCTTTGGGGTGGCCATGGCCACGGGCATCGCCATCAACTTTCCGGAGTCGGTGGAAACCGCCATGGCCGATTTGAAAGAGATCGGCCCGCACTTCATGTTCGGGGCCCCAAGGATCTATGAAACCATCCGGTCCCAGATATGGCTGAAGATCGATGAATCGTACCGTCTGAACAAGATGTGCTACACCTATTTCATGGCCGTCGGCGAGGAGGCGGCCCGTTACCGAATGACCGGTGAAAACATGCCCCTCAAGCTTCGGATCCTCTCCTGGCTGGGGGACCAGCTCATGTTCCGACCCCTGGTCAATCAGATCGGGTTCCGACGTCTGCGGAGGGCCTACACCGGGGGTGCAGCCCTGGGGCCTGAGCTGTTCACCTTTTATCAGGCCATCGGGGTCAACCTGAAGCAGATTTACGGCCAGACAGAGATCACGGGCATTGCCTACATGCATCGCGACGGCGACGTCCGGCCGGACACCGTGGGCAAGCCGCTGCCCAAAACCGAGTGCCGGATTTCTGACCAGGGGGAGATCCTGTCCCGGTCCGACTCAGTGACCAGGGGGTTCTACAAGCAGCCGGACAAGACAGAGGAGCTCCTCGACAACGGATGGCTGCACTCTGGGGATGCAGGCTATATCGATGACAACGGGCACCTGGTGGTCATCGACCGCGTCTCTGATGTCATGCACAACAGCCAGGGAGAGATGTTCAGCCCGATGTTCCTGGAAAACCGCCTCAAGTTCAGCCCCTACATCAAGGAGGCGGTCGTCTTCGGCGACCAGAGGGAGTACGTGGCCGCCCTGATCAACATCGACCCCATCGTGGTCGGCAAATGGGCCGAGGATCGGGGCATATCCTTTTCCACCTACATGGATCTCTCCTCCAGGCCCGAGGTGGCGGAGCTGGTCTGCCAGGAGGTCCGCAGCATCAATGCCAATGCGGAAAAGGACCACTTCAGGATCCATCGCCTGGCCATCCTGTACAAACTGCTCGATGTGGACGACGGGGAGTTGACAAAAACAGGGAAGATCCGGCGCAAGTTCGTGGGGGAGAAGTATCAGGACCTCACTGAAGCCCTCTACGACGAGGAGGTCCAGGACAAGGAGGTGGAGGCCCTGTATCAGTACCAGGACGGTCAGACGGCGACAGTGAAAACCACACTCCGTTTCTACACCTTGGAAGGATGACGATGACCTATTTTCTGCAGCTCGTGGTCAGCGGGATTGTTGTCGGTTCCATTTACGCCCTGGCAGCCATCGGATTCGTGCTCATCTACAAGTCCTCAAGGGTCCTCAACCTGGCCCATGGCCAGTTCATTGCCGCAGGCGCCTACATCACCTATTCGCTGACGGTCTTCGGCGGCCTGCCGATCTATCTCTCCTTTATCCTGAGCATGGTCATCACCTTTTTCCTGGCCCTGAGCGTGGAGCGGATTTTTTTGCGCCGGCTGATCGGAGAACCGATCATCTCGGTGATCATGGTCACCATCGGCCTGATGTCGATCATCGACGGGGTGATCTATCTGACGCCGTTCGGTTCCGAAAATCTGTCCTTTCCGTCATTTCTGCCCACCCAGCCCCTTTTCTTCAAGGGCCTCTTCATTTCCTACACCCAGCTCGTGGGCGTGGTGCTGACCTTTGTGCTCATCGGCGTCTTTTCCTGGTTCTTCAAGAGGTCAACGGTGGGGATTTCCATGCGGGCGGTCTCTGACGACCAGATGGCCTCCATGTCCATCGGCATTTCCGTGCCCAGGGTCTTCGGACTGGCCTGGGCCACCGCCGGCTTGAGCGCTGCCGCGGCTGGTGGGATCCTGGGCAACATTGTCGGCCTCAACTTCGACACCCTGCACGCCTTCGGGATCATCGTCTTTCCCGTGGTCATTCTCGGAGGGCTGGATTCTCTGCCTGGTGCCGTGGTGGCCGGGATCATCATGGGGCTCATCCAGCAGTTCGCCAGCGGCTATCTGGACGGTCACTGGGGGTTGAACGGCACCGCCTCTGTGCTGCCATACATCCTCCTGCTGATCATCCTCCTGATCAAACCCCACGGCTTGTTCGGCACACACGAAATAGAACGGGTGTAGACCATGTCAGCTCATCGTTGGTTGGCCACCGGCAACTACTTCACGACCTACCGCGAAGAACAGCGGATCTTCTTCACCCACCTGGACAGGCTGCTCTTCGCCCTCTTCCTGACCATCCTCTTTGTCTGGCCCTTTTTCATCGAGCTGAGCAACAAGTACATGCTCGTCCTGGACAACATCCTCATCGCGGTGATTGCCCTCTACGGGCTGAACCTGGTCACCGGGTTCGCGGGCCAGATCTCCGTCGGCCATGCCGCCTTCATGGGGGTGGGCGCCTACACCGTGGCCGCCCTTGCAGGGGTCGTCGGCGATCAGCATGTGCTCATCACCCACGCCTGGCCGCTGATGATCCTGGCCGCGGGGCTCATGGGGGCGATTCTCGGGCTCATTGTCGGGCTGCCTGCCCTGCGGCTGCGGCACCTCTACCTGCTCATGGCCACCCTGTCCTTTCAGCTCATTTTTCAGTGGGTCATCAGGTTCATGGAGTTCTTCAACCAGGGGCAGTTCATGTTCGTGGGCCGGGTCTCCTGGATCACCGGCAGAGTGGGCAGGTCCGAGCACTACCTGTTCTGGTACTATGTGCTCCTGGTCACGGTGGTCCTGGCCGGTCTCGGGGTCCGCAACCTTTTGCGCACCCGTTACGGGCGAAGCCTGGTGGCCGTGCGGGACAATGACCGGGCAGCCGATGCCATGGGCATGCACCCCGGGTTCACCAAGGTCTTCGCCTTTGGGCTGGCCGGTTTTTTTGCCGGCGTGGCCGGGGCCATGCAGGCCTATCTGAACAGGGGGGCGGGCTTTGAGACCTTTACCCTGCACGAGTCCATTCAATACCTGGCCATGGCCATTGTGGGCGGGCTGGGCCAGCTCACCGGCTGCATTTTCGGACCTGCGGCCATCAAGACCCTTGATCTGCAGGTCGAAAACCTGGCCGAGTGGGCCGGACACCTCCTGCCGTCCTCTCTGGACCTGGCCACCGGGCTGCGGCCTCTGAGCTTCGGACTGGTCATCGTGCTCTTCCTGATGTTCGAGCCGCGGGGCATCGCCAACTGGTGGCGCATCCTGCGATCGTACGTCAAGCTGTGGCCGTTTCGGTACTGATGGCAACTGTTTCCCTCTCACACCCTGCAACATTGCTTGAACCCAACAAGGCAAGGAGGATGAGATGAAGACGTCCAAGATGAGCATCTGGTTGTGTGTCGGAGTGGTGGCCTTTGCCCTGGCCATGCCGGTGTCCGCTTGGTCCGGGGAGGTCTACAAGATTGCCATTTCCCTGGCCATCACCGGGCCGACCTCGGATGCGGGAAACCCCTACTCCAAAGGCGTGGAAGACTATTTTCGGTACGTCAACGACATGAAGCTCCTGGGAGAGGACACCATCGACTGCAAGATCCGGGATGACAAGTACGAGACCGCCATCACCAAACGAAACTTCGAAGAGTTCCTGGACTGGGGCATGGTCTTCTACCTGAACTACTCCACCGGCAGCACCCTGGCCCTGAAACGGGATTTCGAGGAGGTCAAGATGGCGACCCTGCCGGCGTCGTATCATGCCGGCAACATCCAGGGATCCAACTACGTCTTTCTGCCCATAGCCTCTTACTCAGCCCAGAACATCGGCCTGGCAGAGTATGTGGTCAACAACCACCAGGGCGAGGGCCCCCCCAAGGTGGCCATGTATGTCCACCCCTCGGCTTTTGGACGGGAACCGGTCAAGGATGTTGAAAAAGCGGTGGAGGCCGGCCTGGGCATCGAAATCGTGGAAGTGGTGGAGCACGGCAAGGACCTGGACCACACCGGGACGCTCATGCGCTGGAGGAGCAAAGGGGTCCAGTATGTCATCACCCATTCAGTCCAGTCCCCGGTGGCGTCCCTGCTCAATGGGGCCAACAACATGGGGCTCGTCGCCGAGAGCTTCGGCCAAAAGGGGAAGATGACCTTTCTCGGGGCCCACTACACCGGCGGCAACGACCTCGTGGCCCTGGCCGGGGATGCGGCTGAGAATTTTTACTGGACCACATCCTTCATCAGCACGAGCGAGCCCAGTGCCGGCGCAGACGCCCAGCTCGCCCTGGCAGAGCAATACGGCCGGGACGACAAGACCGCCCATTCCCACAACTATGCCGCAGGCATCATTGTGGCCGAGATCGCCACCGAGACCATCAAGCGGGCCAAGGCCAAAGGCAGGGAGGTGACCAGGGAGACCCTGTACCAGGAGCTCCTGGCCATGAACGGCATGAACGCCCTCTACTCCGGATGCGTGGTGGGTCCGGTGACCTACTCGAAAGACGACCATCAGGGCGTTGACACTCTGCAGCTCTATGTGCTCAGGGATGGAGGGTTCAAGTCAGTGGGCAAGCCGTTCACGCCGGAGTACACCCGGGTGATCGAGTAGGGACCAGGCACTGTGATTTCCGACCCCCCTGGCTTCAGGTCAGGGGGGCGGTTGTTCAAAACCTCTGAGTCGCTGAAGAGCATGCTCATGCAGAAAAACGACAACGGCCACCTGCTGGACGTCAACAACATCGAAGTGGTCTACCACGATATCGTCCAGGTCCTCAGGGGGGTCAGCCTGCAGGTCCCGGAAGGGAGCGTGGTGGCTCTGCTGGGCACCAACGGGGCGGGAAAGACGACCACCCTGAGGGCGATCAGCGGGTTGCTCAAGCCGGAAAACGGCACGATCCGCGATGGCTACATCAAGTTTCGCAACAGGGATGTCACCAACACGCTGGGAACGTACGTGGTCAGGCAGGGGGCGGTGATGGTCCCGGAGGAGCGCCGGGTCTTCAAGCACCTGACCGTTGACGAGAACATCCGGGTGGGCTCCATCACCCGCAAAGACGGGCCCAAGAAGGTCAGGGAAGACCATGAGCTCATGTACAGGCATTTCCCGAGGCTGGCCAACATCACCAACAGGCTGGCCGGGTACTGTTCCGGGGGTGAGCAGCAGATGATCGTCATCGCCAGGGCCCTCATGAGCGCCCCGACCCTGCTCATGCTCGACGAGCCGTCTCTGGGCCTGGCCCCGCTTCTGGTCAAGGAGATCTTCGAGAACATCGTCCAGATCAACAGGGAGCTCAACACGACCATTCTGGTCGTGGAACAGAACGCCAAGATCGCCCTGGACATTTCCAGCTACGCCTACATCATGGAGACAGGCAAGATCGTGCTCGAGGGGCCTTCTGCCGAGCTGAAGAACAACCCGGATGTCAAGGAGTTCTACATGGGCTTGACTCAGGCCGGGGGGCGGAAATCGTTCAAGGAGATCAAATCCTACAAGCGGCGCAAGCGGTGGATGTAGACAGATGCAGCTGCTGAAGCTGGGGAGCAGCTGCAGAAGACAGAGGTCAGAGGTCAGAGGAAAGAGGGCAGAGGGGAGGCGGCTGGGGCACATCGGGAGCAGCCTCGAAAGTTTCTGCCCTGATCCAGCTGGCCCAGTCGACAAACTCCTCTCCAAGTCGGAAATCTTTTCTTCCCTCAACCATCCACCCTCAACCTTCAACCTGTCAGCCCGGCCAGCGGCCGGGCTGAAAAGAGGAAGAAGTCATGAGATATCTTGTTGGCTACACCGGGACAAAC
>CAZNIP010000081.1:0-13768 GCA_964573115.1 uncultured Desulfohalobiaceae bacterium | reverse complement strand
CCAAACCTTCCTGTCAGGAGTGGCCCCCTTCGACCGCCTTCCTGCCGACGAGCTTTCGGCCCTGGCAGGAACCGTGTCCAGGGTCAGGGTCAAGCCCCGGACCACGCTCTACGAACAGAACACCTCCAGAGTCACGCACGTCCTCGTGGTCCTGGAGGGCCGGATGCAGCAGACCCTCAAGGAGGACGACCAGCTCCTGTACGCCGGCTTCCTGGAAGAGGGAGACGTCTACGGGGGACTCTCCCTGCTCTTCAACAAGGGGGTGTCCATCAGCACAGTCCAGAGCCTGAACCAGGTCACCCTGCTCAAGATCCCCAAATCCCGCTTTCTCCAGCTCTGCTCAAGCCACCCCGGCCTCATGGAGCACTTCACGGACAAGTTCAGCGCCAACATGCTCCACCGCCCCTACCTGACCTTTCTGACCAGGCAGGCCCGCGGCCACGAACTGCCCCCTGAACCTCTGAACGCCTCCATCGGCGAGCTCCCGGCCGGCCCGCCGCTGACCTGCCTTCCGGAAACGCCGGTCAGGGAGGCGGCCGAGCTCATGAACCGCTCCAGATCCAGGTCGGTTCTGATCGCGGACGAGGCCGGGAACACCCTGGGCATGATCACCGACCAGGATCTCCGGGTCAGGGTCATTGCCGCAGACATGCCCGGTTCGACTCCTGTCCGGGAGATCATGTCTTCGCCTGTGACCCCCTTGGACTCGAACCTCTCCCTGTGCGAGGTCATGGTCACCATGCTTCAGAACAACCTCACCGAGGTGCCCATTGCCGATGAGACAGGCAGCGTCCTCAGCATCATCTCCAACCAGGACCTGCTCCTGGCCCAGGGGCTTTCCCCCCTGGCTCTGCTGCGCAGAATCCAGAACGAGACCACGGTCAAGGGCCTCGGCTTTCTCTACCGCCAGCTTCCAACCCTTCTGATCTCCATGATCAAAAACGGAGCCCGGGCCGACCTGCTGACCAGGATCATCAGCGCCACCACACACTCCATGCTCCTGCGTTCTCTCGATTTTGCCTTTGCCGAGGTGGGCCCACCTCCTGTGGACTTCGCCTTCCTGCTCTTCGGCAGCGAAGGCCGCCGGGAGCAGACCTTGAAGACCGACCAGGACAACGCCATCGTTTATCGGGACGTGGACCGACATGACCAGTCAGGGGTCAGGGACTACTTTCTCCGCCTGGGGGCCCTGGTCTGTGACTGGCTCAATGAGGCCGGTCAGAGCTATTGCGAGTTCAACATCATGGCCAAGAATCCCGACTGGTGTCAGCCTCTCAAGGTCTGGAAGGGGTATTTTCGAGACTGGCTCCGGGCCGACGATCCCGATACCCTGCTCAAGGGCAACATCTTCTTCGACCTCGAACTGGGCTATGGGGACCAGAGGCTGGTGGACGAGCTGTATGACTCCCTGTACGACAATCTGGAGCAGTGGCCTGGATTTCTTCGCCGCATGGCCATCAACACGACCTCGTACCGCCCTCCCCTGGACATGTTCGGCCAGTTTGTCCTCCACAACACGGATGAGCGCAAGAGCATCCTGGACCTCAAGAGCCCGATGCGTCTGGTGGTGGACTTCGCCAGGATCTACGCCCTCAAGCTGCAGGTCAGGGAGGCCAACACCCTGGAACGGCTGCAGGCTCTTCAAGAGAGCGAGACGTTTGAACGGGAGGTGATCAGGGAGCTCATCGAGGCTTACCAGTGGCTGATGATCCTCAGGCTCAGCCACCAGGCCGAGGTGAGCGTTGAAAAAGGCCAGGAACCCAACAACATCCTCAACCCCAAGCAGCTCACCCACATCGACCGCCAGTCCCTGAAGCAGGCCTTCAAATCCATCAAGGCCATCCAGGGTCTCCTGCGCCGGGACTTCTTTCTCCTGGGCCCTCTGAGCTCGTGATGATTTCCCCTTCAGCACGGTCTTTGCCGTGCTGAAGGTTCAGAACCCCGGCGTGCCTTTGAGCAGCCAGTCGCTGAGGCTCTTGGGCCTCTTTCTGGGTTCTTTGAGCTCCTGTTTGTATTTTTGAAAATAATCCTTGGAGACCTTGAAGGGCGTGACCGTGTCCGGTTCTTTCTCAATGATCTCTGCAAAGGCCCTGACGATCTCCGGGTCGAAAAAGGAACCGGCCCTGGCCTCCAGCTGTCTCACGGCCTGGGGGATGCTCAGCCTGTCTGAATTCGGCCGGTCAGAAACCATGGCGTCGAAGCTGTCGCACACGGCGATGATCCTGGATCCCAGTGGGATGTCCTCTCCGGCCTGGCCCTCGGGGTAGCCGGAGCCGTCATAGCGCTCATGGTGATGCAGGATGAGCTTGGAGACCTTGTCCAGAAAAGAGAGAGGCTTCAGGATCCTGGCTCCGATCACGGGATGCTTCTTGATCTGTTCGAACTCCTTGAGCGAGAGGTTGCCCAGATTGTCCAGGATGTCCTCGTGCATGGCGATCTTGCCGATATCGTGGAGCAGGCCGGCATGGTAGACCGTGTTGGCCTCGTCCTCGGAAAAACCGATTTCCCTGGCCACGGCCCAGCTCAACCGGGCCACGTTCAATGAATGACCGTGGGTGCAGACATCCTTGGCCTCCAGAGCCAGGACAAGCCCCTCGACAGTGGCCTTGAACGAGTTCACGATCTGCTCGTCGAACCTGAGGACCTTTTGCAGGGCCAGGGCACCCTGCTCCCCCAGGGAGCGGACAAAGCTGATCTCCTTCTGGGTCAGCTGGCGCTCGGAGCTGAAATACACGGCCAGAACCCCTACGTAGTGCCCTGCGATGCGAAAGGGGATCCCCAGCATCGACACCACCAGGAGCTTCCCCAACCTGCTGACGCTGGGGATTCTGGGGTCGTCCCCGACGTCTTGGAAATAGACCTCCTTTCCCTGGTCGATCTGAAAGACGTCTTCCAGAATCTCATAGTCCACCCTGGACAGGCCCTTCATCAGGAAGCCGCTGGCGACCTTCATGTGCACCTGTTGCTTGTCCGTATCCAGGATCCAGTAGATGCTTCCCCTGGCCTCCATGATCTCCTGGATTCTGTTCACAATGGTGGTGATGATCTCTTCGACGTTCTCGCCGGCATGAATGGACCTGCTGACCTTTTGAAAGGTGTCCACGTACTGAGTCTGGAGGATGAAGCTTCTGAGGGCGAAGCCGCTCTGTCTGGCCAGGCATGCCAGGACGCCGAAATCCTCCTGGTCCAGCTCTGGGTCCACATTGAAGTAAAGCCTCAGAACCATGCGCAAGGCGCCGCTGATCGGCAGGGGGATGCCGATGATGGCTGCGATCCCCTCCCTGATTGCGGCTTCAGGGTATTGGACCCTGGGGTCGTTTCGGACATCGCGGATCACCACAGGTGCCTGCTGCTCGATCTCTGAAAAGTGGGGATCCGCCAGGACAAGGCCCTTGCCCAGATACTCCTGGCTCAGCCCCCTGGCAGCCTTGATCTCCAGCTCCCGACCGGCGGGGTCAACGGATCGCAGCGACACCCCCTTGACCGGAAATGCCCCGGCAAAGCCGTTGACCACTGCCCTGCACAACCCTTCCAGGGTGTCTTGAGCTTCGAAACTCTCAATCCACCGGGTCAGAGTGTCTGCAATATCGCCTTGAAAGAGTTTCATCTCATATCCACAGATAGAGGAAGCAGGCCACGAAGACCGCAGTGAGCACCATGGCCGCGGCCATGCGCAAAGGGGACAGCCCCGAGGCGATCTTGAGCCCGAAAAACAACACCACTGCAGCATACAGGGACAGAGCCGACAGGACGATCATCAGGATCGGGCCGCCCAAGCCGGCCTGGTATGCGGACAGAACCGGGGCCAGGGGCCAGAGGGCGATAAACCCGACCCCCAGGTTGAGGTACAGGGGCAGAAAATTGGGCCGTCCTCCCAGCCCGCGGGTGAAGACCCAGAAAAAGAGCGCGGCCCCGGCGTGCATGAAAAAGGCGATCATGATCCCGCTGCAGATGATGGCAATCTGGATCTGCAGAGTCGGGGCAGCAGACACGCCGGAAACGGACCAGACATGTCTGGCAAACATGAGCACGAACACGGCATGGAGCAGCCCGAACAGCAGAACGTTGGCAAAGCAGTATCGAACCGACTTCCGTTCCCGGAAAAGGGTCTCGTACACCGACTCCTGGCACCGCAACACATCCTGCATGGCCGCTGGATAGCCCTTTGTTGACCTCACGGCTTCAGATTGACTGTTCACAAACCCCCACCTTGTAGGTTTTCGAGATGGCAGAGTAAAAATCTCTTCCCATGTCTCGGCACAAGACATTGAAATGCAGAACCTTTGTTTTTTCTGTCCTCTGCGCCTGCTCAGCTGATTTTGTGCCGGCGCATCATACAAAAGGCAGGAGGTCCCCCTCCTGCCTTTTGAGTCTAACGGTTCTGGTCAAAAGACGCCAGTCTCGCTCACCAGGGCTGGAGCCCCCAGATGAAGACCACGACGCAGATGGCGACCACAATCCAGGTCCAGCCCGTGCCGTTGTAACGGCGCTCGTCATAGTCGTTCCCCCAGCCGTGAATCCTGTCGATCATCTGCTTGTCCTCAAGGGTCGGGGCCTGGACGCCCATCTTGTTGAAGACCATGGACAGGATGATGAAGGAGGCAAAGGACAGGGGTACCGTGAGCATAGCTGAAGCCATGCCCAGGGCGGCCACCAGGCCCTTGCCCACCACGATTCCGGACAGGACATGGGGGGAGATGACGATGTAGATCACACCGCAGACAATGGAGGTGATGAACAGGGCCAGGTTGTTGGCCTGCTTCCACCAGACCCCGAGCAGGATGCCCGGCGTGGTGGTGGTGGCCAGGAGACCAAAGGCCCAGAGGATGCTGGTGACCAGAAATGGCGGGGGCTTGAAAGCCAACAGGATGGTGACCACCCCGCCGATGGCCAGGGCCACGTAACCCCAGCGCAGCTTCTTCTTGGAATCCATCTTCGGGGCCAGGATGCCCAGAAGGTCGCTGCCGACAAGCCCGGCAATGGCCATCAGGTTCCCCCCGATGGTGGACAGGCCTGCGGCCACGGCCCCGCCGAGGACAAAGGCGGCCACGATGGTCGGGTTGTAGAACACGTTCAGGATGAGGATGGTCTGGTCAGGCTTGGCAATCTCTTTTCCGGTGGTAGCCGTGAAGAAGTTCCCGGCGAACCCGGCCGCATAGGTCCCGGAGAACAGAAGGCCCAGGAAGAGAATGAACCAGACCACCGACCAGCGGGCGCTCTTGACGCTGGAGGAGGTGAAGATCCGCATGGCCAGGTGGGGCAGGGCGATGGGGCCCAGGGTGAAGGCCGGGATCAGGGCGAAGTACCAGCGGTAGTCGTACTTCATGTCAAAGAAGGTCGGGATCTGCTTGAGCATGCCCGGGACCATATCCCCGTAGGCCAGAGGCGGGAACCACCATCCCGAGGAGCCCATGGCCTTCATGATCGCCCCCATGGGGACCACAATGGCGATGGTCATGACCACCATCTGGAAAGCGGCGTTGTAGGAAGCCCCGTACATGCCGCCCATGGTGATGAACCCCACGGTGGCCGCGCCCACGATGATCAGGGCGTAGCTGTATTTCAGGCCGAACAGGACCTCAAAGGCCAGGCCCAGGCCGATCATCTGCCCCAGGGCGTACATGACCATGGCCAGGCACATCCAGGCGATGATGACCATGGCCGGCTTGTTGCCGTAGCGGACCTTGATGAACGAGGCCGGGGTGAAGGCCTTCATCCTGCGCAGGCAGGTCCCGTAGAGCAGGGTCAGGAGCGGGATGGAGAGGGCCCACTGGATCCACAGGTAGACAAAGGGCGCCTGGAGCTTGTAGATCAGGGCAATGACCCCCATGAAGGTGGCCAGACTGGCCCAGGTGGCTCCCATGCCCAGACCGTTGGTGACCGGGCCGATGGAAAAGCCGGCTGCATAGAGGTCTGCCTCGCTGGCTGTCTTCTTGGCCGAGACCCAGCCCACATAGTAGAAAACCACGAACAGGGCAATGACCATGGCCACGCCGATCCAGATGTTCGGAAGAACGAATTCCAATGACTGAGATTCCATAGTTCACCTCTTTGGGGTTGATCAGCTTTGGGAGGATGAGTCGCTGGTGTCCACGGATTTGGTGTAAGCATCCATGTCATCGTCAAGCTTGTTCAGGACCACGGCCATGATGATGGTCAGCACGAGGAGCCCGAACCAGCCCATGAGAATCGGAATGATGTAGTGGACTGGAAAACCCCAGAAGCTCCCGCCCTGAAGGCTGGGGAAGAGCTTGAAGAGCTGGGCGAAGTGGCCGAAAATCATAAGGATGATGGCAAACAGAATGGTGACAAAGATCTCTTTCCTGTACAGTTGTTCCTTCATCTGCACGTCCCTCCTGATCGGTTCTGTTGCAGGTTCCTCACGTCTGATTCAGAGTCTCTTCTCCACATGCCGCGACCGTCACTTCTTGGAGCTGAGCTCTGGAAAGTCCTGATAAAAGTACTCGTTTTCAGCCCTGTCCGCCCCCTGGTTCTTCTTCTCCACTTCCTGCTCCCGCAGCTCGATCCGCCTGATCTTGCCGCTGATGGTCTTGGGGACCTCGGGGACGAACTGGATGATCCGCGGGATCTTGAACTTGGCCAGGATGTTGATAGTGTGCCTGAACAGGTCCAGGGCCAGGTCTCTGGACGGGGAGTAATCCTTGTTCAGAATGACGTAGGCCTTGACCAGCTGATAGCGTTTGGGATCCGGACTCCCCACCACGGCGGCCTCAGCCACGGAGGGATGCTCCACCAGGGCGCTCTCGACCTCAAACGGCCCGACCCGGAAATCCGAGGACTTGATGACGTCGTCGGCCCGGCCCACGAACCACCAGTAACCGTCCTTGTCCTTCATGGCCCGGTCGCCGGTGTAGTAGTAGTTGCCGACAAAGACCTCCTTCATCTTCTCCGGATTGCCGATGTACTCGGTGAACAGGCCTACAGCGCGCCACCTGTCCAATCGGACCACGATGTGCCCGACCTCGTCCGGCTGCGTGATTTCATTGCCTTCGTCATCAGCCAGGGTCATGTCGTACATGAAGGACGGGGCCCCGAAAGATCCGGCCCGCATCTTGCCTTCCATCCATGGGGCGTTGCCGATCATGGCTGTGGACTCGGTCTGGCCGTAGAAGTCCCGGATCTCTGTCCCGGTGTGCTTCTTCCACTGCTGGATCACTTCAGGGTTCAGGGGCTCTCCAGCGCTCACAGACGCCCTGAGATTGGAAAAGTCAAACTTGCTCAGATCCAGGCCGATGAACATCCGCCAGGCTGTGGGCGGGGCACAGAAGGTGGAGACTTTGTACCTGGTCACGAAGTCCACATACTTGTTGCCGTCCAGGGCCGTGAAGTGAAAAGCCGTGGCTGTGGCCCCCACGTTCAACGGGGCGAAGAAGGAGCTCCAGGCCCACTTGGCCCAGCCCGGAGCACTCAGGTTGTGGTGAACGTCGTCCGGTTTGAGGCCGATCATCACGGCTGTCGACAGATGCCCCAGGGGGTAGGACATGGCAGAATGCCCGACCAGCTTGGGCAGCCCTGTGGTCCCTGAGGTGAAGAAGCAGATCAGGGTGTCGTCCGACCTGGTCTTGGCAGCTTCGGCCTGATCCGATTCGGCCTCGATGTCCGCAAAGCTGGTCCACCCGTCGGCGCTGCCCACGAGCAGCTTGACCTTGGGTGTGCACCCGGTGTCGGCCAGGGCCTGATTCATGGGCTCCAGCGATGCCTCGTCAGCGATGATCACATCGGGCGGGTAGGCCTCAAACCTGAAGTTGAGCTCTCTGACCGTCATCGAGGTTGCCGTGGGCACGGCCACGAGTCCGCCCTTGACTGCGGCCAGGCTGACGATCCAGGTCTCCGGGACAATGGGGATCATCATGTAGACGTTGTCCCCCTTGGCCACGCCATTTTTCCTAAGCAGATTCAAGAGCTTATTTGCACTGGTCGCCATCTGGCTGTAGGTCAGGCTCCTTTCCTGGTCGTCCACCAGGCTGGCCCAGAACAAAGCCGTCTTGTCTCCCCTTTCCTTGACATGGAGCCCCTCGAAGATTTCCTCGGCCCAGTTGAAGTACTCGGGTTTGTCCATGAAGTTCAGCTTGTCGAAAAAAGCCTTGGCTGCCTCCTTCTGCTTGTCCTTGTCATCCGTGACATTGATTTCCATGACTTCCCGATACAATGCGTCCAGTCCCATCGAAGACCTCCTCATCTGTTGCGGTTGCAAAAACAGTGTCCTTGACCGGCTCATGTCAGCAGGCTCAAACAGCGGTCCCTGAAACAACACACCCCTTTTTCAGCGAACAGCGTTCAAGCACTGCACAGCCCCTCATCTGAACTTCCAGTCCGGGGTCCGCTTTTCCAGAAAGGCGGACACCCCTTCATGGGCATCTTCTGAGGTGCACAGCAGAGCAAAATGGTTGTTCACGAGTTCAAAAGCCTTGTCGTACTCCATATCCAGCATCCGATAGTAGGATCGCTTGCCCAGATGCACGGCCAGCGGGCTCTTCTGAGTCAGCTTCCGGGCCAGGTTCATCGTCTCTGAATCCAGGTCGTTCTTGGGGACCACGTGATTGATGAGCCCGATCCTGTGAGCTTCCTGGGCGTCGATCATGTCTCCTGTCAGCAGCAGCTCCAGGGCTTTTTTCTTGCCCAGGTTCCTGGCCAGGGGCACGGCCGGCCCCATGCAGAACAGGCCGACATTGACGGCCGTGGCTCCAAACCGGGCCCCTTCGGCAGCCAGGGCCAGATCGGCCGAGGCCACAATGCCGATGCCGTTGGCCACAGCGATGTCCTGAACGCTGGCGATGACCGGGGTGCCCATGCCGGCGATCTGCAGGCTCATCTGCTCCATGAGCTGGACCCACCAGTAGTAGTCCAGCCCTTTCTTGCCCTCGAGCTCTTTGACGTCGATCCCGGCGCAGAAGGCCTTGCCCTGTCCCTTGACCACAATGGCCCTGACCTCGGAGTTTTCCTCCATCTGCTGCAGGGCTGCCACGAACTCCCGGGCCAGGGAGGAGTTGAAGGTGTTCATCTGCTCAGGCCTGTTCAGGGTGATCGTCCCGACGTATTCAGCCACGTCGAGCAACACTGTTTCGTACGCCATTGCCTCACCTCCGTTTTTCGCGGTGACCGGCGGTCATTCCCAGAAGACCGGTCACAGTTCTCTGCAGGTGACCGACCGGCAAACCGATCGTCAACACCCAGCCACGAAAAAAGGGCATGCCTGATGCCCTTTCCTCTTCTTCACGCCTGCTTCTTGCGATACCAGTCGGCGACGTCTTCGGCCAGACTGGCGGGATCGGTCTGTTTGTCCAGCAGCTTGTCCAGCAGGGAGTCCAGCCGGCCCGAGCTTTCAAGGTCCACCAGGACCGGTTTCAGGATCGACCGCTCCAGGGAGTGTTTGAACTGGACGCTGGCCTTGCGCCGTTCCCTGGCAGCCAGAATCTCCTTGTCCACCAGAATCTGAAAGTGTTCGTCCAGCTTGGTTCTGACTCCATCCACCTGGACCAGGAACTCCTTGGGATGGACCACATTCTCCACTTTGAGGATGGGCGGGCGCCAACCAGACGGAAAGTCGGGAGCCATGTCCAGGGCCCTGTTCAGCTCCTGATAGAGCTTGGCCGTTCCTGGGCGGTCAGCCTTGTTGATCACGAACAGGTCGGCCACCTCCATCACCCCGGCCTTGATGGTCTGGACCTCGTCGCCCATGCCCGGGGTCAGGACCAGAACCACTGAGTGGGCATTGTTCATGATGTCCACCTCTGATTGGCCGATGCCCACAGTTTCAACCAGAATGATGTCCTTGCCCATGGCGTCGAGGACGTGCACGGCATCGTCCACAGCATCGGCGAGCCCGCCCAGAGCCCCCCGGGTGGCGAAGCTGCGGACATAGACATGGGGATCCTCGGCATGCTTCTGCATTCTGACCCGGTCCCCGAGGATGGCCCCGCCCGTGAAGGGGCTGGTGGGGTCCACGGCCAGGACGCCGATCTCTTTCCCCTGCTGCCGGTAGCAGGTGATCAGGGCATCGCTCAGGGTCGACTTGCCGGCCCCAGGGGCCCCGGTCATGCCGATGATCCTGGCCTTCCCGGTATGCTGGTACAGGGACTTGACCACGGTCTTGGCCCTTGAAGAACCGTCCTCGAGCTTGCGGATCAGCCTGGAGACAAACCTGACGTCCCCTGACCTGACCCTGTCAACCCGGTCCTGCACTCCAGCGTCGTTCATCTCCTGATCGCGGCACATTTAGAGTTCGTCTCTGGGTTGAATATGGGTCGTGACCCAGTCGATGATCTGATCCAGAGGGGTCCCCGGGGTAAAGACCTCCTTGATGCCCTTGTCGTAGAGAAACTGAAAATCCTGCTTGGGTATGATCCCCCCGCCAATGACCTGAATGTCCTCAGCTCCTCTGTCCGTCAACAGCTCCACCACTTTGGGGAAGAGGTGCTTGTGCGCTCCAGAGAGGCAGCTCAGCCCCACGCAGTCCACGTCTTCCTGCAGGGCCGCGGCCACGATCTGCTCAGGGGTCTGATGACATCCTGTATAGACCACTTCAAACCCCGCATCCCGAAAGGCCCTGGCCAGGACTCTGGCCCCCCTGTCGTGCCCGTCGAGTCCGGGTTTGGCAACCATGATCCGTATTTTCTTCTGCTCCATAGCAACTCTCCGTTGTCGAACCACCTTTTGACCACCGTCGCATGAAACGCACTCACAAGGATCCGGGGTTCAGGGAGAAGGCCTCCACGTCAGCCAGCTCGACCGAGGTCCTGCCTTGTTCAAACTGGCCGAACCGAAACCATTTTCACACCACAGATATCTTTTCGCCCCTCAACCTTGAACGTGTCAGCACTGCCAGAGGCAGGGCTGACTCAGAACAATCCCGGATCCTGGTATTCGCCGTACACTTCGCGGTAGACGTCGCAGATCTCCTGTTCCGTGGCCAGATTCTTGACCGCTTCGATGCACACGGGCATCACGTTGTCGCCCCGCTGACAGGCCTTTCTGAGGTCATCCAGGCTT
Organism: uncultured Desulfohalobiaceae bacterium; assembly: GCA_964573115.1. GTDB lineage: Bacteria > Desulfobacterota > Desulfovibrionia > Desulfovibrionales > Desulfothermaceae > CAYOID01. Next base: position 2,758 of record CAZNIP010000081.1, on the reverse strand, counting down.
CGCTTCAGGGCCTTGGAGTCTCTCTTGCGCTTGACCTCGTTGAGCCGTCTGAGCTGGTTCTCCTCGACCTCTTCGTCGATATCCAGGATCGGGCATTCGTCAGCCTCTTCAGTCACATACTTGTTCACGCCGACCATGATCTTGTCCTTGGACTCGAGCTGCTGCTGAAACCGATAGGCTGCATCAGCGATCTCCATCTGTGGAAAACCCTGTTCGATGGCCGCCAGCATGCCGCCCATGTTGTCGATCCTTTCAATATACTCCCAGGCCTGCTCCTCCATCTCGTTGGTCATCTTCTCCACAAAATAGGACCCGGCCAGTGGATCCAGGGTGTTGGCCACCCCGGTCTCCTCGGCAATGATCTGCTGGGTGCGCAGGGCGATCTGGACGGCATGGTCGGTGGGCAGGCACCAGACCTCATCCAGGGAGTTGGTGTGCAGGGACTGGGTTCCTCCGAGCACGGCCGACAGGGCCTCAGTGGCTGTCCGGACCACGTTGTTGTAGGGCTGCTGGGCCGTGAGCGAACAGCCCGCGGTCTGGGTGTGGAAGCGCATCCACCATGAGCGCTCATTCTGGGCCTTGTAGCGGTCCCGCATGACCTTGGCCCAGATCCTTCTGGCCGCGCGCATCTTGCAGATCTCTTCAAAGAAATCGATGTGGGCGTTGAAGAAGAAGGACAGCCGGGGGGCGAACTCGTCCGGGTGGAGGCCTTTGCGGTTGATGACGTCCTCCACGTACTCCATGCCGTCCCTGAGGGTGAAGGCCAGCTCCTGAACAGCCGTGGAACCGGCTTCCCGGATATGGTAGCCGCTGATGGAAATGGTGTTCCAGCGGGGGACGTGCCTGGTCCCGAACTCCACCGTGTCGCTGATGAGCTTGATGGACGGCTCCGGCGGGAGCATGAAGGTCTTCTGGGCGATGAACTCCTTGAGCATGTCGTTCTGGATCGTGCCCCCGATGCGCGAAAGGTCCACCCCCTGCCTCTCGGCGCTGGCGCAGTACATGGCCCACATGACCGTGGCCGGGGGATTGATGGTCATGGACGTGGTCACGTCCCCCAGGGGAATCCGATCCACGAGGATCTCAAAGTCTTCCAGAGTGTCGATGGCCACGCCGCACTTGCCGCATTCGCCGACTGCCTTGGGGCTGTCCGTATCGTAGCCCATCAGGGAAGGGAAATCGAAGGCTGTGCTCAGTCCGGTCTGCCCGGCATCGAGGAGCATGTGCCACCGCTGGTTGGTTTCCCTGGCCGTGCCCATCCCGGAGAACATCCGGAATGTCCACAGCCTGCCGCGGTACCCGGTGGCCTGGTTGCCTCTGGTGAATGGAAAGACACCCGGATAATTGATGTCCCGGGCAAAATCCATGTCCTGGATGTCTTCCGGGGTATAGAGCCCCTTGATGTCATGGTCGGAGATGGTCGAGAAACGCTCCCTGCGCTCCCCGGTTTTGTTCACCAGCCGTCTGACCTCGTCTTCCCATTGCCTTTTCAGTGTGGAACACTGGTCCAAGACCTCTTTGGCAAAGTACATCTGTCCCTCCGTCAACGCAGCCCCTGCCCGCGTTGAAGCATTGCATGGTGATTGAGGTGCGACTTCAGAGCCCTGGCCCCATCGGGACCGCCATGAATCGGTCCGGTCTTGCAGCCACCTGGCACATCATTCAGGAGTCGAGTTGTCCCATGAAGGTCCAATCACGTCCCGAAGCACGTGCCGGCCTCTTCAGTATTCGTAGATCCCCTTGCCTGTCTTTCGTCCCAGCCAGCCGGCGTTGACATAGGACTTGAGGAGCGGACAGGGTCGATATTTCGGGTCCCCGTATCCATCGAGGAGCACGTTCAAAATCGCCAGGACCGTATCCAGGCCGATCAGGTCGGCCAGAGCCAGGGGGCCCATGGGATGATTCATGCCCAGCTTCATGATCTGATCGATGCCCTCGGCTGAGGCCACGCCTTCATAGAGCTCCCACAGGGCCTCGTTGAGCATGACCATGAGCACCCGGTTGGACACGAATCCGGGAACGTCCCTGCATTCCACGGCAGTCTTGCCCATCTTTTCGGCAACCTCGCGGATGACTGCCGTCACGTCCGGTTCCGTGGCCAGGCCGTTGATGACCTCCACGAGCTTCATCACCGGGACCGGATTCATGAAGTGCATCCCGATGACCTTGCCCGGCCTCTGCGTTGTGGCGGCAATGCCGGTGATGGGCAGCGACGAGGTGTTGCTGGCCAGGATGGCCTCTGGTGGGGCCAGGCGGTCCAGTTCGGAAAAGACCTTGGCCTTGATGTCCATGCTCTCGACCACAGCCTCCACGGCCAGGTCGCATTCAGAAGCCTTTTCCAGACCGACCACCGGGGTGATCCTGGACAGGACCTTCTCCTTGTCCCCATCAGACATCTTGTCTTTCTTGACCATCCTGGAGAGATTCTTCTCCACATTGGCCATGCCTTTGTCGACGAGATCCTGGGAAATATCGGTCAAAACCACGTCATAGCCGGCCTGGGCTCCGACCTGGGCAATGCCGTTGCCCATCTGCCCGGCTCCGATGACCATGATCGTCTTGACAGTCATTGACGCCCTCCTTGTGTCCGTGGTGTGAGATCCATGACTCCGGTGTTCACAAGCCCTCTCTTTGCCTGCATATCGTCCTCGAGCACTCGGCTGGCCGGGTCGAAGTCTTTCTCGACCCGTCGGGAATCTTTTCTTCCCTCAACCCTCGACCTTCAGTCCGGCCAGCGGCAGGGCTGAATTCTGAATTC
>CAZNIP010000080.1:0-14087 GCA_964573115.1 uncultured Desulfohalobiaceae bacterium | reverse complement strand
TTAAACTGATCGGATTTTTTGAGGGGATCCAATCACGCGCAGCGTGTGGTTCACCTCCTCCATCTCCGCCAAGCGATTGGTTCCTTCTTGGCGGGCTTCAGGCACGCCAAGAAAAGATCCTGGCAATCCTGTTCATCCTGTCTCACACTCTTTTGCCTTTCTGTCTTTTCACAATCACAGAAAATCCGCATGATTCGTCAAGGAGCCATAAAAGGCGACCTGTGAACATATTCATTGGCGGCTACCACAACGGGGAACAAAAAACAAGGGAACGACTGGAATCCATCAACGATTCATGATGCTTAGATAGCTTTTTCGACAACCGCGAAGCATGCCAGGCTGAGCGAAGGGCCTCCCCCCGCCAGATATGACAGTCTGGGAAAAGCTCAACCGCCTGGCGGCGATGGGAAAAGGGAGCTTCCACCACGGCGTTCACGGCGGGACACGGCGCAGGAAAGAGAAAGACAGGGTGCTGTGTCAATCAAGCACAGCACCCTGAACCTTGCCACCCTGGCGGGAATGAAGAAGAGAGATGGGAACAGATGGGGACGACGCACCCGGTCGAGACGGAATCACTGTTGAGGTGAGGCAGGTCTCATGGTCTGGGCCGGTTCAGCCGGCCGCATCAACTGGCGCGGGTCTGCAGGACGCATCTGCTGGGCTGGAGCTGCAGGACGCAGGGACTGAGCCGGTGCGGCCGGACGCGTCTGCTGGTAGGAGGGGTCGGGTTTCTCCCCTCCGGGCCCGTTGCCGGTATTGATGATGAGCTTCTGGTTCTTTCCCAAACCCTGCCGGGCGGAGTCCTTTTCCTGTTTGACCCTGGTCTTGGGATTCTCGTGGGACTGGACCGTTTCTTCCTCTTCTTCAGCAGCGCAGTTCTCAGGCGAACACACCATGAGCGTCGAAACAAGAACAAGAGCCCCGAAGATGATCAAAGGCAAGACCTGCTTGGCATGTTTTTGGAGATCCATGTTCCCTCCTCAGGTTATTGGTGATGATGACCCGACTTGTCGGCCTCTGATGAATTAAAGAGGTGGTTCAGACACGGGTGCGAGGTGATGGCTCGCACGGCATCCTGTTGATCAGTCTGCTGAAAAAAGCTCACAGCCTGTACGATTGCAGCTTCGTCGATCTCAGAGAGCTGAAATGGGTAGCGTTCTTCTTTCAGGTCAAAAACCCCTTGCTTAAAGCTGATGCCTGCCTGAGGATCGTCTCCCAGTCTGAGCGCGGCAAGGCCCATTGCAAAGGACACCGGGAACGAGCCGTTCTTCTGGCGATACATCTCGTAAGCGTGCAGGGCCTGGATGTATCGGCCCTCGGCCATGAGGGCATCGCCGAGATTTTTCTGCCGGTAGTTCATATCCGGATGTGCCAGGTAGGCTGCACGGAAATACGGCAGGGCGGCTTCCACCTGCCCTTTGTCGAGCTGGATCTGCCCGAGGTCGGCCAGGACAAAGGCATACCGCGAATCGAGGCTGGCGAGATCTGAAGCGAGCTTGAAAGCACCCTGGCTGTCCCCGAGGGCCTGCATGGCAAAGGCTTGATACGCCCTCAGGCAGAGATCCCGGTCGAAGCGTTTCCGGTATCGGCGGGTCAGGTCGAGCAGAGCATCGGCATTGCCGTCCACGTAGTAGGTATCGGCCAGGTTGTGCACAAGCCATGTTTCGGGATACGGACCTTCTATGCTCTGCCTGTGGTCAAGGATCTCCATACAATGCCAGGCAATCCACCTTCTGGCTGCACTGAGAAAGCCGCCGTTGACCGAACAGGCCACAAAGGCATCCTGGATTCCATAGCCCTGCTGGGCCATGGCAGAAAAGAACACGCTCATGGCCCTGAGAACATCCCTGCCGTACCAGCTGGCAAAAGGGGGGAAAAAGTCTGCATCGATGCTCAGAACGACTGGTTCGTCGACCTGCGGCAGATGCTCGATGCCGCAGATGGTCAGGTCGATGCCGGCATAGGTGCCTTGATAGCAGCCGTTGTGCAGAGAAAAGGTTTCAATGCATCGGCTGCCAAAGCCATAGGACGCCAGGAATGCGTCCAGGTCTTGGCTGGGATTGCGGCCCTGGAAATAGGTAAAGGGGATGATCCAGTAGACCTTGCCGATCATGCCCAGCCTGCAGGCGGCAAAGATGAAGGAACCAGGGTGGTAGAGACCGTGATCCCCGGCGGAATTCGCCAGGGCGATCGACTCCCGGTCCCCTTCCCGCACGAGGTGTTTCAGCTCCTCGATCTTTTCAGCTGGGATCCAGCGAAGGTCGTCGTGGGCATCGATGTTGATCAGGACCGCATCGTCGATCCCCAGGCGAAGCCAGCGCTCCAGTGCATCGCTGTGGTCTTCCAGCAGGCCTGCATTATGGATGCGGTCCTGCCCGAAGACCGGGTGTTGACCGGCATGGGCGGAAGGGCTCAGCAGCAGGCAGCAGAGAAGGCCCATGGACCAGGGCCCAATATGTCTGGCTGCCGCAGCCCAGAGGAAGGAGCCAGGGTGTTTGAGCACCTTGCCTCTATTTCTTGATGGTCCTCGGCTGAACACGAGCTGGCTTGAGGGTCTGCGCACCCAGGGTGACCGACTTGCCGTTATTGGCCTTGTCAACCTCACCCACACGGTTGCCGTAGTCCACAACTGCCGTGATCTCCTTCGAACCAACCACCTTCAGGCTGGAGACATAGGTCGCCGTGCCGCCCGGCTTCTGGAGTTTGCGCTGAGGGTCGATGACCTTGATTGAGGCCCCTCCCCAGCGCTTCCCCTCGCGGAAGAGCATGACTGAGGCGCTCTTCTGAGAGGTCCAGACCTGGTTGGGAACCCTGCCGGGTCCGGCGTTCTTGAGATCGACCATGACGCGGCCGTCGCTGGTGAGGGCAAGACCGGTCACGGTCAGGTCGCATTTCCGGTGGGTCTGGCTTTGGCCGGCCTGGCCGGCATTCCTTCTGCCAGGATACTCGATGACCAGTTTTCCCCGCACCGGGATGTTCATGTAGTTGGCAAGAATAATGCGAAAATTCTTCGATTTGTTGAGCAAAACGCTGTCGACTGTTTTTGAAACGACATAACTCCCCGGCTGGGCAATGAACGTACGGCTTTGTTTGAACTGAATATGCCTGTCAGGGCTTGTTTTCTGTCCAATGAGAAACCCCACGTTTTGTTTCACACCGCTGGCACCAAAATCATCGATGGTCAGGGTTGCCTTGATGAGACCAACATGGCTCAGCCGAATATCGTAAAACCGGGTGTAAGGATTCAATCGTCCTGGTCCCTCGCTTTTGTAGAGCTTGACAGTATGAGCTTCCCGCGTGGCCCGTGCGTCAACGGTTCCAACGGTGGCACACAGCAGAACAGCAAGAAAAAGACCTGCCAAAAGCCTGATTGATGATCTCATGATGGTCCTCCCTGACGTAAATGTATGTGAACTGTTCAGACTTCAAGCCAACATCTGCAGTAGATGATCTCATTCTCTCCGTAAACACGCTCTTGACCATCGGGTCGGAGGACAGGACGCTCGCTCCATGTTGATGGCCTGAATCACTGATCCAGGCAACGCCAGGGGCATGACTCGATTCAGCTTCATGACATGAGTGATGCTTGCTGAATGAAAAGGCATGGACATCTGTCAGCAGAAGAAATGAAGCATGTGAGGCTCTTGCGAGCCGCGTACCACAGATGAAAGAGAAAGACAAGGCGTTCGGAAGGGTTTTGTCGACAATTCATACTTATTGAGTCAGTTTTTGCAGAAGCGGACAGGGAGATGGTCTGAAAAGACGAGTGTCAGCCCTGCATCTGGCCTGGGCTGACAGGTTCAAGGTTGAGGAGAGGAAAGATCCCCGACCTGACCAGCAGGATCTCGACTCGGCCAGGTTGATCAGCCAAGAAACTTGACTCCAGAATCAAGTTTCATCCGAGCTCGGAATTGAGCTGGGGCACCCCTGGCCCACGTTGAGAATCACTGCAAAGGACGATGCAGAGGTCCTTGGCTGCCGGCGATGACCATGCAGAAGAGGAAAGAGTTCTTGGCCACCCGCTCCGCTCGACGCATACAGACGCCTGCGGACACTGGAAGTTCCAGGCTGAACGACCTGGTTCAGCCGGGTCCATGCCTCGCCTGACAGGGGATTCATCCGCCGCAGGCGGGAAGACGCCTTTCAGCCGGCTGTCCGGGGCGGCTGAAAAAAGATCTCTTTCCCCTCTTATCACTCTTATCCTGTCAAAGAACTCGTCTCGCCCCTCTCGTATCCAGTCATCCCGCTTTCATCAGCACATGGCCAGGACCCACTTTTTGAGCATGACATCCTGAATCTGATAGGTGCCGTTTTTGGCGATGAGTTCCTTGTCCAGCAAGGAGTCGATGGCCCGGGTCAGGAGCGAGGCCGTGGAGAAGCCGACGCTGCTCAGGTTGTCGGCCTGATACATGGACTGGCCGCCTGTTCTGGCGATGAGCTTGAGGCCCTTTTTCTGGTTGGCGGTCAGACTGTCGAAGACGCTCATGTACTCGTTCCTGTGGCTCTGGATGATCTCCTGCTCGATGCTCTCCACCTTGCTGATGTCCAGATTCCTGGACTGCCAGAGCCTGTAGAGGAACTGCTGAATATACACGGGCTGGTACTCGCAACGCTCTACCACCTCCTCGGCCACCTCACAGGGCAGATCCGCATCCTTGGCGGCAAAAAGCCCCCTGGCCCAGGAAACGTAGTCCTCCTGCTTGATCTGCTGCAGGGGAAAGCTGTGGGCGGACTGATAGAAAGCCCGCCTGGCCGACTGGAACATCTCGGACAAGAGGTGGGCCTGACTGCCGGAGAAGATGTAGGCGATCCTGTCTTGGGTCTGAATGTGGGAGCGCAATCGCTTTTCAAACCCCTCCTCCCCGTATTCCGTGATCTCCTGGAACTCGTCCAGGGCAATGGCCAGCCTGTTCTTTTTGGCGCAGGCCTCGAGGATGGACATCGCCCTGGACAGCAAATGCCTTTTTTCCGACGGTGCCGCAGACACGGAGAAGCAGGGCTGCCCGGTGACAGGATCCATGGAGACGGAAAGCTTGACCCCGGGAAGGGCCTTGAGCACCCGCTTGTAATGGGGCTCCACTTGAGGCAGGGCGGCGAACAGCGCGTTGACGAAGTCCTGCTCGGTCACCGTGCCGTACAGGTCGACATACATAGTCTTGATGCCCGAATTCTGGTCTTTGATTCGCCTGAAAAGCTCAAAAAGGAGCGAGCTCTTTCCAGTCTTGCGGTGGGAATAGAGCAGGATGTTCTGGGAGTCCGCGACCAGCCGCTTCAGCTCATTGAGCTCTTCTTCCCGATTACAAAAGGATTTATCAGTTACAATGCCGGAATATGAGAACGGGTTTTTCATGCTGGCATCCCTGCACGCTTTGACACATGACTATGTAAACACTTAGGCGACACAAATATGACACAATATGTGTAATGAGGCAAGGGTCACTGGACAGGGAGGTCAGTCGATGGGGCTCATTGGGGCCCGCCCCTTGAAGGCGCACACTGGGGTGCTGCCTCCAGGCGCTTGAAGCTCCCCCGCCTGGGAAAAGAGGTGTACCACGCCGTTGACACGGCGCCGGGACAAGAAAGGCCCGGGCAGAGGCTTCATGCCTCCAGCCCGGACCTTTTATCTATGGGTCAGAACGTCAAAGGCTACCTGGACCAGGCCGAGCTGCCTGCAGCCGACTCGACCATGCTCTCCAGGGCCTCGTCAGCCAGATCGAGGACCTGATGGCACTTTTCCCGGACGAACGTATCCAGGAGGGCCTGACTCTTCATCAGGTCGCCGCCTTTCCGAACCTTCAGGAACTCTTCCTCGATCCGGGGCAGCTCGTCCCAGAGCTCTTCCTCGTAGGGGTCGAAGACTTCCCGCACGCCGTCATGAAAGAGCTGATGACTGCCCAGAGCGGTCTTGGAGATGTGCATGAACCTGGCGCAGGCACCTGGCTGGCTGTACTCCGCAGGCAGGGTGAAGGCCCCGACGTAGAACGGGACATAGGTCCCCAGGCAGGGGTTGCGGAAACAGTGCAGCATGAGCCCCAGCTCATCAGGGACGTTGGGGCGGGCGGACATGATGGCTGCTGAGGCCGTGGTCCCATGCATGCCGTGATGACAGATGGACCTGATGTACAGCGGATGCTCCATGGTGTCCTTTTCCGGCCACTTGCCGACCCACTCGTGCATGTCAGCGTGGTCAGTGCTGTAGAACGGCACCTGGTTCATTTCCAGGACCTCGCCGCTGGGCAGGGTCACCTGGTCGTAGTGGTCGCGCATCATGGTCACGAAATGCTGGGGTCTGAGCTCGCCCTGGTGGGCTGAAAGGAGCTCCATGGCCCGATCGTAGCGCATCTGCGTGTTGTAGAGCTTTTCCACTGCCGGGCGCTCGGCAACGTTGTCGTTGCTGCCCGGATAGAGCTCATAGGTTCCAAAGACTTTGCGGAAATTGATCCGTTCCGTGCCCTCTTCGACCCAGCCCTGCTCCACGGCAAAGCTGACCAGGTCTTCCGCGGCCAGGTCGTAGTCATCCTCGATCTGGAGCTGATTGGACCGGGCATCGACCCCGTTCTCGATCTTCTTGGCCACCCAGCGGTACCCGGTGACCTCGACCACCCAGAGCTCATTGGGGTCGCCGATCTCGAACATGATGCAGTTCCAGGCCTGACCGTACTTTTCAGTGATCGAGGTCAGGATTCTCACCCCTTCCCTGGCTGTTTTGGCCCGCTCCAGGATCAGGCGGACGTAGTCGTTGTCGTGCAGCCCTTCCTTGTAGGCCAGCAGGTCCCTGGTGGGGGCGTCGTTGTCGGCCACCATGACCTGGTGCTCATTGACGCCCATGCCGTACCCCCACCGCCCGGCCGATCTCGACCCGACAAACTTGTATGTGTAGCCGACCTGGGGGATGTCGATATAGGCGGCCCTGTAGAGGGCATCCTGAGGTTGATGGGATGCCTGGTGCATGGCCACTTCGCTCAGGGTGTTCGGGCCGAGGTCCCTGTTCTTGGCGATGATCGTCCCTTTGCCCGCCTCCAATGCACTTCCATGGGCCAGAAAGGTCGTGCACTCGCCCTGATACCCGGCAAAGGCCCGGTCCACGGTGTTGAAAATCAGGACATCGGCATAGGCCACATCCGCCCCTTCTGCAACGCCATGCATCCAGGCCACTTTGGATGGCAGGATGTCCATGTACATGCGTTCGGAAGCCCTGGCTGCCGTGAGGGCTTCCTGATACACAGCGCCGCGCTCAGAGGCCTGCTGTTTCATCTGTTCGATATTGGCGGAGATCTGGGCCGCATTCTCTTGACCAAAGGTCACCCCCTGGTGATAGGGGGACACAGCCAGAGCAATGCCTGACAAGAGAAACCACACAAAGGCACCAAGGCACATGGCAATGATTTTCTGGTGTGTTGTCCATCGATGCATGATCATGACTCCTTATGCCTCAAAGGCTCTGATGAAATGGATCATCCCCAGACTCGAAACCGTGCATCAGCGCATAGGCATCACCTCCATGGCCAGTTTGCGGGAGTGTGGAGAAAGAGAGTCCATGGACACATGATTCACCTTCCATTGTCAGCACCTGGGAGAGATTCTGGTCAGGAGCAGCGCACCTTCAGTTCGAGAATGTCATGAGAGGACCCGGGCTTGAGTGAGGAAGCTGAGACGTCAGCGCAGAGGAGACAGCTCGTCAAGGCAATGACGTGAAAGACTGGACAAAACTTATTGCCATGATACGTAAGTACAATCCTTTGCCTGTGGTTTGTCAAGATTGAAAATGAAGGCAGAGAGAAGAGCTCTCACCACGGTGCAGGCAGTGAAGGCAGGCATTTGTGCCCTCCCCCTTGCCTCGTCCAGTGGCGATGAAGAGAGAAAGAAAAGAGCTTTCACCACGGCGTGCACGGGGAGCACGGCGACGGAAAGAGAAAGGCATGGTTTTGCTCGCCTGGAGACGACGAGGATGACACACGGGTACAGTCTGGTCAGAATAAAGACGTTTCGACTCAGATGAGATTTTACTGAACCTGCTGAACATGCCACGGACGAATGGCCTGAAGCGTATCAGCCAGGGCTTCCTCGGCAACTTCAGTGTCGTATGCTGCCTGGGCTCGCAGCCAGTACCCCTTTGAAAGCCCAAAAAAACGACAGAGGCGCAAATCAGTATCCGCCGTAATGCCCCGCTTACCTGACACAATAGCACTGATGCGTTGCGCGGGGACACCGATTTCCTTTGCCAGTCGATACTGGGAAAGTCCCATGGGCTTGAGAAACTCCTCGAGCAATAATTCCCCGGGGGTCACTGGATCAAGCTTGTGCATGATCGTCCTCCTTAATGATAATCGACAATCTCAACATCCTCTGGTCCACCCTCTGACCAGCAAAAACAAATCCGGAACTGATCATTGATGCGGATGCTGTGCTGTCCTCTTCGGTCTCCTTTCAATGCTTTCAACTGGTTGCCGGGTGGCACCATGAGGTCGCCAAGTTCATTGGCAATCTGAAGCTGACGAAGCTTTCGCCTGGCCACTCGCTCAATATTCTCGAATCGGTTGACTCGATACCCCTCAGCAAGTGCCCTTGTATGTCTGCATTTGAAGGAGAGGATCATAAAGAACCATAACGTCAAGCGTGCATAACGTCAAGCGTGAATAATCGGATGTTCTTATCTGTGGAGCTTCCTGGCTGAAGTCTTTGTTCGGCTGAGACCAGATACTTGCCAGGCGGCTTGGAGCAAAGAAAAGAGCTTTCACCACGGCGAACACGGAGAGCACGGCGACGGAAAGAGAAAGACAGGGGGCTGTGCCCTTCGGGCAAATGACCCAGGACCATGCCTCGCCTGACAGGGGACTCATCCGCCCCGGGCGGAAAGCACCTTTCAGCCGGCCGTCACGTACCGTTTGTGGAAACGTTTGCTGGAGACCCAATTCAGCCCTGCCGCTGGCTGGGCCGACAGATGCCTTCGGATGTTTCGACGGGGAGATGGGCGTGGTTGCCCATGATGCGCCTCACACCCGGACACCCCAGAGATCACGACCTGACCCCGTCATCGGCCCGGATTGACACGCCGCATGTGCCTCGGCTACGATATCTCACTGAATAATCGAAGGATCGATGGCTCAATCACGGATGAAATGACACGAGCCCCAAAGCATCAGGGACGAAGGCATTGGTTTCAGTCAGACAATCAAACCTGGAAGGACCCGCCATGAAACAGGCATTTCGAATGATACTGGCCCTCATTGTGATTGGATCGCTTATGGCCCAGGCTTGTGCCCCCGCAAGCAAGCAAAAGTCTCTCCCGGCCAAACCGCAGAAGGTGATCGACTCCATGAGGGATGAGGCTCCGTCTTTTCGCTGGCATGGCGTGGAAGAGCTCATCAAAGAAAGGAAAGCGGGTGATGCCGTGTACCGTGCCAGCGTGTTGCTGGTGGATTACCCCAATGATGCCTTGGGATACATGCTCCGCGGCAGGGCGTATGCCCTTCAGGAGGAATTCGATCTGGCGCTCACGGATTTTTCAAAAGCGATTCAGCTGTCCCCTGAAAATCCTGAAGGGTTTGCCAGGCGTGGCTACGTGTACTTTCAGTACAAGAAAGAGTATCGGCCTGCATTTGATGACACTGACAGGGCCATCGAAAAGGGGATGCAGGTTTTGAAATGGGATATGCGGCAAGGAAAGGGTCAATGGACGGTCAACCTCTACAATCTCCGCGCTGTGCTCTACCATGAGTTTGATCAGCTGGAACTGGCCCTTCAGGACATCAACACAGCCATTGCCATGGCTTCCAGGCAAAAACACAAGGGCGGACTGTCTTTCTATTTGTTGCGCCGGGCGTTTATCCATCAAAGCATGCAACAATTGGATGCAGCTGCGGACGATGCCCGACAGGCGCTGGGGCTGTACCCTTGTCTGGCTGGCGCTTACAGGGTGTTGGGCAATGTCGCCTTGAGTCAGGGGAATTTCTCTCAATCCGTGACCTATTACGACAAGGCCATCGGCTGCCTGGCTGAGAAAAAGGGGCTGGGCTTTGCTGATGCCCAGACAGGAAAGGCCGTGGCCCGCTGGATCATGGGACAGAAGGCACAGGCATGGGATGACATGAAAGCATCGCTTCAGCAGACCGCATTGGAGCCGCACGTCTATTTTGCCATGGGCTATATGGCCCATGAAGACGGCGACAAGAATCTGGCCAGGACCTATTTTTCAAGGGCCCAGGAATTGATGCCTGACATCTTCGCGAAAAAGAAAAAGCAACCGGATAATGTCGAAAACGAGCGGGTCAAAAGCTTCTATCGGGATCGGCTGCGCGTGGCGGGATACTACTATGGTTCGAGCCCGAAACCGGATGAAACCGTTTCCCGACCGCCGGGGACAACATTGACCATCAACCGGCTTTCCGTGGTCCCCAACCCGGTAACGAAGAACGCGCCGTTTGATATTGAAACGAGCTATTTTCTCTCGGACCCCTCCGCCTCCGGAAACGACCTCTCTCTGATGTACCGTTTTGAAATCCATCAGGGAGCGCGGAAGCTCTTCGAATCCAGATCAATCCCCATCCGAGGGCAAAACGCCCAGGAATCGGTTTGGGTGCAGCACATGAACCCGGTGTCCATGACCGGCAGGTTCCGGGTCATCACTCATCTCGAATACATGAAGGAGACCGTCCAGGCGGAGTCTGCATTTCAAATCCAATAACCGGCTTTTTGCCCACCCGGGGAATCATCCAGGGCAAGCCCTTCTGTCCCTGGGCACTCGGCCCGCACAGGCCGGTCGTCCCTTCAACTCTGGACGGACGGAGGTGCGGGCCATCAATCGCAGCGTTTTTCCCATTTGACGCAGCGAACGACCTTGGTGCAGCGGACGCCGATGCACTTGGGATCGGGACGGCCGCCTTTACAGCAGGAATGCCGGCCGTCCGAGCTGTGCCACAAGATGCGCTCCTGCACACAGACATCCCGGCAGGTGCCCGTTGACTCCGCCTGCGGCGACTTTGGCCCGGTCTGTGAGCCGGCCTGCGGCACCTCCGGTATCCGGGTGCCAATCGCAGGCGGCTGTTGCGGACTGGAGGGTCGGCTGACCGGCTGGGTTTGAATATTCTGCATCACCTGATTGAAGAGATTCATCATCTCCTGCTGCTGCCGCTGATTCCGCTGGATCTCCGCCTGCCGCTGCCGCTGATGTTCCCGCCGCACTTCCTCTTGTTTGCGGCTCAGCGCATTCACGGCTTCCCGGCTGACCCGGCATCCATCCGCCTGGGCCTTTGACAGGACGGTTTGGGCCATTTGAATGCGGTTGCTGTTCAGGTGTCCGTAAAAGTGCTGTCGGTACTGCTCGCATTTCTGCTCCACCCGGCGTTGATTCAAGAGCGCCACGGCCTCTGAATATCCCGGACAATCCTTCATGCCCCGGGCAATCGATTCCGCCCCGTTCAATTTGCCGGAGCCCAAGGCTGCATGAAACCTGTTCTCAGCGGCAGCGCATTGTTCCGCCAACTGGCGTTCTTCTTCCCTGGCCCGGTCTTGGAAGTGTTGTTCCAGCCGGGATGCAGCCGCCGCATTGAACCCGCATCGCCTGCCCCGATCCAGGACCGATTGGGCCCAAACGGTGTCGCCGAGCTTCATGGCCGCATTGAAATCGGATTCAAGCTTGACGCAATCGGATTCCGACGTTCCCAAGAGGTTCAGGGCCTCACCGGCTTGCGGGCCGGCGTCTGAATCCCCGCCGGGTGGGTTTGAATGTGCGGGTTTTTCCTCACCGCCGGCAATGCTGAACCCTGATGCACCGGGGTCACTCCTGGTGTCAGTGACGGCGTTGTTCAGGGCTGATCCGTCCGGATCCCCCTTGATTTCACCGCCTGAAGTGGAAAATGCCGAACCCGGCGCATCGTCAGCCTGCTCCCGGTCGGCAGCCCCGCCGCCCGGCCCGGCTTCAACCTCCAGAACGATCATCTTGCCGGCGTCGGCCAGGGTTCCGGGGGCCACACTCTGTCCGGCGACCCGGAATGTCTGACCGGTGGACACTTTGATCGGGATGCCGCCATTCAGCCCCAGCCCCTGAAGCATGCCGATGGCTTCCGTCACCTCTCTGCCCAGAAGATCCGGCACCACCGCCTGAACGGTCACATCGAAATAGGCCACCATATCATCTTTATGGGCAATGATGGTGCTGGTTCCCGCCTTGAAGGCCACACCGCTTCCGTCCGCGCCCATCACGAACACGTCTTCCACCGAGGAGTTCCAGATCACACCGCTGGGGTACGGTTGACCGGCGCCGTCCCGGGCCGTGAACGTGGCCCCTTCTCCGGACCTGAGCCTGCTCTTGCCGGAAATGAACAATCCGCCCGAATCGGCTGCTGGCGGCTGGGAGGCCGGGGGTTGGGCCGGACCTGGGGGCGGTGTCGCGGGGGTCTGGGGGGTGGTGTTCGTCTGTGACGTGGCCGTTCCAGGGGCAGGTGCCTGGGCCTTTTTCTGATTGCAGGCATCGGCCCGATCCGGAAGGTCAATATTGCCTGCCAGGTCAAGGAGGACGTTGACTCTCGCCGTATCCGCCTTGGCGACGATCCTGTCCGTATCCGGGTCCCTGACGCAGTCAGTCAGTTTCACCTTTTGAGCCTTGGAGATCTCTTCCCAGATATCCTCCGTACCCCGGAGGATTCCGATCATCCTGTTCTTATGGGCGACTTCATCCAGTTCGTCCTGAATATCCAACTTGATATTTTCGACCATAAGATCGAGGTCGTCCCATTTCTTTTTAGTATCAGGGTACCTTGGAAGATAGTACTGTCTAGCGTCAACAACCTGAGAATAAATGTCTGCAATTTTTGAGTAATGGGGCTCAAAACGTCGTCTGTGCGTTCCAAGTCTCTTGTTGAGCTTGTTGACCCTTGAAACCATACCCCGATAGTATTCGGTTCCCTCTTTGTACAAGGCAGGGATCATGTTATTGAACCTGTCCTTCAAGGTCTGGTATTCCTTGAAGTTGTTTTGTGCTCTGGCCATCAAGGCATGGATCTCTGCAACATCCTTTTCAATCTGAGCGGTTGTCTTTTTGGCGTCATCAAACGCGGACTTGATAAAGGCCGTGTCCTTTTTATCCCTGCAGTTCGCGAGCCTGTTCCGGGCAAGCTCGATCTGTCGTTTGTACTTCGTTTCATTGTCCAGTGTCAGCACGCAAAGGGCCTTGATCTCTCGTTCAATCTCCCTTGCCGTTGTACAGGGGTTCTCGGTTTTGTATCTGTTGTAGGACTTCAGACCCTTGGAACATCGCTGTCGTACATCCTGGATAGAGTCGCTGCCTGCTTCCAACTCTCCGTAAATTTCAGTCTTCAGCCGGCTGCTCTCCCGGATATCGTCCTTGCTGGCATCAGCAACATCCTGGGCCTTCTTTCTGAGCCTGGCTATGAGGTCGTCCATGTTTTCGCGTTCAAGTTCACTCAGCTTTTGCCGGGCGGTTTTTTGATGGTCTTTTGGCTCGTAGGATTTGTTGTCGATCTCCTTCAAGATCCGACGAAAATTTTCCGGTTTTCCGGCCAGGGCGTCTTTCATGGCCTGGTTTTTATCCATGAGAACATTGAGCTCCTGGCGTCTCTTTTCCGTGAGCGCCGGTTCCAGCAGCTCCAGCAGGGCATCCTGCATGTTTTTGTTGCATTTTTGGATCATTATCCCCTTGGTAGCGGACGGCACCGAACTCAAGCCCGTGGCCATGATCGGGTCCGGCGACTGGGTTCCAATGGCGCTGACCCAATTCTCCGCATGTTCGCGCCAACGGTCCCAGTCCACGCTCATTGCAGGATTGGGCAAGAGCAGCTGAATGAAGAGCAGACTCAGAAAAATGAGACTCAAAGTATCGCATCTGCGCTTTGCCATGACCACCTCTTTTGATGAAACTCAGGCCACAGTTGAATGCCTCGGGGTCAACGCTGAAGAGCTCGGTGTGAACGTTGTTCAAATGAATAAACATGAGGGGTGAGAGCATGTCAAGGTTCTCACCACTCGAGTGCAGAAATGGGGTCAGGTCCTGGATTGTGAAAATGGTCGACCCTGACCTGCGAACCTGCCCACTGTGGAGCAATGCAGCCCTCTCGCTTCTGCAATGGCCG
>CAZNIP010000079.1:0-14183 GCA_964573115.1 uncultured Desulfohalobiaceae bacterium | reverse complement strand
CAGAAGACAGAAGAGAGTAGGACAACCGCCCCTGCCCCTCCTTGAAAAGGAGGGGAGCAAGGAGGCCTGGAACTCGTGGTCACGTGGTGACCAACGGCCCGGGCTGGAATCACGATGCCTTTTCCAGGTCAGGGAGGGAGGGCATGAACAATGGATATCCGGAGGAAGGATGGCTGATACCATCGACGAGATCACGGTCAATTACGAGGAAAACGGACGGCAGGTGGTGGAGGAGCTGGACAAGGAGATCCTGACCAGGGGGGCCTGGACCACGATCCTGTTCAGGTATCGGGAGCACGACGAGGCCAGGGACGATTTTGGCCCGGAAAAATTCACCATTCGCCGGTATCGAAAAATCCGGGGGGAGTTTCGCTTCCAGTCCAAGTTCAACATCTCCAGCGTGAAGCAGGCCAGACAGATCGTGGAGACGCTCTCCCAGTGGCTGGAGGGCGAGGCCGAAGCATGAGAGCCTCAGGGTCAGAGCCCAGGTCCGGCAGAACCGAGCGCCAGACGATCATCGATCTGCTGCAGGACCAGCCGGAGCCGCTCACCCTGCGGGACATCTCGCAGATGGCCGGTCTCCAGGAAAAGGAGGTCCTGGCCCACCTGGCCCACATTCACCGGTCGATGAAGACGCACAGGAAAGGGCTGTCCACAGTCCCGGCCAGGTGCCGGGCCTGCGGGTTTTCGTTCGCCAAGAAGAAGAACTTCAAGAAGCCCTCCCGCTGTCCGGTCTGCAAGGGGGAGTTCATTGACCCGCCGGCCTTCTGGATCTGAGCCGGCCTCGAACCTGTCAGCCCGGCCAGCGGCAGGGCTGACTCCTGGATTCTTCGTCTCGCCTCCTACTTCAAGGCCCAGGGGCTGGTCAGCTTCTTGTGGGCGATTCTGAGCTTTTTCTCCAGGTCGGACACATGGGGGCAGCGGTTCTTGAGGTGCCCGTAGTCGGCCTGGGGAAAGGGCAGGAGCTTTTCGGCCGCAAAGGCCTCCTGAGCTGCCTGCTGCTGACCGAACCACGGTCCCAGCCGCACGCGCAGGGCATAGTCTTCAGGGTTGCGGACCGCACCGTCCCACATCTGGCGGTCGTACCAGCCTTCGAGCTCAAAGATGCGCTTCAGGTTCAGCTTGTCCCCGGCCAGACAGGACTCGCACTGGCGGCAGACATACTGGCGATACTCGGCTGCGCCTTCGTAGAGGTCCTGGATCTCCAGCTCGCTCATGGGGGAAAAGCTGCGGGCCAGGGAGATGTCCTGCGCGAGCATCTCCGGGGTGTTGCACCCGGCCACCACCGTGCTCACCGGCTGGGACCAGGCATATCGGAAAGCCTGTTCAGCCGAACGCCACAGGTAGCCGTCAGCCAGGGCCTTCATGCCCATGACCGCGCTTCCGGAGCTTTCGGCCAGCGGGAGGAGCTTGCCGGGCACGTCCGGGAAGTTGAAGCGGTCATAGAAATTGATCGGGACCATGACCACGTCGAAGGTGGCTTCCTGCAGGGCCCTGAGCAGCCCGAAAGGCTGGCCGTGGCCGGAGATGCCCACGAATCTGATTTTCCCCTGACGCCTGGCCTGCTCGGCGGCCTCCAGGGCCCCGTCAGGACCGATGAGCTTCTCGGCCTCGGCCTCGGTCTGAACGGCATGCATGAACCAGACGTCCACAGTGTCGGTCCACAGATTGCGCAGACTCTGCTCCAGGGTGGCCAGGGCCCCTTTGCGGTCCCGGGCGTCCACTTTGGTCCCCAGCAGGAACTCCCGGCGGCGGTGATCCACGGCCCGGCCGATCTTGCGCTCTGATTCCCCGTTGCCGTAGCTGGCCGAGGTCTCGATGTAGTTGCCGCCTTCATCCAGGTACTGGTTCAGGAGCTGGTTGGCCTGCCCTGTCCCGATCTCCAGGAGATGAAAGCCCCCGAGGCCGAGAATGGACACCTGTTCTCCGGTTTGTCCCAGGTTTCGCAACTGCATGACTGCTGACTCCACGTGGCGAGGTGTGCTCAACCCCGGCTTGACCTTTGTCCCGGCTCAAAAGGGGTCACATGGTTGTGTCCCTGCCAAGGGGGCAAAAGAGGCTTCATCTGAAGATCTTTCAATCATCTAGGACGACAAGACAAAGAGTGTTTGACAGGATTGACCGGATGAAGATTTTTCCCTGGCAGGCCGGATGCCTGCCAGCGATTTGATCCGCCTCCGGCGGGAAGACCTTTCAGCCTCTCGTCTGGAGCGGCTGAAAAAGTTCTCCTTCCCTCTTCTCCACTCTGATCCTGTCAATCCGGTCAAAAGCTTCTTCTCTTTTCTGCAGCCTTCTGGAGCTTTGTGGCTGAAACGAGATCTTACGATCGACAGGTCATCAGGATGGGGGCCGCAACCTGGAGCAGGAGCGGACGCAGGGCTTGGCCAGCACCTCTTCAATCGGGACCTGCTGCACGCAGAGCTGACAGGCTCCGAGCCAGCGCCTTGCGGCCCGCATGTTCCTGAACAGGCGGACCTCTTCAGGGAACTTGAGCTGTGGCGTGAAGACCCTGAGCAGCCTGAACAGGCCGTGGTCGAGCTCGTTGGGGCAGACAAGGGCTGTCCTGGAGGTCTTCACCCTGCGGATGTCCGGAGGGGGTTGCGGACAGGACAGCCCACCGGACTCGTCCGGCCTGAAGCCCAGAGCCCCGGAGCTGAAGTCCCAGAGGGTCAGGAGCGAGGATCCCGGTTGCCCGATGTGGGGCAGCCATTCCAGGATCTCGGCCTCAGTGACTTCTCCGCTGATGACCAGCACCCGAAGGCGGCTGTCGAACTCATGACTGGCGGTGATCGAAGGCATCATCTCTGCATCTGCCGGTTTGAAAGTGAGAGAGGGACCAAACGTTCAGGCCCGGGATCACGGTACCTCATCAATGGCTGAAAAGAAAGGACCCCCTTTGAGGCATCAATGGCTCCAGGTCGAGACCGGCCGGCGGTCCCTGACTGCAGCAGTCAGGATCAGCGATCGGGCCCGGCAGGTCAGGCTGCGCATCGTGCCCGGGTTGGGGCTGGAAGTTGTCCTCCCCAGAGGTGTCGATCAGACGTGGCTTCCGGAGATCATCAACAAGCAGCTGCAGTGGATCGAAGCCCATGGTCCAGCCATTGAGAAGGCCGCAGAAGCCGGCGGCAGAGGGAAGGAGGTCTTGCCCTCAGGGGTTCGCCTGCCGGCCATTGGTCAGGGCTGGGAGGTCGGCTATTCCATGAGCCCTTTGGGCCGGCCCCGGGTCAGGGAGCATGGCTCGGGCCAGCTCTCTGTCCCGGCTGATCCGGAGCTTGAAACACAGAGGTGCTTGAGGTTGCTGCAGGCCTGGCTCAGGGACAAGGCCCGCTCTTTCCTCGTGGACTGGGTCCACGATCTGGCCGGGCAGCATGGCTTTTCAGTGGCCAGGGTCCAGATCCGGCGGCAGAGGACCCGCTGGGGAAGCATGTCCTCCAGCGGGACCATGAGCCTGAACTGCCTGCTCCTGTTTTTCGAACCTTGTCTGGTCCAGTCTGTCATCCTCCACGAGCTCTGCCACATCAGGTTTCCGAATCATGGGCCGGGGTTCACCTCGCTGCTGACCAGCCTCTGCCCGGAATGGCCGGAGCTTCGGGCCGAGCTCAGGCATGATGCCAGGAGAAGCGTCCCCATGTGGGCCCAGGTGGAGCTGGGGTGATGTCTCGGCGTTGCAGCGGCCATTTTAAATGAGTTTGTGCTTGCCAAAGCTTGTGCTTTGCTGCCCATGGCCTTCAGCCTGATTCTTTTTTTGAACCACACGCCACAGGCGTGTGGTTCAAAAAAAGAATTTGTCACACAATCGCCATCAAACCGTAAGCTCTTTGTCACGAAAAGGGTTTAGGTCTTTTCCAACCTCGAGCCCTCAATCTGTCCAGCCTGACCGCTGGCTGGCAACCGGAGAAGAGCTATGGACCGTCAAGGACTGAGCGTTGATCTGCATGTTCATTCCAAGTATTCCAAACGGCCTGCGCAATGGATCCTGCAAAAGATCGACTGTCCGGAGAGCTTTTCAGAGCCTCTCAAGATCTACAATCTGGCCCGGCAGCGGGGCATGGATCTGGTGACCATTTCCGATCACAACTCTTTGGGGGGCAGCCTGGAGATCGCCCATCTGGAGGGGACCTTCCTCAGTGAGGAGGTGACCACCTATTTCCCGGAAGACAGGTGCAAGCTCCACGTCCTGGCCCTGGACATCACCGAGGATCAGCACCGGGAGATCAGCCGGGTGCGGGAAAACGTCTACGACCTGGTCAACCTGCTCAACGAACAGAGGATCATGCATGTCCTGGCCCATCCCTTCTACTCCATGAACGATCGGCTGACACCGGAGCACTTTGAGCGCATGCTCCTTTTGTTCACCCGTTTCGAGCTCAACGGGGCCCGCAACGACGATCAGAACCAGGCCCTGAAGAGCATCGTCACCAGCCTGACCCCGGACATCATCGATCACCTGGCCAACAAGCACAACCTGGAGCCGGTGGGGGAGGAGCCCTGGATCAAGGGCCTGACCGCAGGTTCGGACGATCATTCCAGCTTGAACATCGCCAGGTCCTCCACCTTCGTCCCCGGGGCCCGGACCAGGGAAGACTTCTTTCAGGGCCTGTGGGACCGGATTTCGGAGCCCCAGGGCACGCCGGCCAGCCCCAAGACCATGGCCCACAACCTCTACGGCATCGCCTACCAGTTCTACAAATCGAAATTCCAGCTGGACCGGTACGTGCACAAGAACGCCCTGCTGCGCTTCATCGACGCTGTGCTGACCGGCGACCCGGTGACAGAGCCCGGCCTGTTCAGCAGGCTCCAGGAGTTCATCTGGTCCCGCCGGACGCACATCCCCTTCTTTCACAACCAGACACCGACCATGTCCAACCTGATCCAGAAGGAAGGGGAATCCATCATCGCCGGCAACCCCCGGCTGAAGAAGTGCGTTCAGGACATCGAGCAGGCCCCGTGGACGGTGGAAAAAGACTGGTTCAACTTTGTCAACGATGCCTCGGAGAGGATCATCCGCCACTTTGCCGACAACGTCCTGGAGAGCCTCTCCACCGCCAGGCTGTTCAACCTCTTCCAGACCATCGGCTCTGCCGCCTCGGTCTATTCTCTGACAGCCCCTTTCTTTGTCGGGTTCAAGCTCTTCACCCAGGACTGGGAGCTGGTGGACGAGTGTCTGAAGCGCTACGGCCATGACCGGGGGCAGCAAAGACCGTCCAGGGATCATGTGGCCGTCTTTTCCGACGTCTTCAGCCAGGAAGGGGACCTGGTCAGATTCAGCCTGATGCATGTCCAGTCCAGCTGCGTTTCCGCCCCCCGCTTTTCAGGTCTGACCTGCGGCCACCCCCAGAGCTGTGAAGAGTGCGTGAACTTCGAGCCGGTGGGGTCTTTCGAGCTCCCTGACGACCCGGACATCAAGCTCCACTATCCCCCGCTGCTGGAGATGCTCGAGTACTGCTACGAGCAGGGGTTCACCCACATCCACTCGTCCACCCCCGGGCCCATGGGGCTGGCGGCCTTGATTGTCAGCCGCATCCTGGAAGTTCCGGTCTGCGGGGCCTATGACACCGCCTTTGCCCACCTGGCCGCAGACCTGACCGGGGATTTCGGCATGGAGGAGCTGGCCTGGAAATATCTGACCTGGTACTACAATCAGATGGATCGCATCACCGTGCCCTCCAGGGCGGCACAGGACGAGCTCGCAGCCAAGGGCGTGGCCAGAAACAAGATTCAGCTGCAGCCCATTCCTGTGGACACCAGGATGTTCACCCCCTCCAAGCGGAACGGTTTCTGGAAGTCCCGTTTCGGGCTCGAGGACTCCAGCATCAAGATCCTCCATGTGGGACGGCTGTCCCTGGAGGACAACCTCGATGTCCTGGTCGAGGCTTTTGAACGAGTGGCTGCTGTGCGCAGAGACGTTCAGCTCATCGTTGTTGGAGAGGGTCCGTATCTCCCGACCATGCGCACCAAGCTCGAGGGTCGTTCCTGCCTCTTTGCCGGGTCGCTCCAGGAGGAAGACCTGGCCATGGCCTACGCCTCCAGCGATGTGTTCGTTTCCCCGTCAACCACGGATGTCTTTGGCGAGCAGGTCCTCAAGGCCCAGTCGTCCGGGCTTCCGGCCATCGTCAGTGACCGGGGGGGAGCCAAGGAAAACCTCATCGACGAGGAGACCGGGATCGTGGTTCCGGCCAATGATTCCCAGGCCCTCTCTGCCGCCATCATGCTCGGCCTGGACAACCCCGGCCTGCTCCAGGGCATGCGGCGCAAGGCCCGGCTGTACTCGCAGCAGAGGGCCATGCAGTTCAGTTCGAACCCAGGCCGTGGCTCTGTCAGCAACGGCACCACTCCCGGGCGGGAAGCCCGGTCCGCGAATCTGGCGGCTGCCTGACCGCCGGCCCTCTCTCAGATCTCATTCCGGCAACCATTGTGCCCACAAGGAAACATATGCGCATACTCTACGGTGTCCAGACCACTGGGAACGGCCATATTGTCCGTTCAAAGAGCATGATCCAGGCCCTCAGGGACCAGGGTCACGAGGTGTACACCATTTTGAGCGGCTGTACGCAAAAGAAGATCCTGGACGAGGCGTTTTTTCAGCCCTGTCAGAGGAAGAAAGGGCTGACCTTTGTGGTGGAGAAGGGAAGGCTGTGCTTTGCCAAGACGGCATCGCAGCTCAATGTCTTCGATTTCTACCGGGACATTTTCGGCTTTGCCGCTCAGGACTTCGATCTGGTGATCACGGACTATGAGCCGATCACGGCCAGAATCGCCAGGAGGAACTCCATACCGAGCATCGGGATCGGCCATCTGTACGCCTTTGAATACGATGTGCCCGTGGCCCGGTCCAGGGTGTTCTCAACCTGGGTGATGAAGAAGTACGCTCCGGTGACCATCCCTCTCGGCCTGCACTGGCACCACTTCGACCAGCCCATCCTGCCGCCGACCATCCCCCGGAACATTCAAGGCAACGGGCATCATCACCAGGTGGAGTCCAAGATTCTGGTCTACCTCCCCTTTGAAGACCTGGAATCGGTGCTCGATGAGCTGCGCCCCCTCTCCGAGTACGACTTCTTTGTCTATGCCAATGTTCACCAGCCCAGAGACGAGGGGCACATCCAGGTCCGGCCCTTTTCCCGGGACGGGTTTGTGGACGACCTCTTCGAGTGCTCAGGGGTGATCTGCAATGCCGGTTTTTCCCTCATCAGCGAGGCCCTGCACCTGGGCAAGAAGATCATGACCAAACCTGTTCAGGGTCAGGTGGAGCAGGAATCGAACGGCGTGGCCCTGGAGGAGCTCGGCCTGGGCTCGGTGGTTCAGGAGATCCGAACCGAGGCCATCCCCGCCTGGTTCCACAATGGGAGCAACAGGGCCATGAACTTCCCGGACGTGATCAGCAGCCTGGTGGACTGGATCGGCTCCGGAGACCTGGACGATTATCAGGATATGGTCCGCCAGGCCTGGAAACAGTGAATCACGTCCGTCCGGATGCGCTTGAGACAACGAGAGCGGCCGCCGGCCGCCATGCAGGGACAACCATGAACAAGGTCGCCAGATTCAAGGAGCTCGGGCTGCGCAATACAGCGAACATGGTCCTGCTGTACTGCCTGAAGAAGCACGAGCTGTTTCAGAGATTCGTCCGGATCAGGCCGGTCATGGCCTCGATCAAGGTCACCGAAGCCTGCAACTCCAGATGCATCACCTGCACCCTGGGCCAGAAGCGCAGGCACCCGGATGAGCTGAGCCAAGCCGAGATCATGGACCTCATGGAACAGCTCGTCAGGGCCGGCTGCCGGTATGTCCGCTTCACCGGAGGCGAGCCGCTCCTGCGCAAGGATCTGCCGCACTTGATTTCCCAGGCCCGAAAGCTCGGGTTCCAGAGGGTCTACGTGGCCACCAACGGGCTGCTGCTGAAAAAGAGGGCCCTGGACCTGGAAGGGGCCACCGATGTGTGCGTTTCCCTGGACGGACTGGAAGAGGTCAATGACACCATCCGCGGGGTGAAGGGGGACTTCAGGCTGTCAACCCAAGGGATTCAGAGGATCAGGGAGCATTTCCCCGGGGTCAGGGTCGAGATCGCCACCACCCTCCTGGCCATGAACCTCAAGGACGTCCAGGGCCTGATTCAGCTCTGCGTGGCCATGGGCGCCAGGTGGTTCGTGAACCTCTTCGACACCAACCCTTATTTTTTTCAAGGGATTGAGTCGGCAGGCTTCAAGCCGGACAGGCCCGGGGAGGTCCGCGAAGCAGTGGCGGTCATCCGGGGCCACTATCAGAACCATCCGGAATCCTTTGCCTTTGGTCAAAAGGAGATCGATGCCGTGGAGGCCTTTCTCCTCCACGGGACCTTCCCCCGCCACTGCATCCTTGGGTACACCAACATCGACATCGCCTCCACAGGGGAAGTCTATTCAGGGTGCTGGGCCATGAAGCCCATGGGCAACATCCGCGAACAGCCTCTTGAGGCCATCCTCACCGACCAGGCCTACACCAGGCGGGCCATGCGCATGCTCACCAGGCAATGCCCCCAGTGCACCTGCGGCTGGATGGTCAACACCCTCTACGACAACCTCTGAATCAGTTCAGCAGCGGGTAGGACGAGCCCTGGAGGTCGGTGGGGATGGTCCTGTTCCAGCACGAGGTGCAGATGATTCTGGACATGTCGCAGCGGTGCTTGTACCTGTCCGCGATCTTCAGGACCTCCTCAAGGAGACCGTTTTCCAGGGTGATCGGCTTCAGCCCGAGGTTGAGGAACTTGTTGTTCTCGACCCGCAGGGTGTTGTTGGAGTCTTCATTCCGGGGATTGACGTAGTACCTGATTTCGGCCCCGGTCGCCTCGGCGATGAGGCAGGCCAGATCGTAGACGGTGTGGACCTCTGTGGCCTGGTTGAAGATGTTCACCCTGCTGCCCCGGTCCGGCGGATGCTCAACAGCCAGCTTGAGGCATTTGACCGTGTCCCGGAGATGAATGAAGGCCCTGGTCTGTCCGCCTGTGCCATGGATGGTCAGGGGGTGGCCCACAGCGGCCTGCATCAGGAAACGGTTCAGGACCGTTCCGTAGTCTCCGTCGTAGTCAAACCTGTTGATCAGCCTGGAATCCAGGAGGGTCTCATCAGTGTTCGTCCCCCAGACGATCCCCTGGTGCAGGTCCGTGATCCTGATACCGTCGTTCTTGTTGTAGTAGCAGAACATCAGGGCGTCCTGGGTCTTGGTCATGT
The DNA here is from genome assembly GCA_964573115.1 of uncultured Desulfohalobiaceae bacterium. Taxonomy (GTDB): domain Bacteria; phylum Desulfobacterota; class Desulfovibrionia; order Desulfovibrionales; family Desulfothermaceae; genus CAYOID01. Next base: position 4,980 of record CAZNIP010000079.1, on the reverse strand, counting down.
GATAGACGCTGCCGGGGTTGGCCGGGTAGAGGATCTCGATGTCCTTGAGTGAGCCGTCTTCGCCCTCCACCTTGACGTTCAGGTAGCCTTCCGGGATCTGCATCCCCGCGGTTCCATACCCGTAGACACCCATGGTTCCGAGGTGGACCAGGTGGACGTCCAGGCCGGTCTCGGAGATCGCGGCCAGGACGTTGTGAGTGGCGTTGATGTTGTTGTTCACCGTGTAGCGTTTGTGAAAGGAGGACTTCATGGAGTAGGGTGCGGCCCGCTGTTCGGCAAAGTGGATGATCGCCTTGGGCTCAAGGGTTTTGATCAGGGTGTAGAGCTTGTGATACTGAAGGGAGACGTCGAGGTTGCAGAAGTCGATGGTCCTGCCGGTCAGCTCGTGCCAGGCCTCGAGGCGCCGGCTCATGGACTGGATGGGGGTCAGGGACTCGCATTCCAGCTCAATGTCGATTTTTCGCCGGGAGAGGTTGTCCACGATGGTCACGTCGTAGCCTGCCTGGGAGAGGTACAGGCTGGTGGGCCAGCCGCAAAAGCCGTCTCCCCCCAGGATGATGATCTTTTCAGCCATGCGTGCTCCTCGGGTCAGCTCGACCCTTTGTCTGCGCTCAAAGATGATGGTCTGCCGCCACCTGACAACCGGCCAGGCCGGCATGCCCGTGGTGGTCAGCGGGGACACCGGCCCCCTGGCTTCACCAGACGCCTGCGCACCAGGAAAAAGCGTTGGCGCAGCAGGGGCATGGTCAGCTCCTGACAACGGCTCTCCTGATGCCACCTGTCCTGATAGCCTGAACACGTCCATGTGTCTGTAACAACTCCATGAAGTTTTGTGACAAGTGGATGACGACGGCAGCCCGAATTCCTCCTTGCACTCCGGGGTCTCGTGGCTTACACTTGCCTTTTGGAATCATTTTTTCTGCAGTGAACACTGTTTGGCGCAAGCGACCACCGGACTGAACTCTGCCCGGCCATCACAGATCTTTTTTTCAAAGGGCGGGTTCAGGGAGAGAGAAGCAGACTGTGCAATCACGACCACAGATCATACAGGGGGGGATGGGCATCGGGGTCTCTGGATGGACCCTGGCCAGGGCGGTTTCCAGTCAGGGTCAGCTGGGGGTCGTCTCCGGATCAGCCCTGGACACTGTCGTCGCCAGGCGGCTGCAATGCGGCGACCTTGACGGCAGCATCAGGCGGGCCCTGTCCAGGTTCCCCTGGCCGGACATGGCCCAGAGGGTTCTGGACGCCTACTTCATTCCAGGGGGCAAGGCCAGGGATGCCGCATTCACCCTTTCGCCCATGGCTGACCTTGATCTGTCCCAGACCTACACCGACCTGGTGATCGTGGCCAACTATGTCGAGGTCTTTCTGGCCAAGGAGGGCCATGACGGCATGGTGGGCATCAACTACATGGAGAAGGTCCAGCTGCCAACGCTGCCCTCCCTGCTTGGGTCCATGCTGGCCGGGGTGGACGCGGTCCTCATGGGGGCCGGCATCCCCCTGGCCATTCCAGGGATCCTGGATGGTCTGGCCAGCTGGGAGACGGTCAGCCTCAGGCTTCAGGTGGAGAACGCCACTTCCGAGGAGCAGCACAGCCTGAGCTTCAACCCCAGGCAGGTCGCGGCAGGGCCCTATCCAACCCTGGACCGGCCGGCATTTCTGGCTGTGGTCTCTTCAGACGTCGTGGCCAAGAGTCTGATCAGGAAGTCCAGCGGCAGCGTCCAGGGATTTGTGATCGAAAACCACGAGGCAGGCGGCCACAACGCTCCGCCCAGAAGCAGGCAGCAGGTCGAGGGCAGTCCGGACCGGGAATATGGGTCCAAGGACATCCCTGATCTGGCCAAGATCAGATCCCTGAACCGGCCCTTCTGGCTGGCCGGAGGGTACGCCTCCCCAGCCAGGCTGGCGGAAGCGCGGGATGTTGGGGCAGAGGGGATTCAGGTCGGGACGGCCTTCGCTTTTTGCACTGAGTCGGGCATTCTGGGCTGGATCAAAAAAGAGGTCATCCGCAGGCATTTCAAGGGCACCCTGAACGTCCTGACCGATTTCCAGGCCTCGCCAACCGGGTTCCCCTTCAAGCTGATTCAGCTCTTCCCCTCCCCGAAGCAGGCCACATCACTGCGCAAGAGGATTTGCGATCTCGGTCATCTGCGTCGTCTCTACAGTCAGACGAGAAACCAGATCGGATTCCGCTGCCCCAGCGAACCCGTGGCCGCCTTTGTGGCCAAGGGGGGCAGGCAGGCTGAAACCATCGGCAAACGGTGCCTGTGCAATGGCCTTCTGGCCACCATCGGCCTTGGCCAGCCAGGCGACAAGGCTCATGAATCGCCTCTGGTCACTGCTGGAGAGGATTTCTCCTTCCTCAGCCAGATCCTGGACCCGGGCCAGGAGAGCTACTCGGTCAAGGACGTTCTCGGGTACCTGCTGGGAAGGTGCCAGCGGAACCTGAACGGTTTGGGGATGCAGGTGTCTCTCGAAGCCGCAGGGCTTTGATCAAACCCTGTCTCAGGTTGTCTTGCCGGTCGTCCTGACCGGCCTTCATGCCCTGAACGTCCTGTCCAGGCGTACAAAGTCCATCCGGCCTCTTTTTTCGAAAGAGGACGAATCTCAACGCTTTGATTTTCCCCTTTTCTGTGTGCTGTTGTCTGGGCCCTGCACCTGCCCTTCAGACGCGTGCAGGCGCATCAACCCGGGCCCATGCAGGGCCCGGCCAGGATATTGGGACAGCGTTTCCAGGCCTCCGGCGGCCACCACGAGGCAGGCCCCGAGGGTCATGAGCAGGCCGAAGGATTCGGCCGCCAGGATGGCGGCTGAGACAGCTCCCACCACCACCTCGCTCATCAGCAGGATCCCCACCCGGGCCGGCTCCAGGCGCCGGGTGGCCCACATGAAACCGGTCAGGGACGCCCCCCACCAACCGCAGCCGAGCATGAAGAGCCAGGCCAGGGCCGGCAGGGCCTGACCTGAAGGGATGCCGGGCAGTTCCGGGCTCAGAACGACCGCCAGGACCGCTGCCATGGCCGTGCCTCCGGCGCAGAAGACAAAGGTCGTTTCCGCAGCACCAGCCCGGGAGTGGAGATGGATTCCGGTGGAGGCCACGGACCACAGGAGCCCTGAGGACAGACCGAAGAGGTCTCCCAGGGTTTTGGGCACGGGCAAGCCGGGGTGGCTGCCCTTGAGAACGAGGACGATGCCGGTCAGCCCGGAGACGATGGCCGCGATTCTGGCCTGTGAGACCGGCCACCCCAGCCCGAAGCGGACGATGAGGGTGCTCCAGACCGGGGTCAGGTAGAAGAGGAGAATGACCACGGCCACGTTGCCATAGAGCAGGCCGTTGGAGTAGAGGACAAAAGAGGCCCCGCCCAGGGCCAGGCTGGCCAGGCTCTTCCAGCTCGAGGCTGCCAGCCGGGACCGGCCGGCCCAGGCCAGAGGGGCCAGAGCCAGAGAACCGATCAGGACCACGGCCAGGGTGGCCCAGGGTCCGGCTTCGGCCACCCGGTCGAGCTGGCGCAGGGGGAGCCAGTACAGCCCCCACAGGGAGCCGACGCCGATCACAAACAGGGAGGCCAGGGCGGACGGCCTCACGTCGTGCTCGCTCATCACTCAGGAGTGCCAGAGGCCAAACAGAAAGACAACCGGGGAAGGGGCTGCAGGCAACTGGATCCAGCCGCACCCGGCAGAGGGGCACTGGGCCCTGTCGAAGAGCGGATGCCTCTGCCTGGTTTTTTTAGTGCCAACCGCTCAGCGAAGCCAGATTTCAGAATGATCGATACAGCAGCGGCAGCCGTCTCCAAGGCGGAAGCCGTCAATAACGCGGTTCACACTCACCGTGACCTTGTTAGGAGCTTTGGTGTCGCCACCCCTGGATGACACGGCATCAAAGGTGTCCAGGGTCACCCACCTGCCTTTGGTATGCACATCGAATGTCACCGTGCTGCGGCAATTGTACTTTTTTCCTGTGTCAAAGAGGGCGATGACACTGGCAACCTTGCCCTTGGTGAAAAGGTACGTATGAGAGCTTGTAAAACAGCAGCACTTGCCTTCCTGATTCTGTTTCTCCTGACACGAAAAATGGGTGCCCCTGTTTCGATCATCCTGCTCCCCTCCTCTGTCACCAAAAGGAGGGCTTTTTGCTGATTGTGCCAGCAAGTTGCTGCGGGATTCCCCCTGGGACAGCCTTTGTAAGGCATCGTTCATTTCCTGATCGGTGGGTTCCCGGAATCGGGTGGCCTGGAAGACATCACGAATGAACTCTCGATCATTTTTCCTGCGGCTCTGGTATTCAGGAGATGCAAAGAAACGTTCCATGACCCATTGTCGTGACTTCCCCTTCTGTAACCACCCCACCCAGTGACGCAGGCCCGAGTCGTCGGGTTCACGATCCAGGATGTTTCTGTAGAGGGACGTCACGAAAGCCCTGTCGCTGGATGGACTCCACCTATCCGAGGAGTCGATTTGGGGATGGACGAGGTACCCATTGGGATCTGCAGGTTGATTGCAGAAATCGCCGCGCCGGCTGAGCAGCGAAAAGTCCCAGTCTTTATGCTCTGAGCGGGGACCCTGACGGGATTGATGGCCATCCTCCAGCATGACCGGGGTATAGAGGACGGCACAGCCTTGAAAGAGTTCCTCGCTGGGACGCTGCCGGCGGGTGTAGGGCCTGACCAGTATTGAATTGCAACCCAGAGTGTCAATGAAGTCACCGGCTCGAGGCCTTCCCCTCCATATGACCTGATTGAAGTTGTGATCCAAACATTGAACCTTGAGGTCAAAGACTTGCCTGTGGACCATGTCAATGCAAAGACCTGCGTCGTTGGTGAACCCTTCCTGCCCACCGGTGTCGCGGGTATAGGCACATTCGCACCATGCAGAACCTTGAAACAAGATCATCAGAAAAGAAAAAAACATGAACGTCGATAGTGTCTTGGGTATCAAGTTCACCTCACTTCGTTAGGAAATTGATATAAATTCAGGAAGAAA
>CAZNIP010000078.1:0-14518 GCA_964573115.1 uncultured Desulfohalobiaceae bacterium | reverse complement strand
CCGGTGGACTGTTTTTTCGACACGTTGGGAATCTTTTCTGTCCTCAACCTTTTACCCTCAACCCTCCTCAGCCCGGCCAGAGGCCGGGCTGACCTCTGTCATCCCTTGCCCGGCGGGCCCGAGCCCTGCCGGGAAACATCCTTTCAGACCAGGGTCAGGTCCTGGCCGGACCTGCCTTTTGGGCGGTCTTGACCCACCCCGTCCCCCCATAGACCAGGATCCGCCTGGACTCCGCCAGCTCGCCCCTGGAGGCCAGGTCTCTCCAGATCCTGATCAGCCTGGAACAATTGAGCTCCAGGTGTTCTGTTCCGACCTTGACCGTCAGATCCCTGCCCAGAAGAGAAAGCTCAACGATCTCCTCAGACACGAACCTGATCCAGGTCACCTCCCCGAGACTGAATGGGGCCTGTTTCCTGGTCAGCCACTGCTCCACGTTGCCGAGCTGCTCCTGCTCGTAGCTGTTGGTGCTGTTGTAGACGAGCAGGGGCAGGGACACGAAATGCCCTGTGGACACTGGAGCAATGTATCGTCCCCGCCTGTCGGCGTAAAAAATCCGGTCTCCCTTGCGACGCCAGAAAAAGGGCTCCCGCTCCTGGACCTCGATGGCCAGGCCATCCGGCAGGATCCGGCGGACAACGACCTCGTCGATCCACTCGCTCTGACGCAAACGTTCATCAATGGCCCCGATGTTCAGCCCGAAAATGTTCTCCCCCTTCCGGACTGCGGCCAGCTCCAGAATCTGAGGCTCGGACAGGCGATGATTGCCTTTGACATGAACCGAGTCCAACCCGAACACCGGGCTCCAGGTGGCCCATCGATATCCGCTGACCAGCCCCAGTCCCAGTCCGGCAAAGACGACCACCAGGACCATGGCCTGAAGAACCCTCCAGAGCAGCTTTCCCAGCCCGGAACCGGTTCCCTTGCTCCGGACCCGCCGGCTCTTTCCGGCGTAGGTGTTGGTCTTCCTGGCCATACCATGGTCCTCTTCACGTTCGCCGCCGGGCCCCAGCCATGTGATCACGAGCCTTTGAGCAGGACCACTTCCAGCTCCAGCTCGACGTGGAATCGCTCTCTGGCCCTGTCCCTGGCCATGTCCAAAAGCTCGAAAGCGTCCTGACTCCTGCCCTGGCCATGGTTGACCAGAAAATTGGCGTGGAGCTCCGAGAATCCAACCTGCCCGGCGCGGCACCCCCTGAGCCCGCACTGGTCAAGAATGGCTCCGGCCGAAAGCTCAGGGCCGGGGTTCTTGAACACGCAGCCGCAGGTCCTGGCAGTGACCGGCTGAGTCCTCTTCTTGGTTCGATACCAGCGGCGCATCCCGGACTGGACCTCTTCCGGAGGACCGGCAGTCAGCTCCAGGTCCACCCTGGTGACGAGCCAGACGTCCTCCTCCAGACCGGGATCAAAATGTCTGTACCCCAGGAGGACCTCCTCGCTGTCCAGCCAGACGGCACCCTGTTTCGGAGACATGATCTGGACCCGCTGCATGATTTCGCCCAGGGTTTGACCGTACGACCCGGCATTCATGGCCACGGCCCCGCCAACTGTGCCGGGGATGCCGGTCAGGGGCTCCAGCCCGCTCAGCCCCCTCCGGCCGAGCCACCCCAGGAGCCGGGGCAGGGAGAAACCTGCTCCGACCCGGACCGACGTCCGCCCGCCTGCCTGACTGAGCACCTGCGGTTCATCTCCGACCAGTCGGATCAGGATGAACGGCAGCTGCCCGTCATCGGCCAGGAGGTTGCTCCCCTTGCCGAGGACAAAAGGCGCCCCCCCCTCCCGATCCACAATGCGCAAAGCCTCGTCCCAGTCACGGTCGCCCTGAATCTGCAGCTCAGCCAGGCCTGACCCTCCCAGCCCCAGGGTCGTCCTCCGGCTCAGACTGGGACGATCCACAATGTTCATCGCTTCCTGGACTCCAGAAAGAGTTCCCCGGCCTTCCAGACGTTGCCCGCCCCCAGGGTGAGCACAATGTCCCCGGATTGGGCGATCTCCTCAAGGACAGGCAGGATGGCCCCGACATCCTCGCAAAACGTGACCTCGGTCCGGCTGGTCTGACGGATGCCCTGAGCCAGGCTCATCCCGTTCACCCCGGGGATGGGATCCTCCGAGGCCGGGTAGATTTCGGTCAGGATCAGAACGTCGGCCTCACGGAACGCCCGGCAGAAGTCCCCGAACAGGGCCTGCGTCCTGGTGTATCGATGGGGCTGAAAGGCCACGATGAGCCTTTGACCCGGGTACATGTCCCGCAGGGCCTTCAGGGTCACCTGGATCTCAGTGGGATGGTGGCCGTAATCGTCGATGACCCGCACCCCTTGCCTGTCCCCCTTGTGCTCCAGCCTGCGCCCCACACCGCCGAAGGCCTCCAAGCCTTGAATGATCTGGTCCCTGGGGATGTCCGCCTGCATGGACAGCCCGATCACGCCCAGGGCGTTGAGCACATTGTGCTCACCGGGCTGAGCCAGGTTCACCGTACCCCAGGGCTCGCCCTTCCAGGTGACCTTGAACCGGCTGGTGTTGCCCATGGTCACGGTGTCCGCCCGCAGATCGTTGTCCGGGCCAAATCCATAGGTCACGACCGGCCTCTTGATCCGCTCCAGAAGACGATTCAGCCCTGGGTCGTCTCCGCAGACCACGTTGACGCCGTAAAACGGGATCTGGTTCATGAAGGTCACGAAGGCCTCGTCGATGGTCTGCTGGTCAGGGTAGTGATCAAGGTGGTCGGCATCCACATTGGTCACGATGGTCATGATCGGGAAGAGGCACAGAAACGAGCCGTCAGACTCGTCCGCCTCTGCCACCAGGTATTCCCCCTGGCCCATGAGGGCGTTGCTCCCATAGCTGTTCAGCCGGCCGCCGATGATCACTGTGGGGTCGAGGCCGGCTTCCTTGAAGACCGTGCCCAGAAGGGACGTGGTCGTGGTCTTGCCGTGGGTCCCGGCCACGGCAATCCCGGTCTTCAAACGCATCAGCTCGGCCAGCATCTCCGCCCGGGGAATAACCGGGATCCCCAGGCGCCGGGCCTCCCGGACCTCTGGATTGTCCATGCCCACAGCCGTGGACTTGACCAGGACCTCGGTCTCTCTGAGGTTCTCGGCGGCATGGCCCTGAGCCACGGAGGCCCCGATGGACAGCAGCCGCTCCACGGCCTCGTTCCTGGCCACATCGGAACCGCTGACCCGGTACCCCAGATTGATGAGCACCTCGGCAATCCCGCTCATGCCCGCGCCGCCGATGCCGACCATGTGAATGTTCTTGATCTTGCTCTTCATATCAGATTCAACCTTCAGCCAATGATCTGTCAGGCCGCCCGCTGGCCGGTCTGAGAGCTGAGGGAGCTCATCTCCTGGACAATGTCTCTGGCTGCATTGGGGTTGCCCAGTCTTTTGGCCGCCTGACCCATGCTCAGGATTCGGCCGGGCACGTTGATGAGATCGGCCACGGCCCTGGTCAGATTGATCTCGTGGAGATGGCTCTGCTCGATGACGATGGCCGCCTCATGGTCTTCCAGGTGCTGGGCATTGGTCAGCTGATGCTTGTGAATCGCATACGGAAACGGAATCAGAATGCTCGGCAGACCGATCACGGTCAGCTCCGCCAGGGTCGAAGCCCCGGCCCGGCAGATGACCAGGTCAGCCCAGGCATAGGCCGAGGCCATATCATCGATGAAGGCCTGCACGTTGTCGTCGTCCATGCCGCAGTCCTGATACGCCTGGGAGACCCACTGCAGGTCGGCGGTACCTGTCTGATGCATGAGCCGGATGCCCTGGGACTTGAATCCGGCCAGGCTCTTGACCACGGCTTCATTGATGGCCCTGGCCCCCTGGCTCCCTCCCAGGATCAGGACCTGACCCTTGGGTTTGTGGGCATACTTCTTTTCCCTGTCCCGCAGAGCGATGAGCTCGGACCGGACCGGATTGCCGGTGACCTGAACCTTGCGGGGATCAAAATACCCCTTGTGGTCCGGGAAGGAGAGAAAGACCCGGTCCACCCGCTTGCCCAGAATCCGGTTGGTCACTCCGGGCTGGCTGTTCTGCTCGTGCACCCCGGTGGGAATCTTCTTCCAGGCCCCAAGCAGGACGGGAACGAAGCCGGCATAGCTGCCAAAGCCCAGGACGGCCTGGGGCTTGAAGGATCGAAAGAGCAGCCAGCACTTCAAAAAGCTCCGGCTCAGCCACCACAGGGACCCAAGGGAACGCAGGCCGCGGCCCAGGACACCCCGTGCCGGCAAACCGGCGAATTCAAGACCTGCCCTGGCCGCCAGCCGCCCTTCCGGCCCCCGGTCTCCGCCCACGAACAGGACGTCCATGTCGGCATGTTCCTCCTGCAGGGCCTGAGCCACCGCCAGGGCAGGGAAGATATGCCCTCCGGTTCCCCCTGTGGTCACGACGACACGCTGCATCTAGGCCCGGCCCCTTTTGGAGATGTTCAGCAGGATGCCCACGCACAGACAGGTGATGACCAGGTTCGATCCGCCGTAGCTGATGAAGGGCATGGGCAGCCCTTTCGGCGGGACCGCCCCCATGACCACAGCCATGTTCATCAGGGCGCCCATGACCAGGATGAGCACCAGGCCCAGGGCGGTGAACCTGAACTGCAGGTCCTGCTGCCTGAAGGCGATGGCAAAGCCCTTGACCATGATCACCCCGACACAGAGGAAGACAAAGGACATGCCCAGGAATCCAAGCTCCTCGCCCAGAACGGCCAGGATAAAGTCGGTGTGGGCCTCGGGGAGAAAAAAGAGCTTCTGCTTTCCAGCCCCGAGCCCCTGGCCGAAAATCTGACCGGCCCCCAGTCCGTACAGGGACTGGACCACCTGATACCCGGTGTTCTGGGCATCCTGAAAGGGATGCAGGAAGGCCAGCCAGCGCTGGATCCTGTAGGGGGACTGGATGATCATCCAGGCCCCGGCAGCCAGGCTCAGGCCCAGGGAGAGGACGAGATAGATGAGTCGTGTCCCCCCCACCACACAGAGCAGGAAAAAAATGGCCGTCAAAAAGACCGCCCCGCCGAAATCCGGCTGCAGGAGCAGACACAGGGCCAGAGCTGCCGTGACCATGACCGGAGGGACAAAGCCGACGCTGAACGTCCTGAGCTTGTCCTGCTTGCGGCTGAAGAAGTACCCCAGGTAGAGCACCAGGGCCACTTTGGCCAGCTCCAGGGGCTGAAAGGAGACCGGCCCCAGGTCCAGCCAGCGCCTGGCCCCCCCGGCTGAGAGCCCCATGGGGGTGAAGGTCAGCACGAGCAGGCCGAAAGCGGCCAGCAGCCACAGATAGACCGTTTTCGTGAACAGCCCGAGGGGGGCCCGCCAGGCCCAGATCATGACCCCAAGCCCCAGACAGCTGAAGACGAGCTGCTTTTTGAAGAAAAAGGTCGTGTCGCCCCAGACCCGTTCGGCCATGACCCCGCTGGCGCTGAAGACCATGATCAGTCCAGTGCCCAGCATGGCCAGGACCGCCCCCAGGAAGACATAGTCCGTCCCGGGATTCCTGTCGTGATGTTCAGCTTCCCTGCCGGTCATCTCTTGCTCATGTCCTGTGGCTCAGGGCCTGTACCGCGCGGATGAAACAGTCCCCCCGCTGCTGGTAGTTGTCAAAGAGGTCGAAGCTGGCCGTGGCCGGGGAGAGGAGCAGGACGTCCCCGGTTCTGGCCAGGGACCACATGTGCCCGACCGCCTCTTCCAGGCTCGGCTCCCAGAAATGCTCAACGCTCTGCCCCCAGGCCCGGGCAAAGATGTCCCGGTTCTGCCCGAAGAGCCCCAGAACCCTGACCTTCTCCTGGACCAGCCCCAGCAGCGAGCCCGGGTCGCCGCCCTTGAAGACGCCCCCAACCAGCAGGAGAACCGGGCGGTCGAAGCTCTCCAGGGCGACCCGCAGGGCTTCCAGGGTCGTGGCTTTGGAATCGTTGACCACGAGGATCCCGTCGGGCTCGGCCACCTTCTGCAGCCGATGGGGCTGGGGCGAAAAGCTCTTCATGGCCTCTTCCGCTGTCTCACGGCTGACGCCGCATGTTTCCGCGCACAGCACAGCCGCCTCCATGTTGATCTGGTTGTGCGCCCCGAACAGCCCCTCACAGGCGTGCGTCCTTCCAGGCCTGAGCTCCAGGACCCTGGACGGCAGGGCGACCTCCTCCCTTGCCCGGGCCAGCAGCTCTGGAGGCCCAATGGCCAGGTCGTCCGCAGTCTGATTGGCAAAGATCTTCAGTTTGGCCTGCAGATACTCCTGCATGTCCTGGTGATAATCCAGGTGATTGGCTGAAAAGTTCAAGAACACAGCCACTTGGGGATGAAAACGAACGGTGTTCTGGAGCTGGAAGCTGCTGACCTCGAGAACGAGCACCTCGGCGGAGTGATCTGAAAGCACGTACTCGGCCAGGGGTGTGCCCACATTGCCACCGACAAAGGCCTCTTTCCCGGCCCGGGCCAGGATGTGCTCGATGAGCTTGACTGTCGTCGTCTTGCCATTGGTCCCGGTGACGGCAATGATCGGTTCCCGGACAAACCAGGAGGCGAACTCCAGTTCGGACACCACGGGCGCCCCCCGGGGCAGCACGGGAAGCAGCCCCCTGACCGGAATGCCGGGGCTGATCACGATCAGCCCGGCATCCTCGAAATCCTTCGGCCCGTGCTCGCCGAGACAGAGCTCGATGCCCGCCTGGCCCAGCTCCGCCTGCTGCTCATTGGACAGCCTGCCGGGGTTGTGCTCCAGGAGGCGAACCCGGCCTCCCCGGTTCAAGGCCAGCCGGGCCGCGGCCAGTCCGGAGGCCCCAGCCCCGACGACCACCACCAGGGAGTCTGAGATGTGTGATGTCAGGACGTCGCTGTACTGCATGCCTGCGTTCCCGCCTCAGCGGAGCTTGAGGGTGCTCAGGGCCACCATGGCCAGGAGGATGGACAGGATCCAGAATCGGACAATGATCTTGGACTCCGGGATGCCAGTGAGCTCGAAGTGATGATGCAGTGGGGCCATGCGAAAGATCCTCTTGCCCCCGGTCATCTTGAAGTACCCCACCTGCAGGATGACCGACAGGGTCTCGATGACAAACAGGCCGCCCACGATGAGCAGGACCAGCTCCTGCTTGCACAGGATGGCGATGAATCCCAGCGCCCCGCCGAGGCTCAAGCTTCCCACATCGCCCATAAAAACCTGGGCGGGATAGGCGTTGAACCACAAAAACCCCAGGCCGGCCCCCACCAGGGCCCCACAGAAAACGGTCACCTCTCCCACCCCGGGCACGTAGGCCACCTGGAGGTACTCGGCCAGCTGGACGTGTCCGGCCACGTAGACAAAGATGACCAGGCAGCCCCCAACGATGACCGTCGGTCCGATGGCCAGGCCATCCAGACCGTCGGTCAGGTTGACCGAGTTTGAGGATCCCACGATGACCAGGAGGGCAAAGACCAGGTAGAACCAGGACAGATCAGGGTGGAGCCACTTGAAGAACGGCACGTAGAGCTTGCTCGAGTAGCCTGGCAGGTTGATGAGCACGGCCACGGCCAGCCCGGCCACGATCAGCTGGCCCAGGAATTTGCCCTTGGCTGTCAGGCCCTGGTTCTTCCTGCGGACCACCTTGAGGTAGTCGTCGGCCAGCCCGATGAGCCCGAAACCGCTGAAGACCAGGATGGTCAGCCACAAATAGATGTTCGTCAGGTTGCCCCAGAGCAGCACGCTGATGAGCAGACTGGCGGCAATGAGCACGCCGCCCATGGTCGGAGTGCCCTCCTTGGCCTGATGGGCCTGGACGTCTTCCTGAATGAACTGTCCGAAACGGAGCTTCTCCAGCCAGGCAATGAACCTGGGCCCCAGAAAGATGGCCAGAATGAGGGCGGTCAGCAGGGCGTAGACCGAACGGAACGTGATGTATCGGAAGACATTGAAGGCGCTGATGACGTCGCTCAGCGGATAGAGCAGGTGATAGATCATCCCTGAAGCTCCTGAGTCAATGCGGTCACGTACCGCTCCAGTCCGCACCCCCGGGACCCCTTGACCAGAATGGTCCCCTTGCGGATTCTGTTCTTTCGCCACAGTTTCAGAAAATCGTCCCTGGTGTCCGCCATGAGCATGGCTCCCCCCCCGCCCTCAGCCTCGAATCCGGTCCGGACCGCGTCATGGTCCTCCCCACTGAAGAAGACAACGTCCGGCCTGGCTCGAGCGGCCATCCGGCCCAGCTCTTCATGGGCCGAGCGGCTTCTGTCCCCCAGCTCCTTCATCTGCCCCAGGACGAGGATCAAGGGGTCCTCACCCGCCAGTTCGGCCGCACTGTCCAGGGCGCAGCGCATGGAGAGGGGGTTGGCGTTGTAGCTGTCGTCGATGAGCACATAGGGCCCGATGCGCATGATCTGGCTCCGGTGCTCTGGGATGCAGGCCTGCTTCACGCCGTCCTGAATGGCGGCACAGTCAAAGCCCAGCTCATGGGCTGTGCTGGCAGCGGCCAGAATGTTCTCCTGAGCGTGGGTCCCGAAGAGTCCGGTCTGGACAGCACACGCCCTGCCGTCAAGGTCAAGGTCGTACCGGGTCTCTGAATCTGAATCCGGAATCCCCTTACTGGACCGGTAGCGGGCCTCGCGGCCCGAAAGGCTGAATCGGACCACCTCCAGCTGCGGGGCCAGCCGATGTGCCTGCTCGAGCTGTGGATAGTCCGCACTGACAACGAGCTTTCCTCCGGGCTGGACAAATGAGGCCAGGGCCATTTTCTCCCTGGCCACTCCCTCCAGGTCGATCAATCCTTCCAGGTGGGCCGCCCCGACATTGGTGATCACCGCCACATCCGGCCTCAAGATCCGGCCCAGGACCTCCATGTCCCCCGACCTGCTGATCCCGGCCTCCAGGACCCAGTGATCCTCCCTGCCGGTGAACCCCAGGATGGATTGCGGCACCCCGATCTCGTTGTTCCAGTTCTTGTAGTTCCGGCCCACGGTCCCGCCGGTGGCCAGAATCGAGGCGACGATCTCCTTGACCGTGGTCTTCCCGGCCGTTCCGGTCACGGCCACGACCTGCCCGGCAAACCGCTCTCTCCACTCTGCCGCCAGCAGCCCCAGGGCCTGGACACTGCTCTGGACCAGGATCATCGGGATTTCGGAGTGCAGGTCCATCAGCGGCCGTTCGACCACCACGCCGGCAGCTCCTTTGTGGACCGCTTCCCGGGCAAAGGAGTGTCCGTCGAACCTCTCCCCGGGAATGCACACAAACAGATCCCCAGGCTCCACCAGCCGGCTGTCGGTCTGAATCCGGCTGACCTCCAGCTCGGGATGGGCATCGTAATCCCCCACCCCGTGCATGGCCTGTCCGATCTCCTGGAGCTTGAGCTGCATCATGTCTCCCCCAGGAGCTGCCGCACCACCTGGGCATCGCTGAAGGGGATACGCTCATCCCCAACCTGCTGGGTCGTTTCATGTCCCTTGCCGGCAATGATCAAAATGTCTTCAGCCCCCAGTCTGCCAAGCCCCAGCTCAATGGCCCTTCTCCGGTCCACCTCTTCAACCACCTCCGAGCCGGGCAGCAGGCCGGGGCGGACATCCTCGACGATCTTCCAGGGATCTTCGTGCCTGGGGTTGTCCGAGGTCAAAATCGCCAGGTGGGCATGCCTGGTCACGGCAGCTCCCATCTGGGGCCGCTTGGCCCTGTCCCGATCACCTCCGCATCCAAAGAGGACGATGACCTTTCTGAATCCCAGCCCCTTGACTGATGAGAGCACGTTGTCCAGGGCGTCCGGCGTGTGGGCGTAGTCCACGAACACGTGCAGGCCGCGGGAGTTGCCGATCCGCTCCAGTCTGCCCGGAACCCCTGCACATTCGCTGATGCCGGCAAATGCAGCCGGGTCGATCCCCAACTCCAGGGCCACAGCCTGTGCGGCCAGGATGTTGGACCCGTTGTGCCTGCCGATCATTCCGGACTGTACCGTCCAGGTCCGGCCCTGAAAGGAGCACTCGATATCCAGCCCCTGACGACCCAGGCTGGTGATCCTGCCCTGCAGGCACTGATCGTTCCCTCTTCCCTCCAGGCTGAACCCGAGGCAGGAGTCCAGTCCATCGAACAGCCTGCGGCCGAAGGGGTCGTCCACATTGACCACCCCGCGCGGGCGGTGTCCATGTTGGGGACGGAACAGCTTCATTTTGGACTGGAAATAGGCCTCCATGTCCTGATGGTAATCGAGGTGATCCTGGGTCAGATTGGTGAAGGCCGCGACATCGAAGTCCAGGCCGGCCACCCGTCCCTGATCCAGACCGTGGGATGAGACCTCCATGCAGACCACCTCAACCCCGGCAGAGCCCATTGCGGACAGCAGATCATGAATCTGCAGACAGCCCGGCGTGGTCAAGGAGGCCTCCTGGCTGACCCCGGGCCACCTGTAGGCAATCGTGCCCAGGACTCCGGCTTTTTTCCCGGCCTGATGCACAATGTGCTCCAACAGATAGCAGACGGTGGTCTTGCCATTGGTCCCGGTGATGCCCACCAGCTGGAACCGCTGCTCCCCGGTCTTGAAAGCGATCCTGGCCAGCTCTCCCAGGGCCTGGACGATGTCCGGCCGGACCGCAACCTTGATCCCGTCGAGGTCGGGGACAGGCTCGGGACTGACCACATAGCCAGCCCCCCTGGCTGCAGCCTGTTGAATGTGGCGGACCCCGGAGTCTCTGGTCCCCGGCATGGCCACGAACACGTCCCCAGGCTCCACTCTGCCTGAGTGGTCCCTGAGCCGCGCTCCGCGCTGAAGGGCCTGGAGCAGGTCGCCCCAGATGTGTTCTGAATCGGGCAAGGCTTATGACCTGTCTCGTTGTTCTCCCAGCCACAGCTGCCAGCCGGTGTTCGCTGTCTCCGACCAGTGTTGACCAGGGTCAGGTTTTTGCCTGGTGACCGTCACCCCGCTGCCGTTGACCTTTGGGACCACCCCCCGTTGAATCAGAATGTCAACGGCTTCACGCAGGGACAGGCCGCAGAGGTTCGGCACAACGCCGTCCGTCCCTGTCGAGGCCGTCCCGGACAGGCTCGCCCGGTTGACCCTGAAACGGGGGATGTCCGCGGTGACTTTCTGCCCCCGGGGGATCTGCTTCACGGCTTTTTTCATTGGTTCCTGGTTCGAGGTTGAGACCAGCTCCAGGGCCACCTCCCTGACTGCCGGGGCGGCCACGACGCCCCCGTAATGATTCCTTTTGGGTTCGTCCACCACGCCCAGGATGAGGTAGTCAGGGTTCATGGATGGAAAGAGGCCCACAAAGGAAGCCAGGTAGGCGTACCCGTATCCGCCCTCAGGGCTGGCCTTCTGAGCCGTCCCGGTCTTGCCCCCGACGCTGATGCCCTCGATCCTGGCCTGGGTTCCTGTCCCGTCCTCCTGAACAACATCTTCGAGCATGGCCAGAACCGTTTCCGCCGTGGACTCTGAAAAGACTCGGGCCGGTTCGGGCCTCTCCCTGTCCGGACTGACGATGAGCTGCAATGGCTTGAGCACTCCTCTGTTGGCCAGGCAGAGATACGCCCTGGCCAGCTGCAGGGCCGTGGTGGACAAGCCCTGACCAAAGCTGGCTGAGACCAGGTCCACGTCTGTCCAGCGACCCGGTCTTCTCAAGATGCCTCTGCTCTCGCCCGGCAGGGGCAGCCCAGCCTCCTGACCAAGCCCGAGCTGGTCAAGATAGGAGAAGTAGGTCTTGGCCCCAAGCTCCAGGCCGATCTTACCGGCTCCGATGTTGCTCGAGTAGCGAATGACCCTGCGCACCGAAAGCCAGCCGTACTCGTGAGTGTCGTTGAACGAATGGCCGTCGTAGACCCATTCGCCATTTTCGCAGAAATAGATCTTGCGTGGGCTGCACACCCCCTCTTCCAGGGCCGCAGCCACCAGCAGAGGCTTCAGGGTCGATCCCGGCTCAAAATCGTCCAGGGCGATCTTGTTTCGCCACAGATTCGGGCTGGACTGCCTGTACCTGTTGGGGTTGAAAAACGGGTAGTGAGCCCAGGCCAGGATGGACCCTGTCCGGACCTCAACCACCAGAAACATCCCCGACTTGGCCCGATTGGTCTCCACCGCCTCAGCCAGGGCCTGCTCTGCAGCGAACTGGAGGTTCGCATCGATGGTCAGCTGGACGTCCTGTCCGGCCAGTGTGGAGCCCAGCTGTCCTGGAGCGAAGAGGACCTGTCCCGAGGCGTCCCGCTGGGCCACAAAATCCCTGCGTTCCCCTGCCAGGAGAGGGTCGAAGGAGCGCTCGAGACCTTCAAGCCCGGTGTTGTCCAGACCCACAAAGCCGATGAGCTGCCCGGCCAGATGCCCCTGGGGATAGAAGCGATCCTTTTCTTCTGTCAGATAGATCCCCGGGAGCTGGGCGGACTGAACCTGAAAAGACTTTCGATCGCTGACCTTGCGGGCAATCCAGACAAACGACCTGTCTGTCTTCAGCGCCTTGAGCACTTTCTCCGGGGACGTCTCCAGGATGGCGCTCAAGGTCCTGCTCGTCTGCCGGGGATGCGCCACCTCCTGAGGTCGGGCGAACACGGAGTTGACCCGGACGCTCTTGGCCAGGAGCCGCCCCCTGGCATCCGTAATCTGCCCCCGCTGCCCGTAGGTCGAGATGTTGATCCAGTACTGCTGATTGGCCATCCGGGCCAGATCAGGTCCCTGAATGATCTGCAGGTGATAGGCCCTGGCCCACAGCCCGAGCCAGATCAGACCGCAAAAGCAGCCCAGGGCCGCCAGCCTGATTTTGGACCAGTCCCATTTTTTCTTGCGGCGGGTGCGAACATTCATCGTTCCCATCCATGCCCGTGCGCATTCAGTTCATGGAGCGAATCTGATCGGTCTTTGGCTGTTCGAGACCGAATTGCTCGGCCTGTGTCCTCAGCCGGTAGGAAGACATCAGATTGACGCTTTCCAGCTCCAGCTTGGCCTTCAGATTCTTCTGTTCCTGAAGCGTGGCCTGCAGTTTTTTGATCGAATAGGACAGGTCAACCAGCTCGATGTTCACCCAGACCAGGGACAGCCCCAGGAGCAGGGTGGTCAGACCAATGCCCAGACACCACCAGACATGATGTGTCGTTGACTGACTCACTGCTGTTCCCTCCTGGTTGACAGGGCTTCCGCAGCCCGAAGCTTGGCGCTCCTGCTTCTGGGATTGGCCCGAACCTCATCTGGATCTGGACTGATGGGCTTTTTGGTCAGAATCCGCAACCGGGGGGAGTGATCACAGGTGCACATGTCCTGATAGGGTGGACAGACACAGGTGGCGGCTTCCCGCTTCAGGGTGTGCTTGACCATTCGGTCCTCAAGGGAATGAAACGAGATGATGACCACCCTCCCTCCAGGCACAAGGATGTCCGGAATCGTCTCCAGCACGCGGCTCAGCTCTTCAAGCTCCTCATTCACGGCCATTCTCAGGGCCTGAAAGGTTTTGGTTGCCGGATGATGACGCGATCTGGCCCTCCTTTTGGCCGGATAGGCCCCGGCCACGAGCCCGGCCAGCTCCTGCGTGGTCTGGATTGGCCCCCTCTCCCGGGCGCGAACGATTCGGGAGGCGATCCTCCCTGCCATGGGCTCCTCCCCATAGTCCCGGATGATCCGCTTCAACCGTTCCTGGGATGCCGTATTCACGAGGTCCCTGGCTGACCCTGACTCCCCTTCCGGATTCATGCGCATGTCCAGGGGGCCGTTGTCCAAAAAGCTGAACCCCCGCTCCCTCTGGTCCAGTTGCAGGGAGGAGACCCCAAGATCAAGCAGGACCCCATTCACGGCAGGCCAGCCCATGTCGGCAAGGACCTCGATCAGCCTGGAGAACCTGCTCTGAACGAATCTGACTTGAGAGGCAAAGCCCGCTGCCTGGATCCGGTCTCTGGCCAGGTCCAGAATCCTCCTGTCCCGGTCCAGACCCAGGACCTCCACTCTGCCTTGCAGGGCCTGGAGCAGGGCCAGTGTGTGCCCCCCCAGCCCAAGAGTGCCGTCCACGATTCGGGCTCCGGGTTTCGGAGCCAGCCATTCCAGGACGTGCCCCGGCATGACCGGCAGGTGCCCGTTCATCGCACAACGACCTGGGGTCGCGGTGACGTGTGGCCTCTCGACCTCAGGGATGCGCACATCTTCTCTCGTATGAACATCAACTCCCGGGAAAGGCCAGTCCGCCTCTCTGCGGCTTCACGTGGTGCGGGGTCCGGCCAGCGGCCGGGCTCGTATGAAACTTCATTCGGTCCTTTCTCCTCTTTTCCGTCATCCCGGACTTGATCCGATCCAGTGCTTTGTCTGGATTCCTGCCTTCGCAGGAATGACGGAAAAAGACAGTCATCGTATGCGATGCCGAATGGAGATATTGCTGGAGTGACAGGCTGTTGATGACGATGCAAATCATTGAGTCCACACAATGGAATAGATTCTGAATTCTCAATTCTCAATTCTCAATTCTGAATTCTCGTATGAACTTCATCGCGAATTTCAGGTTACAGGTGTCTGGTTTCAGGAAGAAGGCCTTCAAGTACAGTGACTGAAAGGAGTTTCTGACCTGATCAAACTGGCCGGTCGACTGTTTTCCCGACACGTCGGGAATCTTTTCTCC
>CAZNIP010000077.1:0-14537 GCA_964573115.1 uncultured Desulfohalobiaceae bacterium | reverse complement strand
GTCTTCAGAGGCTTTTTCAACCCTTCAGGGGGGGCAGGCCAGGAGCAGGGGGTCAAAGAGGCTCCCCTGCTCTGCGTTGTCCCCCTGGTGATCACGGCCTGCATCTCGATTCTGCTCTTCTTCTTTCCAGGACTTTTCGAGGACCTGACCAGGCTTGGTTTGAAGCTGGCCCCCTGAGGCCGGAGGGCCGCCCGGAACCTCGACAACTCAAGAGGTCACCATGAACAACAACGAATCCAAAGACTGGCTGGAACGACCGGAAACCTTGAAAAAACTGTGGATCGTCCTCTATGCGGTCTGCGCTCTGACCCTGGTTCCCGAGCTGTTCATCCACAGGCACCCGTATTTCGGCTTCGACGGCTTTTTCGGCTTCTACGCCCTATTGGGCTTTGTCTCCTGCGCGGTGCTCATCCTGATCGCCAAGGCCGGGGGGGTCTTTCTCAAGCAGGATGAATCCTATTACGACGATTGATGCGGAGAAACGTGCATGTCCCTGTTATTTCCCCCAGCCTGGATTCTTCTCGCCGGCTCGATCCTGATCCCCTATTTCAAGGGGGAGGCCAGGAACTGGACCGTGCTCGCGCTCATGGTCCTGTCGCTGGGCTTCATCATCGCCCTGGAGCCGGGGTCATACTGGAACGTCCAGTTTTTCGGATATGAGCTGACCCTGCTGCGGGTGGACAAGCTGAGCAAGCTTTTCGGTATCATCTTCACCCTGTACGGGTTTGCCACCAGCGTGTACTCCTTCTATCTCCGGGACAGCCAGCAGCACGTGGCTGCTGTGTGGTATATCGGCAGCGCCCTGGGCGTGGTTTTTGCCGGGGATCTGGTTTCCCTCTATTTCTACTGGGAGATCATGGCCGTGGCCTCGGTCATGCTCATTCTGGCCCGAAAAACCCCTCAGGCCATGCAGGCGGGCTTCAGGTACATCCTGGTGCACATCTTCGGCGGGCTCTGCCTTTTGGCCGGGATCGTGATCTCCATCGTCCAGACAGGGTCGGTGGCCTTCGAGGCTTTTGAAGTTCACAATCTGGCCAACTACCTCATCCTCCTGGGCATCCTGGTCAATGCAGCCGCACCCCCGGTCGCCGCCTGGCTGCCCGACGCCTACCCCGAGGCCACAGTCACCGGCAGCGTGGTCCTGAGCGCCTTCACCACCAAGACAGCGGTGTACACGCTCATCCGAGGCTTTCCCGGCTGGGAGATCCTGATCGTGATCGGGTGCATCATGACCCTGTACGGGATTTTCTATGCCCTGCTGGAGAATGACATGCGCCGGATCCTGGCCTATTCGATCATCAACCAGGTCGGGTTCATGGTCACCGGCGTGGGGATCGGGACCGCCGTCGCCCTGAACGGCGCCGCGGCCCACGCCTTTGCCCACATCATCTACAAGGGTCTCTTGTTCATGTCCGCGGGCTCGGTCCTGTACATGACCGGCAAGAGCAAATGCACCGACCTGGGGGGGCTGTACAAGACCATGCCCCTGACGCTCATCTTCGGGGCTGTGGGGGCCCTGGCCATCTCGGCCTTTCCCATGACCAGCGGGTTCACCACCAAGTCCCTGATCCTGAAGGGCGCGGTTCACGAGCATCTGGTCTGGGCCTGGCTTGTTCTGGAGATCGCCTCGGCCGGGGTGTTCCTCCATGCCGGGATCAAGTTTCCCTATTTCGTCTTTTTTGCCAAAGACAAGGGCCTTCGCCCGGGGGAGACCAACCTGCCCATGCTCCTGGGCATGGGGCTGCTGGCCTTTCTGTGCTTCTTTCTGGGCCTCTATCCCCAACCCTTGTACGACATTCTCCCCTATGCCATGGAACCCTACCAGGCCTACACTGCAGCCCATCTGACCACCCAGATGCAGCTGCTCATGCTCTCGGCCCTGGTCTTTTTCCTCTTTCTGCCGCTGCTCAAGCGAACAGACACCATCTCCCTGGACACGGACTGGTTCTATCGCAAAGGGGGCCGGGCCGTTTTCAACCTCCTGGACAGGACGCTGAACGGCCTGAATGTCAGGGCGGAGAGGATGCTGCGGACGTTCGTGTCCTTTGTGGTCGACTTTTTCAAGGATGCCTTTGCTCAGGTCGCTCTTTTCTTTGTGGTCACGTTCTGGCTGCTTCGAGGCGATGGAGGAAAGCGGCTTGAGATCAAGAAGGCGATGCTGTACTCTGACATCACCCAGGGGACGCTCCCCATCGGCATCGGTGCTGGCATCGCGACCACGTTCATCGTGCTCATCTTTCTCCTGAGTTGACGGCCATCGGCAGCCGGTGCCGACACGCGTGCCCGACCTCCTGGACGGCTGAAATCAATGGGCGAGCATGTCCTGACATGAAAGCCGGTCCACGCCGAGCCTGCACGGGGCCCCCGCTGGGGATGCGCTTCTCCAGGGGCTTCAACAGGGCAAACGTCAACGCAGGGGGAGACTCATGGTCGGGGTTGAAGATCTGCACAAGATCCATATCCTCCGTGACATGCCGGAGGAGATGCTGAAAAAGATCGGTTCCATCGCCACTCTCCACCTCTACAGCGCGGACACGATTCTTTTCAACCAGCACGAGCAGCTGGAATACTTTTACATGGTCCTGAGCGGATCTGTCATGCTGGAGCTGGTGGCCAGCCAGGACTTCACCATCACCCTCGGGGTTGTCCAGCCTGGGCACACGTTCGGCATATCGACCTTCATCCCGCATGCCAGGAGCGGCTCCACCGCGATCTGCGGCGAGCCCTGCGAGCTCATCAGGCTCTCGGGCGAGAAAATGACCGAGCTCTTCGACCAGGAGCCCGAACTCGGCTACAACTTCATGCTCAGGGTGGTCCGGGTCTTCCGCTCCGTGCTGGGACACAGGACCACCATGTTCATCAATACCCTTGCCAAGCATCCGGAAATGCAATCTCTTTTCGAGGATCTCAAGCACCTGGCCCCCATTTTGTAAACCCTCTGGCCCTCAATGTCTGCTCGAAAACAGAACGGCCATGGCGGCGGTCCCCGGATTGCCGGAGCAACCAGGACCTTCACCCCCTTCAGTCACAAAAAAATGTCGGTGCAGCCAGAGACTGCCCCGACCTGGAATGGAGCCTCATGCTGGACAAACACGAGTTGAGAAAGATTCACCTCCTGGAGGACATGCCGGACGAGATGCTGGAGATGATCCGGTCTGTGGCCGAGTTGAAGATCTTCAGCGCTGACACCGTCCTCTTCGAGGAGAATCAGGAGCTGGACACCTTTTACATGGTCCTGGCCGGGACCGTGCTCCTGGAGATCAAGCTTTCAGAAGACGTGACTCTGGCCCTGGGCTCGGTTCAGCCGGGTTACTGCTTCGGGGTCTCCACATTCATTCCTGGGGCGACGTCCGCTTCCGCAGCGGTGTGCGCAGAGAGCTGCGAGCTGATCAGCTGCTCAGGAGCCAGGCTCCTGGACATCTTTGAGCAGAACACCGAACTGGGCTACTTTTTCATGCACCGGATCGTGCGGGCTTTCAAGGTCAGGATGGATCAGCGGACCAGGCTTTTTCTCAAAGCCATGGAGAATCGCCCAGAGCTGGCCCAGCTCTTTGAGGATTTCGACTACCTGGCCCCGAAGCTCTGACCGTTCGTCCCTGGGGAGCTCAACCCTGGCTGGCCAGTGTGAACCTGGCGATCGGGGTGGTCATTGCAGCAGGTACGTCCTCACGGCCCGATTGTGTTCGCGCAGGGTCCGGCTGAAGTGGTGGCCTCCCTCCCCAGTGGCCACGAAATAGAGAAAACGGTGGTCTTCAGGTTCCAGGGCGGCCTCCAGAGAGGCCAGTCCGGGTGAGCAGATCGGTCCAGGGGGAAGTCCTCTGTGCCGGTAGGTGTTGTAGGGGTTGGCGCTGTCCTGGAGGTCCTTTCTGGTCAGGTTGCCGTCAAAGTCGGGCCCGAGCCCGTAAATGACCGTTGGATCACACTGCAGGCGCATTCCTCTGGTCAAGCGGTTTTCAACCACGCCTGCGATTCTGGCCCGTTCCCCTGCCTGGGCCGTTTCCTTCTCCACGATTGAAGCCAGGATCACCAGCTCATGCCTGCTCTGAGACGAGGGAAGGGCTTCAGCCCGCAACCGCGACCCTGTCTGGCGCTCGAACTCGTCGAGCATGGCCCTGATCACGGGAAGGGCTGATCCGGCCTGCGGTCGGGGCAGGGCATACGTCTCTGGAAAGAGGTAGCCTTCGGCGCTCTGAGCTGGAATGTTGTACTCCTCGAGCAGGGTGGCGTTGTGCACCGCAGCGGCAAAGCGCTCAAAGGTGGTCAGTCCGGAGCGATGGACGATGTTGGCCGTCTCCCACCAGGTGGAGCCTTCAGGAACCTGGATGGTGTGCAGGACCTCCTGGCCGTGGACCAGCGTGTCCAGGAGCTTGAGCCTGGTCCAGCCGGTGTTGATGAGAAACTCGCCGGCCTGGGCCGAGCTGGCCGACCTGGTGATCCGGCCGAGGAGCCTGAAGAGGAGGGCGTTGTCGATGATGCCCTGTTCCTCAAGATCTGCAGCGATCCTGGCAAAGGAATGACCCCGGGGAATGGAGACGATCCGTTCCTCTCCCGGGGTCTGCAGGGGAGTCGAGAGGTACTGGTTGATCCACAGCCCTGCTAGCACGGCTGCGGTCAGAAGGCAGAAGAACACTCCGAAGCGGGTCATGGGTTCTGATTCAGATAGGTTTCCAGAATGACCTGAGCTGCGACCTGGTCCAGCACCGGCTTGCGTTTCTTTCCTGGAATGCCGGCATCCGCCAGGCGCTGTTCAGCGATGGCCGAGCTCAGTGTCTCATCCACGGTGATCACAGGAAGATCGGATCGCCTCTTGAGCCGGTCCACGAAATTGAGGGCCTGTCTGGTGCTCAAGGTCTCTTCCCCGTTCAGCCCGTAGGGTATGCCCACCACCACGGTCTGAACCCTCTCACGATCGAGCACGGCCAGCAGCTCGGCGAACAGGGTCTGGTTGTCTGTCCTCTCAAGGGTGGCCAGGGGCAGGGCCATGACCCCCACGGCATCGCTGATGGCCAGCCCCACTCTTTTGAGTCCAAAATCGATGCCCAGGCACTTCATGGCACGACCTGGGCCTGCTGTCCGGTCCGAAAGTCCATGAGCATGTTCTGCAGCTCCTTCTGCCACTGAGGCCCGCCGATGAGGCCGGCCAGGTACTCCAGGACGTGGAGCACCGTCAGGTCCAGCTTTTCGTCTTCGATGATCCTCATGAGCCCCATCTTGCATGATGGACAGCTGACCAGAATGAGCTGGCCCGAACCGGTCAGGGCGGATTCCCGTTTGAGCTGGCCGGCCTTTTTGTGCCTGATGGTGTTGTAGATCCTGGGAGACGTCAAGGCTCCGAGGCCGCTCTCTCCACAGCAGCCCGGGCTGACCCGGGTCGGGGTGTCAAGCAGGTGTTCCAGGGCCTCAGCGATGATGTCAGCGCTCTTGTCCGGAGGCAGTCCATGCCAGGCACTGTGACAGGCAGCGTGAAACAGGAGGCCTTCATGGGCAGGTTGCCTCATGTCCTTGATCAGGTCTGGACGCTCCCTGATGCGCTCGATGATCTCCTGGCAGACATCCCTGTACTGGATTCTCTGTTTGGCCTGGGGCAGATCGCAGTCCAGGAGAGCCTCCCGGCAGGTGCCGCAGGAGGTCAGGATGCTCGAGATGTCCACGTTTTCGTGCCTGCACTCGTCAATCAGTGAGCTGAGAGCCTTGCTGGTCCTCTGCAGGTTGATCTGGTACTGGTCACTGCATCCAGCAGACAGGAGCGGATAGCCGCAGCAGAGGTGGCTTTTCGGCAGGGCCGCCGGGACATCCATTTTGAGGAGCAGATAGAGGGAGGCCAGGCCGATGGAGCTGAAAAAAAGGCTCCCGCCGCAGCCTGGGAAATAGAGCACGCCTTCGGAGGGGGTGGCCGGGCTGTTCTGAGGAACGAACAGGGATTCCCCCCGGCCGATTTTCTGGTAGAGATTGGTGAAGGTCAGGCTGGGGCCCGGGTGGCGCAAGACCAGAGATTCTCTCCCGGCCCTCCAGAACTTGGGCAGATGGCCGACCACCTTGTTCTGGACCCCCTGACCAAGGGCTGCAAGCTTGGCCGTTCTGGGAAGGCGCTGGGCAGGGTCCTGGTTCAGATACCTGAGGACCCTGTTCTTCACGGGGTGGAATTCCCCCACGCCTTGGTCCCTGTCCTCGAGCAGAGAGCGCATGGCCAGGATCTGTCCGGACATGCCGATCCCCACTGGACAGACAGCAGTGCATTTGCCGCAGGCGGTGCAGTGTTCGATGATGTCGTTCAGCCTGTCCAGAACCCAGGGGTCAGGCTCCCCCCTGTCCAGCAGGGAGTAGTACAGAGCTTCGATCAGGGCCCCCAGGGTGATGATCTTGTTTCGGGGATGGTAGAGGAAACCCTGCTCGGGATAGTACATGGGGCAGACCTGTTTGCATTTGCCGCACCTGGAGCAGGTCTGGATGTTTTTGAGCAGGTCGATGAGCTTTTCCTTCTGCTTCAGGCTCGTTTTTCGGATGTCCTGGATCAGGCGATTGAAGGAAAAGGTGAAAGGGACCACGTCAAGGGACTGCTTGACGAGCTTGCCGGGATTGAGCAGGTTCTGTGGATCGATCTGAGCTTTGTAGGCCTTGAGGGCCTCGATCTTGTCCTGGGACAGAAAGCCGATCTTGGTGATGCCGATGCCGTGCTCGCCGGAGACCGACCCGTTGAGCTGCAGGACCCGGTCAAAGACCCTGGAGGCGGCTTCCTCTGCCAGCCGCAGCATCTGCGGATCGCCGGAGTTGACCGGGATGTTCACGTGGCAGTTGCCGTCACCGGCGTGCATGTGGTTGGCCACCATGATTCTGGTGTTGAAGAGCTTCTCCTCGATCTCCTCCAGGTCAGGAGCCAGATCGGGATACCGGCTGAGGAGGTCCCGGAAGAAGTAGTAGATCTGGAGCTCAAACTCCTGTTCCCCCAGGTTCCGGGTGGTCATCTGGGCCTTGATGACCTGTCCGGCAAAGGTGAGCTCCATGTCGATGAATTCGTCCCCGGGGTCGATGCCCTCCAGGTTCGTGACCTGCTGCAGGCCGCTGCGATAGGCCAGCCCCAGGTAGTACAGGTTGAGGCCCTCGATGAAATCTGAGAACTCCGGGATGACCTCCAGGGGGATGACCACGTCCTCGTTGATCTTGAACCCGCTCGTCCGGCGCGTGATGGCGCTCAGCCGGTGGCGGTCCCTCCAGAAGACTTCAGCCTGCTTCTCGTCGCTGGCCACAAACACGTCCACGTCGCTGTACTCTTGAGCGATGTTCACGATGTCTTCGGTGATCTCGCGCAGAGCCGGAGCGTCGTTGGAATCGAGCTGGATGAGCAGCACGGAGATGGGTTCGCCTTCATAGGTGACCGACTTCTTCTGATAGTCGATGGCCTGGACGTACTTGGTCCCGAACTCCTCCAAAGCGGACATCTTGACCAGATCCCCGTTGTCCCTGATCCGGTCCCTGAGCTTGACCAGGTCACGAATGACCAGCATGGCGTTGTGCATGGAGGAGCCGAAGAACTCCAGACACAGGGTGTTTGAATGGATGGGCCTGGGATGGAGGGTGAAACAGGCCTTGGTGATGATCCCGTCCACGCCCTCCTTTTGAATCCCCGGCAGCCCCCCGAGATACTTGTCGCTGACGTCCTTGCCCAGCTTCGGAGCCCGCAGGGTCGATCCAGGGACTTCGAGCGTCTCCTTGAGCTGAAGATCCTCATCCAGGATCTCATACACCGCTGTTTCATCGGGCAGGATCTTGTGCCAGGGGTGGCTTTTCCGCCGGACATGGATCAGGTCCCCGGTGGGCAGGACCATGGTGTAGCTGAAGATGTTGTCCACGGTGGTGCCGTACTCGAAGGCGAACGGCCCGCCGGCATTCTCGGAGATGTTGCCCCCCAGGGAGGAGGAGGCCTTTGAGGCCGGGTCGACGGTGAAGAGAAGATCCTGTGCGGCCACGGCCTGGATGGCGTTGAGGGTGATGACCCCGCTCTGGGCGCAGAGGAGCCTGCGGTCCGGGTCGATCTCCAGAATGGACTTCATCCTGCTCAGGCTGAGGATGATGGACCGCCGCCTGGCCGGGATGGCCCCTCCGGTCAGCCCTGACCCGCCGCCACGGGGGACGATCTTGAATCCCAGCTCATTGGCCAGGAGGACGATTTTCTGGACCTCTTCGCTGCTGCCCGGGGCGACGAGAAACATGGGGACCTCCAGGCGGAGGTCGGTGGCATCGGTGGAGCACTCCACCAGGGCGTTGGGTGAGGACACGATGTGCTCCAGGGGGACGATCCTGCTCAAGCGTTCCTTGACCAGGCTCTTGAACTGCTGGTCCTGCTGAAAGTCCTGCCAGTAGGTCATGAGGCCTGACTTGATCGTCTCGTAGTCCTCCGCGGTCAGCCCGGCCTTCTCCGCCTCCAGCCGGTCGAAGACGCTCTTGGCCACCCGCTCAGGAATGATGAACGGGTTGTAGCGGATGATGAACAGCTCATAGGCCAGGGTCGCGGTCAGCTCCTGAACAGCTTCGGGCCAGGAGGAGAACTCCTCGGGAGGAATGTTCAGGACCCTGGGGAGGACCTTGGTCTGATCAAGGGAGATATGGGGGTATTTTTGGGGCATGGTTCGGCTGCACTTCTCTGCCCGGCAGGCAGGAAGATGTCCTTTACGTTGTGTTGCAAAACAGAAATAGTAGCTATTCTGGATAAGAATGACAAGGTCAAAACATGGGCTGACTCTGCACACCAATGGTCCTTCAAGGAGACTGGAGCAGGAGGTGCTGTCGGCCGAAGACGGCCTGACCAAGGGAAATGCAGGCGTCGTTGGGGGGGAGATGGACATGAAACAGGGGGGTCAGGCCTGCGGAGGCCAGCTCGTGCTGCACTGCCAGGACCAGGGTTTCATTCTGGAAAACACCCCCGCTCAGGGCGACCTGGTCCAGGCCGGTCCTGTCCCGGGCCAGCAGAGCCCACTGCCGCAGTCCCCGGGCGAGCCCCAGATGAAAGCGGCGGCTGATCCGGCCTGGGGCGGCCCGGTTCGTCCAGTCGTCCCAGACAGCAGCAAACAGGGTCAGGGAGTCGAGGATGATCAGGCCCTCTTTCTCTCTGACGGGGCAGGGGTAGGCACCCTGTTCCGAGATGTCCTGGATGGCCTCCAGCTGGATGGCCGCCTGGCCCTCGTAGCCGACCTGATGACAGAGGCCGAGCAGGGCAGAAACAGCATCAAAGAGCCGGCCGCAGCTCGATGTGAGCAGGCAGGCCACATCCCTGTCCAGGAGCTGCCTGACCATGGAGCTGGCCTGTCCATGGTCCACGAGCCAGGGCCAGCTTCTGGAGGCTGGCTCGACCTCACCAAGGGCGTGCAGGAAAGACTGGGCCATCCGCCATGGTTCCTCAATGGCCTGTTCGCCACCGGGCATGCGGACCTGGTGGAAGTGCCCCAGTCGTTGTTGCTCGTTGGTCTGGTTGTCGACAGTCAGGAGTTCCCCTCCCCACACGGTGCCGTCAAGCCCAAGTCCGGTTCCGTCCAGGGTCAGCCCGAGGCTGGGCCCCTGGTGACGGTTTTCGGCCAGGACAGCATGGACATGGGCAAAGTGGTGCTGCAGCCGGAGGACCGGCAGCTCGTCCTGGTCGGTCCCGTGCCTGGTGGACATGAAGTCAGGGTGCAGATCGGCGACCAGGAGCTCGGGCTCCACCTGGAGAATGGTTTTCAGATGCTCGATGGTTTCCCGGTAAAAATGAAAGGTCTCAAGATTCTGCAGGTCTCCAATGTGCTGGGAGGGAAAGGCCTGACTGTTCTTGGTCAGACAGACCGTGGCCTTGAGCTCTGGACCAAGCCCAAGGACGCAGGGACCAGGCCTGTCGAGATCCACCGGGGCGGGTGTGAACCCCCGGGCCCGGCGGTACAGCAGCGTCTGGTCGCGGTCAGGGAGGGGTCTGACCACGGAATCGTCGGAACGGATCAGGATATCCCGGTTGTGGAAGAGGAACCGGTCGGCGATGGCCGGCAACCTGGCCAGGGCCTCCCTGTTGCCCAGCGAGATGGGCTCTGTGCTGAAGTTGCCCGAGGTCATGACCAGGGCCGGGACCTCCTCATCCTCGAGGTGATTCCGGTAGAGGGAGAAGAGGATGTCATGCAGAGGGGTGTAGGGCAGCATCAGGCCGATGGAGGTCGTGTCCGGGGCAATGGTCTGAGCCAGTGGAGCATGGGCTCTTCTGGGGACGAGGACAATGGGCCGGATCGATCCGCTCAGCCAGGCAGCGGCTTGGTCGCTGATCTGCCCCAGGCGCCGGGCCGTGTCCAGGTCCGGGACCATCACGGCCAGGGGCTTGCCCCAGCGTTTCTTCCTGGACCTGAGCGTTTCGACAACCCGGTCGTCTGTGGCCTTGCAGGCCAGATGAAAGCCGCCGAGGCCCTTGAGAGCGACGATGAGCCCCTGGGACAGGTCTTCAGCAACCTGATTCAGGGCCTCCTGGTCAGAGCTGACCCAGACGCCCTCAGCATCGGTGAGCCAGACCCCGGGTCCGCAGACCGGGCAGGCGTTGGGCTGGGCATGAAAGCGCCTGTTGAAGGGGTCTCCATATTCCCGGGAACAGTGAGGGCACATGGCAAAGCAGGCCATGGAGGTGGCTGCCCGATCGTAGGGAATGGAGGTGGTGATGGTGTACCTGGGTCCGCAGTTGGTGCAGTTGGTGAAAGGGTACTGAAATCTTGGGTTGACAGGGTCGTTGATGTCCCGGAGACAGGCCTCGCAGGTAGCGATGTCCGGGCTGATGAGCACATTGTGGCCCTGACCCCGGGCACTGGGGACAATGGTGAAGCTCTCAAGCCCTGGGTCCACAGGGAGGCTCTCTTCAGTCAGGCTGGCGATTCTGGCCACGGGTGGGCACTCTTCGATCAGGCCCCGGCTGAAGTCCTGGAGCTGGTCTTCTCTTCCCTGGACGAGGATCTCGACCCCATCCGGTGTGTTCTGGACCTGCCCGGAGAGCTTGAGTTCGTGGGCCAGGCGAAAGACAAAGGGACGGAACCCGACGCCCTGAACTGTGCCGGTGACCACCAGTTTTCGGCGCTGGACCGGACGAACAGGAGCAGTCGATGCAGCCTCAGGGTCTGATTCCGGCTGAACTGCAATGATGTCTTCGGTCTTTGCTGCAGGAGGTGATTCGTTTTGAAAGTCAGTCACAGTGTTCAAGTAATGCATTGTTGCCCGGGCGGCAAGCGATTGGATGGTTTCTCAAGACAACTCATTGAGAAGAATGGCTCTCTTCATTGGGGGTGCTTCAGGGCACCTCTGCCGATTTCCAGGACACTTCAAGCAGGGACTCGACCTTGATCAGCTTGGCCACAATCTGCTCCCAGGAGGTGTTCTGTTTGCCCAGAAGCCTGAACACATAGGTCACCTCCAGACTCTCCCTGTCTTCCTGGAAGTCGATGGATTGGATGTCCAGCTCCTTATGGGCCCCCAGGATGTCCCGGATCCTCGGCAGGGGGCGGTCCTGGCAGCAGCAGCGGACCGTGAGCATGGTGTGGGTGTCCCGATTGATGCCGGTTTTGAAGAACCTGAGCAGATACATGATGGGCAGGCTGATGGCCGTGACAGCCAAAGCCGGAAAGATGAGCCCGGCCCCTACGGAGAGCCCCAGGGCAGTGACCAGCCACAGGGCCGCGGCTGTGGTCAGCCCCCGGACGCTGCCTCTGCCTTTGATGATCGCCCCAGCGCCCAGAAATCCGATTCCAGCCACGGCATAGGAGGCGATTCGTCCTGGGTCGATGCGCAGCACAGACTCGTCAGTGAGATGCCCGTAGAGCTTTGGCAGATGCAGGGAGAGCAGCATGAGCAGGCAGCCTGAGAGGCAGACCAGGACATTGGTCCGCAGACCGGCTGCCTGGCCGTGAGTCTCTCGCTCGTAGCCGATGATCCCGCCGATCATGAGCGAAATCAAAATCCTGCCCAGGGCCACTCCGGGTTCAGTCGTCGTCAGCCATTGGCCCGTCCAGTAAAGAGCGTCCATGGGGTCTCACTCGTGGAGGTGGTTGAGGTTGTGCTCTCCGGCCGGCCGCTGGTTGGGCTGAAGAGCTCTCCCAGCGGCAAAGCCCACAGGTGAGTGATGAAAACCAGTTTGCAGCCCGGGCATCATGCTACGTCCTGAAACCGGATCGGTCGCAGGCGGAGACGATTCTCTTGATGCTGCTCCTGATGAGCTGCAGGGGATGAAAGGAGACCGGGGACAGGTCCGCCGGGGTGCGGAAGCCATGGGGCTGAAAGTCCTCCGGCTTCAGGCCCGGGAAGAGGATCTCAGCCCTTCTGGCCCCCGGCAGGTCCTGTCTCCAGCTCTCGAGCCACAAAGGCACCTGTTCAGGTCTCAGGTCAAGCAGACTGTACACAGCCGTGTCAACAGCCACAGGGCTCAGCCCGGCGGCCAGGAGCCTGAGGTCGCAGGCCTGGCCGTGCACCGGGCCGGTGCCGTGCATTGTCCTGATGCCGTCCACAAGGGTCAAGGTCCGGGGCAGATACGTGAGGATGCTCAAAAGGGCCTGCTCAAACCGTCGGCCTTTCTCCCCGTACCTGGCATGCATCACGGCTTTGCGCAGCCCGACGACACAGCCGAAGAGGTTCTTGACCGCTCCGCTGATCCGCATCTGCTTGTGCGCCTTGAGCTTGGGGACATTGACGATGAGGTCGGCCTGGAGCGCGTCCCTGGACAGGAGCATGGTCCGGCCAAAGGGAAGGCCTTTGGTCTGCCCCCTGGAAAAGGAGAGGAGCTTGACCGGCATGTCCTCCAGAAAAGTTTCCAGGCCCAGGCTGGCGGCCACGGATTCGACCGTGCCAAAGGCCGGGGAGTCCCCGATGACGACCCGGTTGCCAGTCTGGAGAAAAAAGGAGCTCACGGCCCTGATCACAGCCGGGTGGGTGCATGACAGGTCGCTGTTCTGTCTGGAGATGAAGTTGGGCTTGACCAGGACCTGGCTGCCTGAGACCTCCTGGCCCAGGGCACTGCCCAGCAGGTCGTGGACTGTCGATTCCAGGCCTGGATGATCGTAGCCGGGGCAGGTGTTCAGCCAGACTTTCACGGCTGCTTCCCCTGGATCCGGGCAGAAAGGGCGTGGCTCCTCCCGCGTTTTCGGCTGGAGCAGATCAGAGCCTGAGCCTGAAGCCCGCGCAGAACAACTCCGGAGCGGCGGCCGAGGTTGCGGTGTTCAGCCGGCAGCTTGACCGAAAGGAGGGTGTCCAGGTCCTGGAGGGCCGACAGGGTGTGATCCCTGCCCTGATCGGCCTTGACCAGGGAGAAGAGATCCCGGATGTTCTCCCGGGTCCGCAGGGTCCTGAGCAGGTCGACCTTTGTCCCGGGTCGAAGCAGATCATAGTTTCCAGCGACCATGTGCCACCTGGCTGCCCTCTGTCCGGCGAGGGCGAAAGACCTGGGAAGCCTGAGACGCTCGGCCAGTCTCAGCGCCAACCCGACACCGGCCTGGTCGTGGTCATGGTGACGAGGCCATCGTGATTGAGGAGTCAGGGTCTTGCCCAGATCATGGCACAACCCCATCCAGACCTGCAGCTCGTGTCCGGCCAGGGCGTCCATGACCCTGGCCGTGTGTTCGAGCAGGAAATGGCCATGGGCCCCTGGAGGACCTGCCGGGACGGAATCAGCCAGGGCAAGCTCCTGGAACCAGGGCCGCAAAGTCCCGGTCCGGGCCAGCAGACGCAGGAAGTGTCCGGGCTGGGATCCTCTGCAGGCCTTGATGGCCTCCTGACCCACCCTTTCCGGCGAGAGGCCGTCAAGGCGTGAGGCCTGCCCGACCCTGACCAGGAGAGCCTCCAGCTCTGGAGCAACGGTAAAACCGGGCAGAGATGCAGCCAGTCGGGCCGTTCGGAAAACGCGCAACGGGTCCTGGAAAAAGTTGGCGTCCCGCACCTGCCGCAGGACCTTGTGCCGCAGGTCCTCCCAGGTCTGGTCCAGGGCATGCATCCGGCCATGTTGATCCTCAGCCAGGGCATTGATGGTCAGGTCCCTGGCTTTGAGATCGGAGCGGATATCCGGATGTCTGGACAGGGTGTATTCAGCTCCATGGACGAAGTAGACCGCCCCATTCCGGTGGCCGACCCGCTTGGCCGCTGGAAAAGCCTGGCGAAGCTCCTGATCTGAAGAGTGCAGGACAACGAAATCCTGGTCAGCGTGGGGCCGCCCCAGGAACTCGTCCCTGAGGGATCCGCCCACCCGGTAGATGTCCAATGTCGGAGTTGCCGGCGTCAAATCCGACATGCTGGGGTTTGATTCACAGGAGCAGGTCATGATGGTCCTTGAAGGATGCGGCTGCAAAAATTCAAAATGCAGCCGCAAAAGTCAGAATACAGCCCTGCCGCTGGAGAGGCTGACAGGTCGAGGGTTGAGGGTAGATGGTTGAGGGAAGAAAAGAGCCTACAGTTGACGCGATGGTCTTCGACTTCGCCAATGTGATCAATGCAGAAACTTTCGAGCAGACTCCCTCTGACTGCTCCCCTTTTCCAAGGGGAGCTGGCCGAAGGCCTGAGGGGTCCGG
>CAZNIP010000076.1:0-14807 GCA_964573115.1 uncultured Desulfohalobiaceae bacterium | reverse complement strand
TCAGGGTGCCTGGCGCTGTCAGGGACAAGCTGAAGAAGACCAGCCCGAATCAGGACAGGAGGTCAAAGGCTTGATTCTCTGCCGCCCTGTCTTTTGGCCATCAGGTAGTGGGAGACGAGCCACTCGTTGCCGCGGTGGAAGCCGAAGAGCTCCGAGCAGGCCATGAGGAACAGTCTCCAGCGGTTGAACCAGACCCTGGACTGTTCTGGGCCGTGAGCCCCGGCCAGGATCTTCAGGGCTGCTTCCCGGGAGGCATCCAGAAGGGCCAGCCAGGAATCGAGTGTCCTGGCGTAGTGCCGGCCTGAGACCCGCCAGTGGTCCCGGAGGACAAGATCCTGCTGGAGGTGCAGGAGAAGGGCATCTGAAGGCATGATGCCCCCGGCGAAAAAGTGACGGCTCATCCACTCCGAGGGGCCTTCCCTGAAGGGGTAGACGAGGTCCCGGTGGGTGAAGATGTGCAGGAAAAAGAGGCCCTGGTCCGAAAGCCATCCGGCAATGCGGCGGAGGAGCTCTGGCCAGTTGCGCATGTGCTCGAACATTTCCACGGACACGATGCGGTCGAAGGTGCTGGACTCAGGGGGCGGGTGAAACTCGTTCATGTCCGCGGTCAGGACCTGAACGTTGATCAGCCCGAGGTTGCGGGCCCGGTCCCGGATGAACTCGCCCTGATCCCGGGAGTTGGAGACGGCCATGACCAGGGCCCGGGGAAAATGACTGGCGGCCCAGAGGGTGAAGGATCCCCAGCCGCAGCCGAGGTCCAGGATGCGCATGCCGTCTTCAAGGCCGGCTCGTTCTGCCGTCAGGGCAAGCATGGACTCTTCGGCCCTTTGCAGCAGGACCCTCTCCCTGGACGCTTCAGTCCCTGAAGGTTTGCGTCCGAGCTCGTGCTCGGGCCAGAGGCAGGAGCTGTATTTGAGTCTTGGCCCCAGCATTTCGGCAAACAGGGCCGGGGGCACTTCATAGTGCTGGCGGTTGGCCTCCCCGGGGACCAGGGCGACCGGGGAGGTCTTCATGTCCTGGATGAAAGCCCTCAGGGCCTGCTGACGCGCTTCAGCCGATCCCGGGTCTTCGCGTTTGAGGACCCTCCTGTGGCGGGTTCTGATGGCTGCGCGCAGGAGCGTGTCGGGGAGTCGTCCGGATTCGGCCAGATGAAGGCCGAGCATCGAGGAAGTCCAAGAGGTTTTCATCGGCTGGGACCTGTCCCGGCATGGCGGCGAGGACGAACTGGACCAGTGTGGCTGCATGGTCCAGGTATGAGACTTCATGCCGGACATTTTTGAGATGCCCTCAGCCGCAGGTTCGGCTGAGGGCTTCCCTTCGTGTTTCGGCGTGATCAGTACATCATGCCGCCGACATAGACACCGGCCCCGACAAAGAGGTCGGTGCCCGGGACCCGGTAGATGTAGGTGATCTTTTTCCTTGGCGTGTCCTTGCCCGGCTTGGGCCACATGTACTCCACCCAGCCCTCGCCGGAGCTGCGGGCCAGGTTGACGAAATGCACGAACAGGGCCTTGCCTGTGGGATCGGTGATGAGCAGGCAGTGCTCCTTTTTGGTCAGTTCGGGCTTGAAGGGGTGAGCCAGCATTTTCCCGTCCATGTTCATCAGAAAGACGTAGGAGTCTTTCCAGACGAAAGGACCGTCCTGGTCCCCGATCTGTTCGACCGCCTTTTCCAGCCCCTGGGAATTGATCAGGGCCGCAGCCTCGCGGCACTCGATCACGCATTCCTCCTTGGACGCTGTTTCGTCGGCCATGGCTGGGACAGCCATGCACAGGGCCAGCAGGATGGTTGTCAGGGTCAAAGAGCGAATCATGATGCACCTCCTGGTCATGAAGCCGCTCCCGTGTCGAAGCGTCTTCATCTGGATAAAAGAGTTGATGGAGACGATCACGTTAACTGATCCAGGGCTTGCCCACTGGGAGCACATCGCGGCCGAAGACCTGAGCATAGATGACATGGGCCATCATGTACAGGGCCGAAGCGGCGCAGAGCATGAGCTCGTACCCCGCGATCACGGTGAACTGCGGATACCCGAAATGAGCGATGTCCAGCAGGATGAAGCCGATGAGCAGCAGGGTGAAGGTGATGGCCATGGCGCTGTGAATGCGCATGGCCGGGAACCACATGATAAAGGTGTACAGGGTCCAGCTGACCAGGAACCAGCCCACATCTGTAGTGCTGGAATGATAGATGTTGAAGTGGTTGAGCATGAAGATGATGCCCAGGGCGATCCAGAATGCCCCATAGGAGCAGAAGGCGCTGAAGCCGAAGTTGTTGTTCACGTTGAACTCCAGATATCCGGCGATGAGCTGGGTCAGGCCCCCGAAGATGAAGGCCATGGAGATGATCGGTCCGACATCGCACCAGCCGACGTTGTGGAACTGCAGGAGCATGGTCGTGATGCCGAATCCCGCAAGACCGACCACGGCCGGGTTTCCTTTGGGCGAAGCTGCCTGGGTCATGTTGGTCCTCCTTGAGGTGGAATTCAGCTTTGACAGGGACAAAGCTGAATTCTCAAGTAAAAAGTGATGAAACGTTGTCTGCACTCTTCGCGATCAGACAGGACACGAGCGGCAGTTTCCGGGCTTCTGCAGCCGCATCATCGATCACGATGTCTTGACCTTGCCGTAGCCGATCTTGGCCAGGCTCTCCTCCATCTCGGTCAGAATGTCAGGATCGTCGATGGTGGCCGGGATCTTGTACTCTTTGTTGTCGGCAATCTTCTGGATCGTGCCCCGCAGGACCTTGCCCGATCTGGTCTTGGGCAGCCGGGTGACCACCGAGGCGTGCTTGAAGGCGGCAACCGGGCCGATCCGGTCTCTGACCAGAGCGATGCACTCTTTTTCAATTTCTGACTCATCCCTGTCCACACCGGCGCTCAGGACCAGAAAGCCAACCGGGATCTGGCCCTTGAGATCGTCTTCGACCCCGACCACAGCGCACTCGGCCACATCCGGATGTTCCGCCAGGACCTCTTCCATGGCCCCAGTGGACAGGCGGTGTCCGGCCACATTGATGATGTCGTCGGTGCGGGACATGACAAAGACATAGTTGTCCTCGTCCATGAACCCCGCATCGGCCGTGGTGTAGTACCCAGGAAACTCTGAGAGGTATTTCTGGACAAAGCCCTGGTCGTTCTGCCACAGGGTGGGCAAAGCCCCAGGGGGCAGGGGCAGCTTCACGGCCAGTGTTCCGATTTCCCCTGGAGACAGGGGCTTGGAGTCTGGATCCAGGACATGCAGGTTCCACCCCGGAGCTGGTTTGGTGGGTGAACCGGCTTTGACCGGAAACTGGTGCAGGCCCATGCAGTTGGCGGCAATGGCCCAGGCCGTCTCGGTCTGCCACCAGTGATCGATGACCGGCACCTGGAGGTGCTTCTCGGCCCAGTGCAGGGTGTCAGGGTCGGTGCGTTCACCGGCCAGGAAGAGGATGTTGAAGTTGGACAGGTCGTGGTTTTTGAGCAGCTCTGCCTGGGGGTCGCGCTGCTTGATGGCCCGAAAGGCTGTGGGTGCCGTGAACATGGATTTGACCCCGTGCTGGGAGATGACCCGCCAGAAAACTCCGGCGTCAGGGGTGCCCACAGGCTTGCCCTCGAACATGATGCTCGTGCAGCCTTTGAACAGGGGTGCGTAGATGATGTAGGAATGGCCAACCACCCAGCCGATGTCCGAAGCGGCCCAGAAGACGTCACCCGCGTCCACGTTGTAGATGGCATTCATGGTCCACTTCAGGGCCACGAGGTGTCCGCCGTTGTCGCGGACAACCCCTTTGGGCTGTCCTGTGGTCCCGGAGGTGTACAGGATGTACAGGGGGTCGGTGGCCTTGACCGGCACGCAGTCGTGCGGGGAGGCCGCGGCCATGACGTCGTCCCAGTCCAGGTCCCGACCGGAAATCAGCTCGGCCGTGTGCATCGGCCTCTGGAAAATGACGCAGCTGTCCGGCTTGTGGGTGGACAGGTCGATGGCCTTGTCCAGAAGAGGCTTGTACTCGATGATCCGGCTTCCTTCGATTCCGCAGGAGGTGGACACAATGGCCTTGGGCTTGGCGTCGTCGATGCGCGTGGCCAGCTCGTTGGCGGCAAAACCGCCAAAGACCACGGAATGGATGGCCCCGAGCCTGGCGCAGGCCAGCATGGCCATGGCCGCCTCGGGAATCATCGGCATGTAGATGATGACCCGATCGCCCTTGCCCACGCCCTGGTCGGCCAGGGCCCCGGCGAATGTGGCCGTCAGGTCTCGCAGCTCCCTGTAGGTGAAGGTGGTGATGGAGTCGGTGACCGGACTGTCATGGATCAGGGCGGGCTGATCGCCACGGCCGCTGTCCACATGCAGATCCAGGGCATTGTAGCAGGTGTTGACCTCGGCACCCTTGAACCAGCGGTAGAATGGCTTGTTGGAGTCATCCAGGACCTTGTCCCAGCGCTTGAACCAGTGACAGTCTTCCGCCTTTTCACCCCAGAATCCTTCCGGATCTTCAATCGAGCGCTGATATTCCCGGTCATACGCGTTTGACATCGTCTGTCCTCCTTGACGTGTTTTTCTGCATCGACAACTGTTCACGCCCCGCACTCTACAGGACCGCTGATGCCTGCAGGAAGCAAGGACTGTTCCAGCGCCATGCCCTGTCATAAGCCAGGTATTTCCATGAGTTGTTGACTCATTCCGGAAAGCGGGGCTGGGACAGGTCTGTCACAGCATCGATGCGCACAGAGGAGGACCATGGCGGCGAAAGACATCAGTCAGCCGTGGCTGAAAGGAAATAAA
The DNA here is from genome assembly GCA_964573115.1 of uncultured Desulfohalobiaceae bacterium. Classification (GTDB taxonomy): domain Bacteria; phylum Desulfobacterota; class Desulfovibrionia; order Desulfovibrionales; family Desulfothermaceae; genus CAYOID01. The sequence continues at coordinate 10,044 of CAZNIP010000076.1, read as the reverse complement.
ATGAGGATCTTGGAAGTACAAAGAGGCTGCCGGGCCTCCAGGGCGGGGCTGGCGGTCTCCTGTAGAGTGAGGCACTGGGTTTCGTCAGGCCAGGCAGGACAGGGGAATCGGTCTGTTGGGACAGCAATGTCTCACTTTGTGTCAGCACAGTCCATGAGTCTTCATCTTCCGAAACAGGGTCCTGCGATCGATGCCCAGGACTTCTGCCGCTCTGGATCGATGCCACCGGGTCTGCTTCAGGACCTCCTCGATATGGGCCCTTTCCCGGTCGTTGAGAACCTCCTGGAGTTTCGAGGTTTGAGGGTCGCCCTGGAGTGAACCATGCCGGTCAGGAGAGGGGGGATCGGCTTCCGTTTCCAGAAAGTCGATCTGCTCCAGGGCCAGGTAGCGATGGATGGTGTTCTGCAGCTCGCGGACATTTCCAGGCCAGTCGTGCTTCATCATGGTCTGCAGGACGGCAGGGGACAGTGCTGCCGGCCTGGAGCCCCCGCTGGTGCGCTGCAGGAAATGATGGACCAGGAGGGGAATGTCTTCAGAGCGGTCGCGCAGCGGGGGAAGGGTGATCGGGATGACGTGAATCCGGTAAAAGAAGTCCTTTCGCATCTGTCCAGACTGCAGGAGCTGGGTCAAATCCCTGTTCGTGGCGGCAATGATGCGCAGGTCGGTCTGCCTGGCTTCACGGCTGCCCAGAGGGGTGTAGCCCTGGCCCTCGATGGCCCGCAACAGCTTGACCTGCATGTTCAGGTTCAGCTCTCCCACTTCGTCCATGAAGAGCGTTCCGCCATCAGCAGCGCTGAGGTAGCCCTGCTTGTCCGTCACGGCACCTGTGAATGCCCCTTTCACGTATCCAAAGAATTCGCTTTCAACCAGGTTCTCCGGCAGAGCCCCGCAGTTCACGGTCACAAACTGCTTTTCCCCGCGGTCGCTGAGCTTGTGGATCGTTTTGGCCACCATTTCCTTGCCGGTTCCGGATTCACCGTAGATGATCACGTGCGCGCTGGAGTTGGCCGCTTTGAGCATGGCTTCGTAGACCTTGTGCATGGCTTCGCTCTTGCCGACAATGTCCATGAACCGGTTTGACCCGCGCATGCAGGACTGCAGTCGCCTGCTCTGCTCTCGCCATTTGGCCTCGCTCTGTTTCAGGCTGTCCTCCGCCTGCTTGCGTTCCGTGATGTCGATCATGATGGTCTGACTCTTGATCACCCTGGACTGACTGTCCCAGATCGGCGAGTGGATGACATGGAACCACCGCTGGTCTTTGGGGTTGAAGAACTCCGTCCGCACGGTGCGACCCTGAAAAACGCCGCTACGCCGACACCATGTGCAGGTCTGTTCCTGTCCGCAGATCACTCCGTGGCAGCGGCGCGGCCCTGCTCCAGCACCGCAGTGCTTTCTCAGCTTCTCGTTCATGAACAGGACCTGGCCTTCAGTGTCGCAGGTGAAGATAAAGCCTTCAAAGAAGTTGATGATCTCCCGCAGCTGCTCCTCGCTGCGTCGATGGGCATCCTCAGAATGCCGGCGCTGAAGGACCTCCTCGCTCAGCTGGGCATTGGCCTGCTCCAGCTCGGCGCTCCTCTCTTGCAGGGCCTTGGTCTGCCTGGACACCTCCTGCTCGAGATGGCCGCGGTAGGTCTCATTTTCGTGTTTCAAACGCACCTGCTCGAGGGCGTTGCAGATGGAATGCTCGAGCACGGCCATATCTGCGATGGGCTTGGTGATGAAATCAAAAGCACCGTGACGAATGGCGGTGACCGCATCCTGGAGGACCCCCACCCCGGTGATGACGATGACCGGCATGTCCTTGACGTCCCGGGTCGTTTCGGTCAGGACCTCCAGTCCGTCCAAACCGGGCATCCGCAGGTCGAGGAGCAGGAGGTCGGGCGGGCTCTGGCGAACCATGTCCAGTCCGGTGAATCCGTCTGCGGCTTCCTGGACCTCAAAACCGCTGTCTTCGAGGTACACAGCGACGCTCTCCCGAACCACGGCATCGTCGTCGATGATGAGCAGTCTTGTCTGGCTGTCCTGGTCGTTGCTCAAGCCTCTTCTCCTGTGGGACCAACCCTTCTCACTCACAGGCCCACAAATTCATAGCGGGCCATCGGGACTGAAATGATGAACCTCGTGCCTGACCCGGGTTCGGATTCCACTCGAATGCTTCCGTTGTGATTGTTGGTGACGATGAAATAGGCCACTGACAGGCCCAGACCTGTCCCCAGGCCAATCTCTTTGGTGGTAAAAAAAGGTTCGAAAACCCTCTTTCTGGTGGACTCGTCCATTCCTGGGCCGTTGTCCTCGACCTCGATCACTGCCCAGTGGTCCTGCTGAGAGAGGCGAAGCACGATCTGGGACCGGGACCCGCCGAGCTTTCCTTCGGCCAGGGCCTGGGCCGCGTTGCGGAGCAGGTTGAGCACGACCTGTTCCATTTCCGTGGCCACGCAGGGGACGTGGGGCAGATCATCGTCAAAGCGGCGCACGATCTGGATGTTTCGGAAGTCGTACCGCTTTTTCAGGTCGTAATCGTGGGCAGCGAGCTCGATGGTCTTGTTGATCAGACCGGCAAGGTTGACTGGCTGCTTCCGGGACTGACTGTTCCGGCTGAAGGTGAGCATGTTGTTCACGATTGTGGACGCCCGCTCGCCTGAGTCCTTGATCCTGTTCAAGAGGTGAAAAATGTTCCTCTGCTCGAGATACGCCGTCAGGGACTCAAAATCCAAGTCCAGGGTTTCGGCCGTGGATCGATTCCCCGGCAGGGCGTCTGAGAGCCTTCGAAAGATGTTCTGCACATTCTGCAGGATGCCCCCCAGGGGGTTGTTGATTTCATGGGCCATGCCGGCAGCCAGTCCGCCCACGGACATCATCTTTTCCGTCTGGACCATGACCTCCTCCATGCGCATCCTCGACGTGACGTCATCGAGTCGGATCACGCCCCCACCCGTGTTTTCAAAGACAATGGGATAGATCATGACGTCCATGAAGTGTTCGCCGTCCTGAAAGGCGAACCTGACCCTTTGCTTCACGATGGTCCGGTCCTCTTCCAGGGCTTGCTGCAGGAGGTCGAGATAGGACTGGAGCTGGGGCAGCGTCTGGGTCAGGAGCTGTCCCTGGGCCTGATCAGGCTCGATTCCGGTCAAGCGGGTCGCCTCTCGATTCCACTGGGTGATTCGCTCCTCATGGTCCACACTGACCAGGAGCGAGGGCATGGCGTCGACGATGTGCTTGAGATACAGCCGCATCTGGGCCATCTCCTGCTCCTTCAGTCTGGACTCGGTGATGTCGTGGCCGATGCACAGGACTTCGACGATCTGCCCCCCGGCATTCCGGACCGCCTTGTTGGTCCAGGCCACCCGCAGGCGCTCACCGTTGCGGCGCATGTTTTCTGTCTCGCAGTACTGGTATCTCTCAGGCTCGCCGGCCACCAGCTCCAAGATGTCCCGGGATCTCTGCCCTCTGGAATCGGTTTCGGGCATGATGGTCCCGAGGCTGGTCCGGCCAAGGATTTCGTCTTCCCGATAGCCGAAGAGACTCTGGGCGAACTCGTTGAAAAAGGTGATTCGACCCTGCATGTCCACCCGGAGAATGATGCTGTTGGCGTTCTGGACGAGTTCCCGGTACTTGACTTCACTCTTGCGGATGGACTCTTCGGCAAGCTTCCGGTCCGTGATTTCTGCTTCCAGATGGCGTCGGGAAACCTGGAGGTGGTCCATGAAGGTGTTGAAATACCTGCTGAGCATGCCCACCTCATCCCTCGATTTCGGTCTCATGCGCACGGAATGATCCCCCTGGGCCCCTTTGTGAAATTGAGACATGAGTTCCTGGAGGGGGTTGGTGATGCTCGAGCTGATGGTCGAGGTGATGGGAATGACGAGCACGAGGACAATGGCCATGGTGGCGGCAATGATCTGCCCCACAGTGCTCAGGGGCGTCGTGAACTCATCGAGGTAGATGGACGAGGCCACAACCCAGTCGAATTCCGGTATGGCGTGGAAGTTGACCATCTTCTGGCGTAGGGTCTCTTCCCCGGGGTTGCGCCAGGGATAGATGATCGTGCCGCTCTCTTCATGGACCAGTCTCTCGAGCTTTCCCCTGTTGGCCGGGGTCATGATCTCGAGAATGTTTTCACCTTCCAGGGCCGGATGGATGATCAGCTTCCCTTTGGAGTCCAGGACAAAGGAGTAGCCGCTTTTCCCGAAGTGCAGGGAGAGAATGCTCTCCTTGAGATCCTGGACGTTCACGAGCTCATTGAACTCTTCCCGGTACGAGGATGCGGAGATGATCCAGTCCCAGGGTTCGAAGGCCGTCATGTACAGGGCCTTGGCCCGGAAGGCGGTTTCTCCTGGGTTCTTCCAGCTGTACTCCAGATACCCGTGCCTCCGTTCGAGCTGCTTCCGGATGAAGGCATGGGAGGACAGATCAGCCCCCAGGAGGGCCTGGTGAGGGTGCATGACGATCGTTCCAGCGCTGTCGAGACAATAGACATAGCCGGTCGTGCCGATGGTCTGGGCCTTGAAGACCTGTTTCGCCCTCTCTTTGGCTTCAGCTTCCCCCAGCACACCCTGCCTGGACAGCTGGTGGAAATGAGCGGCGATCTCCCGGTTTTTCTCGGCCACAGCCCGCAAGTGATGCTTGATGGACACGTCGGCGGAGTTGCTGACCATGCTCAGCAGGGTCTGGGATGAGCTTTGCAGCTCGGTTTCAATGGAGGATCGAATCTGATTCTTGACAAAGACGTAGATGATCCCCCCGGCAAGGCTGAAGGCCAGGAGAAAAAGCAGGGAGTATACCAGGAGAAGCTTGTGTCTGATGCTGAAGTCAGCGAAGTTGATCATCCGGACCGTTCCCACCCTGAGCTTTGCAGGTCGTTCCCAGGTGTCATTTCTGACGCATTTTGAGTCATACATGCCTCAACAGAAAAAGCAAGCCCTGTGAAGGCTTTCTCCCCGTTTTCCTCTCTCATGGGCAACCTCTCCCCCTGATTCCTACCTTTTGAGGATGAAACGTGTCTTCGCTTTGAAAACAGGTTAACAGGGATGCGTCTGTCCGACCACGGCTCATGTGTCCCGAAGACAGGGGCAGATTTTTGAACCATTCCTGTGGTCCCATGAACTCATCCCGACCGGAAAACAAGCATGAATCGGAGTTGTGAAGCACCATGAACTTGAGCGTCTGCCTGCTTTCAGGACATGCGGACACGAATCTTGCCCGCTCCCTTGACTCGGTGAGGGAGACCGCAGACGAGATCGTTCTGACCGACACGGGTTTGTCGCATCGGGTCCAGACCCTTGCCAGCCGTTTCAAGGCCCGCGTGAGCGGTTTCCCCTGGTGCGAGGACTGCGCTGCGGCCAGAAATCACTGTCTGGCCCAGGCCAGAGGAGACTGGATTCTCTGGCTTGACGCCGATGAAGTCCTCTTGCCGGAACAGGGAAGCCAGCTCAAGCGTCTGCTCACAAATCCGGATGCCCTGGCCTACTATGTCTCCTGTCAGGACGTGGCGAACGAGGACTGCTCTGAACGGTTCACCCAGATGTGGCAGCTGCGGCTGTTCAGAAATCGCGACGATCTCCGCTACCTGGGACGGTGCTCTCCTCGTTTCGACCCCCCGGTCCAAGAGATCGGAAGGAACGAGAACCTGTCCATTTTGCCCTCCTCAATCACCCTGCGGCACTTTGGAGCCGAGAGTGACGCGACCCGGAACGGGCTCCAGCAGAAACTGAGGCTGCTCGAACTGGAGCTTCGCGAGCGACCGGGGCAGCTTCCCTACCTCATCGAATGCGGGCGGACCCGTTTGGCCCTGGGTGATCCAGGAGCCCCGCATTATCTGGCCGAAGCCGCCCGGAAGACGCTCAGCTTCTGGGAAGAGGGCCGGGTTCCGCCGGCCGAGGTGGCCACTCTCCTGGAATACCTGCTCCAGCTGCGGGAGCACGATCTTCCCGGCAACCTGACTCATGCCATGGTCAAGGCCATGGTCAAGGCCTGGTTCCCCAGGGCGGCATCGCTGCAATGGATCCTGGCCCGGGAAGCCCTGGTCCTGGGCGAGTTCTTCGAGGCTGAAAGACTGCTGCAAAATCTCATCCGCCTCGGACAGGAAGAGAGCTTTGACCGTTTTGTCAGTTTCGAGCCCCGGGTGGTGATGGAAGATGCGCTGCTCAACCTGGGAGTCTGCCTCTTTCGTCTCGGCAAGCACCAGGAGGCTGAGGCGTGCTTTCAGCAGCTGCTGGACCAGGGTGTCCGGGTCAAGGAGGCCCTGTCAAACCTGAAGGCCATCCACAGGTCCAGGCAGAGGGAAGCGACGTAAGGCGCCGGCGTCGGCTTCCTGTCGGTTTGACATGTTCTTGCGTCGTGTCCGCGAATCAAGCATCTACCCATGAGTGGACCAGAGACGCGACACTCTGGACGGCCTTCTGGTCGTCCACGCCGCCAGCGGCGGCGAAAGCGAGCTGAAGAGCGCATTTTCAGCGAAGCGATCGATCCTCCGCGAGAGAGTCATCCGTCCCTGGGGCCGGCATCGAGCTTGAAGCGCAAACGCAGCACGCCGTCCGCAAAGTCCCGGGTGGTGATGGTGAATGACCCCAGCTCGCCCGTCGTGCGGACATGAGGCCCGATGCAGGGGCACACATCAAAGTTGCCGATGCGCACGATCCGCACCGTGTCACCTGATTCCTCCGGCAGACGGGTCAGGTCGAACTCGTTCAAGGCCTCGCTGCGAGCCCAGTATTCCTCGGCGACCTCGAGATCGGAGGCGATGGCCTGATTGACCAGCCCCTCGATGGCCGCTTTTTCATTCTCGGTGATGTCCCGGGTCAGGTGATAGTCGCACTTGGATTTTTTCCGGTTCAAATGTGCGCTGAAACAGCGACCGCATTCGAGCGTTCTGACCATGGCCTGATTGAGCAGGTGCTCGGCCGTGTGCATACGGGGGTCGTGTCTGTCACCCATGCGGAGGTGCTCCCCTGCGCCAACCCAGGAGCCGGCTGGAATTGACGAGGATGGCCAAGGTGTGCCCGACATGGATGAGACCGCCCAGAAAAGGCGTGAGCACTCCCATGAAGGCCATTCCCAATCCTGCGTAGTCCGATCCCGCCCCGATCCAGAAGTTCTGATCGATGACCCGCATGGTTGAGCGGCTCAGCCTGCGCAAGGCCGCAATGTCCCTGAGATCGGTCCCCATGAGCACGATGTCGGCCGCCTCCAGGGCGGCATCCGAGCCCCCGGCCCCAATGGCCATTCCCAGGTCGGCATGGGACAGGGCCAGGGCATCGTTGACCCCGTCGCCGATCATGCCCACGTGATAGCCCTGGTCCTGCAGCTGCCAGATGTACTCGTTCTTCTGCTCAGGCCGGAGACCTCCCAGACAGTCGTCAAACCGGAGCGAGGTGCAGATGGCCTGGACAGCCAGCTGTTCGTCGCCGCTGACAAGACTGATCCTGGAGATCCCGCTGTCCCTGAGCTGTCCCAGGACCTCGCCGGTTTCCGGATGGGGAACGGTCTCCAGGACGACCATGCCCTGGACCTTTCCCCCTTTGGCCAGGTAGACCGGAGTTCGGCCGCGGTCGATGTGTCCGGCCGCAGCGTTTGTGAAATAGGAGAGGTCGATGTCGCTGTCCTGAAGAAAAGGACCACTGCCCACCATGATCTCCTCCTCCTGGAAGACCGATCGCACGCCGCGGCCAAGGATCACTTCGGCCTGAGACATCTCGGCCGGCTGGAGCTGCTTGTGGCGGGCCGCCTGGACCAGGGACCTGGCGATGGGATGCTGACTGGCGACTTCAGCCCCGGAGATCAGCTCCAGGATTCGCTCCTCGCTGATCCAGGGGCTTCTGGGGCGTATCTCCACGATTTCCGGAAGCTGCTGGGTCAATGTCCCGGTCTTGTCAAAGCAGATGCTGTCAACAGCGTCCATGGCCTCCAGGGCGGCTCCGCTCTTGATGAGGATGTTCTTTCCGGCTGCCGAGGCGATGGAGGCGGTCAAGGCTGTTGATGCAGCCAGAATGGTGGCGCAGGGGCAGGACATGACCAGGAGAACTGAGACCGTGCTGGCCACATTCCTGGTGACGATGAACGTGCCCAGGGTCGACACCGTTCCGATCCTGACCATTCGGCCGGCCAGCATGTCCGCTTTGCGTTCCACTTCGGAACGGGAGTCCAGGGCTTCTTCCACCAGGTCCAGGACCTTGTTCAGGTAGGTCTGACGACCGGACTTCCTGACCTTGACCTGGACCGAACCCTCCTGGACCCTCGTACCCCCAAAGACCCAGTCTCCCTTGCTTCGCAGGCAGGGGTACTGGTGGCCTGTGATCTTGGATTCGTCGACCAAGGCCTGCCCCCCGATGACGAGACCGTCCACCGGGATGATCCATCCAGAGTGGACGACGACCGTCTCCCCGATTGCAATGTCCACAATACGGCGCTCGACAGCGATCCCCTTGACGAGGACCTGGGCGGTTTCAGGAGCGGTTTCGACCATTTTTCGGACGTCGCGTCTGGCTTTTTCCATGGCCAGCTCCTCGAGGAACATGCCCAGGCTCAGGGTCCAGACGATGTTCATGGCTGTGGAGGAGGCCCCGACCATGAGCGCGATGAGGGTGGAGAGGCCGAGAAAAGGGAAAAGGCCCATGCGCCTGCCGGCTTTCCATTCCTTCCAGGCCCGGTGGAAGAGGGGAACCGACGCCGTCAGGGTGACCAGCCCTGTCAGGCTGAAAAAATTCTGGGGCAGGGGGCGACGGCGGATAAGCCGGCTCCAGGCACTGTAGACGAGCACGGATGACAGGCCCAGGGCGGTCAGGCCGAGGGTCAGGAGCCTCTTCGATTCGCGGCTGGCTGCCGGTTCAGGAGCCCCGTTCCGCTCGTCCTGCCAGGCGGCAGAGTGCAGGGATTGCAGCAGGGCTTCGACTCGCCACTGGAGCTCTGCCTCAGAGAGCTGTTCAGGGTCGTAGACAACGATGATGCTCGCCGTTCTGGAACGGGCGTCAACTGAGGCGACATGGTCCAGAGACCTCAGTCTGGCCTCAATTCGATGCGTATGGTCTTGTGCAATGGGGCGGCTGGACTTGAACCTGATCCGGCCGGGAATGGCATGCGCCCGGGTGCACAGGGATGTGGCTGGTTGGGTGTTCATGCTTCCCTCCTCTGGCCAGGATTGCTGGATCTCACATCTCGTCCTGTGGCGCGATGGGCATGAACTCTGGTTGATGGAACACCATTGTGACACTCAATGGAAGAAAGTGGCAAGTCTTTGCTGTTTCGAGTCTGGCGGGCCCTTCTGGTGTCAGTTTTGCCGCTGGCAGGGCTGAGAGGTCAAGGGTTGAAGGTGGAAGGAGGATGGTGGATGGAAGAAGGAATGTACGACTCTTCACGTGATGACACCCAGCTCGGCCTGTTTGATCAGTGATAAGACGTTGTCTTTGCTGTGACAGTTCTAGGGTTTCTTCATCGTATGAGACTCAACTTTTGGCAAAGGCCAGACCGCTATTCTTCGGCTTCAAATGGTGCGGGGCTTTGAAGTGACACGTCCATCGATCTGGTGGTCCAGGATGATCGGCTGGCAAAAAAAGAGGCCAGGACCCTGACCGGGCAGAGTCCTGGCCTCCTGGGCGGGCTCAGTTACAGAAGGGCGGTGATGAAGGAGAGGCCGGTCCCTGAAAGGGCCCTGTCCATGAAGAGGCTCAAGCCGACCTTGCCGACGTATTTCCCGGCCTGGTTGAAGGCGTTCTTCATGTGGTGGTCCAGATTGACTGCCCTGGAATGATCGATGAAGGTGCATTCATGGAGCATCTCAACCATGTGTCTTTCGGGCAGAACATCCGGATTGTAGCGGATGACAACGCTGCCGGTCAGATCGTTGGTCTCGATCCCTGAAATGCCCTCTGTGCCCTGGAAACAGTTTTGGACCTCGCGAAGCAAAGCTGGATTGTTCTTGAACTGGGGGTTCTTCATCCGAACTCTGCCGGGAACGTGATGGATATAGTGCTGCATTCGGGGCTTCCTCCAGATGAGTGTCCGTGTGTCGCTGGAAGAAGCTTTACACTCCGTTTGTTACAGTTGTGTTAA
>CAZNIP010000075.1:8846-14853 GCA_964573115.1 uncultured Desulfohalobiaceae bacterium | reverse complement strand
CACAAGGAGGTGATGCCAGTCGTTGTGCGGCCCTGTTGAGATTGTTCAGGCCTTTGAACCCGAAGAAGGAGGACGACATGTTCAATCGTGTGTGGAAGATTCTGGTCTTGACCTGTGTGTGCATGAGTCTTGCCATTCCCCAGCTCCTGGCCGAACCCCAGGGCAAACCCTTCAAGATCGGTCTCCTGGCTCCGATCACCGGGACCCAGGCCATCATGGGCGAGGACATGATCACCGGAGCGGAGATGGCGGTGGAGGAGGCCAATAGAGCCGGCGGCGTCCTCGGCCATCCCCTGGAGCTGATCATCGAGGACACCGAGGTCAGACCGGCCCCGGGCATGGATGCGGCCAGAAAGCTCCTCCAGGTGGACAAGGTCCCTGTGCTCACCGGTGGATTCTCCAGCGGGGTCTCCCTGCCCATCGCCAAGTACGCCCAGAGCCAGGGCGTGCTCTATCTCCTGGGTGTCCCCACTTCGCCGCTCTTCAGGGACGTGGGGTCCTTCTGCATGAGCGTGACCGTGGTGGACACCTTCAAGGGCAAGGCCATTGCCGAGTTCCTGGATGAAGACACGGACAAGGACAAGGTCGGACTGGTTTTCATGAACAACGCCTTTGGCAAGAAGCTCATGGAAGCCACCAGAGAAAACCTGGAAAGGCTGGGAAAAGAGATCGTGACCACGGTCATGTACGAGCTGAACAAGGTGGACTACAAGGCCGAGCTGCAACGGCTCTACTCCAAGGATCCGGAGGTCGTTGTGGGCAGCTGGTACGCCAAGGAAGGGCAGATGATGTCCAAGCAGGCTTACGAGATGGGGCTTCTGGATGTCGACAAGCAGCCCTGGTACGTGGCTGAGGTGACCACGAGCTTTGCCAGCGCCATGAAGGAAATTCCCGAGGTCGTCCAGGGGATCAAGGGCCTGGACCCCCTGCAGCCCAAGGCCCTGTTCGATGAAAAATTCCAGGCCAGGACCGGGCATGAACCGATCACGGCCTATTCAGCCCAATACTACGATGCGGTCCGGATGCTGGCCATGGCCATCAACTTTGCCAACTCCTTCGAGTCAGAGAAAATCCGGGACGCCCTGTTCGAGATCGACGACTGGTACCGGGGCATGTCCTACGGCGGCGACAAGCGGTTCGACGACGACGGCATGCAGGCCTATGCCGCGTTCAGGAAGGTGGTCATCCAGGACGGGAAGGTCGCTGACTACTGAGCTTTGACCGGGAACGCCTGATGGACAGCCTCATGTTCCCGGCGACCTGCACTCAAGTCTCCATGCAGCCCCGCCAAAGAGCTGGAACCCCCTGATGCCCCTGGCGGGGCTGACCTTTATCCGTCTCTCTTTTCAGTTTTGCCGCTGGCCGGCCTGACAGGTCGATGGTTGTGGGTTGAAGGTTGATGGAAGAAAAAATGTTCGACTCTTCACCTGACGACACTCCACTCGGCCAGCCTGATCAGGGAAGAAGCTTCATACTGGCATGACCTGCAGCCGTCCCGAAAAGGGGGACGCCACGTTCAACCGTCTGTGAGCACCGGGGAGATCTATGGACATCGCCCAAATCCTGGCGAACAGCCTCATCCGGGCCTCTGAGCTCAGTCTTCTGGCCATCGGGCTGACCATGGTCTTTGACATTCTCAAGTTCGCCAATTTTGCCCATGGCGACTATGCCATCCTGGGGGCCTTCCTGGCCTGGGTCTGCAATCAGCTCCTCGGCCTGAACCTGTTCCTGGCCGTGGGGGTTGCGGCCCTGATCACCGGCCTTGTGGGCATCGGTCTGGAGCAGACCGTGTTCAGGCCGCTGCGCTCCAAGGGGGTCAAGCCGTTCACCCTGATGATCGCCTCCATGGGCATAGCCCTGGCCCTGCGCAACGTCATCCGCATGATCTGGTCCAGCGGGACCCGGACCTACGACCTGCCGGTCTTCAGGCCCATGGACATCCTGGGGGCCAAGGTCACCCCCATTCAGCTGTCCATCGTCGTGGTCGGCCTGGCCTCGATGTTCGCCTTTCACCTCCTGCTGCACAAGACCAAGTTCGGCAAGGCCCTGCGGGCCATCTCGGACAACAGCGAGCTGGCCAGCGCCTGCGCCATCGACTCGGAGCGCATGATCCGCTTCATGTGGTTCCTGGCCTGTGCCTACGGGGTCATCGGCGGGACCATGATCGCCATGGAGCATGTCCTCTACCCCCGACTGGGCTTTGACATCCTCATCCCCGTGTTCTGCGCGGCCATCCTCGGAGGGATCGGCAATCCCTACGGGGCCATGCTCGGGGCCCTGACCCTGGCCCTGTCCGAAAACATCATCCTCACCCTGGACCTGAGCGTCCTGCTCAATCTCGGCGGGATCTTCGATTTCGACCCCATCCAGGTCGCCACCGGCTACAAGCCGGCTGTGAGCTTCATCATCCTGATCATCATGCTCCTGTTCAGGCCAACCGGGATTTTAGGGAGGAAGTGACCCATGCCCCTGCTCAACTTCCTGGTCTACCTGCTGACCATGATCTCCATCTACGGCCTGTTTGCCCTCAGCCTGAACTTCCAGGTCGGCTACGGGGGGCTGATCAACTTCGGGCAGGTCATCTTCTTCTGCGTCGGCTCCTACACCTCGGCCCTGCTGACGGTCAAGGCCGGAGCCCCGCTGGTCGTCGGCATGGCAGCCGGCATGGCCCTGAGCGGGGTCGTGGGCTTTCTGATCAGCATCCCGACCAAGTCCCTCAAGGCCGATTACTGGGCCATCGCCACCCTGGCCGGGGCCGAGGCCTTCCGCCTCTTCGTCCTCAACGAGCAGTGGCTGACCGAGGGGCCCTTCGGGGTCATGAACATCCCCCAGCCTTTGAGCGGCCTGTTCTCCCTGGACACCTACCCGGTCTTCTACCTCGTCTTCGCCCTGGTCTGCCTCTTCCTGGCCTATCTCTTCCTGAACCTGCTGACCCGGTCCCCATTCGGGCGCAATCTGCGAGCCGTCCGCGATGATGAGGAGCTGTGCCTCAGCCTGGGCAAGAACACCCGCAAGATCAAGCTCCAGGCCATGTTCGTGGCCGGAATGGTCGGAGGGCTCGGCGGAGCGCTGTTTGCCCACTACATCACCTTCATCTCCCCGGAGAACTTCCGGCCCATCGAGACCTTTCTCATGTGGGCCATGATCATTGTCGGCGGGCGAGGCAATCACCTCGGGGCCATCCTGGGGGCGGTGATCATCCAGATCTTCAATGTCTCCACGCGCTTTGTCGGCGGTTACCTTCCCCTGGGTTCGGACTTCATGGCCGCCCTGCGCATGGCCATCATCGGGTCGCTCATCGTGGCCTTTCTCCTGTTCCGGTCCGAAGGGCTGCTCAAGGAGAAGAAGACCATTGTCGACCCCCAGGAGTGAACAGAGGTTGGCGGGTTGGATGTGCACAGCTCAGCGACGTGTTGTTCAGCTTTGCCGAAGGCCGGGCTCGGATGAAACGTCATGAGGAAGACCCCCTCAGCCCTGCGGGCAGCTCCCCCTACCCCTCAGTCCTTCGGACAGCTCCCCTTGGTAAAGGGGAGCAGCAAGGGGAGCAGTTCAGAGGGGGAGTTTCTCCCTTGATCAAACTGGTCGGGTCGAAAGGTATCTTGACAATTCGGGAATCTTTTCTGTCCTCAACCTTCAACCCTCAACCATCGACCTGTCAGGCCGGCTGGCAGCCGGGCTGACACCGGAGTAGAGCCCTATGCTCCAAGTGCGCAACGTGGTCAAGCGATTCGGCTCCCTCAAGGCCCTGGACAACGTCTCCATTGACGTCGAGCATGGCTCCATCGTCGGGCTCATCGGCCCCAACGGGTCAGGCAAGTCCACGCTCTTCAACATCATCTCCGGCTTCTACCCCATGGACTCCGGGGAGATCGCCTTCAAGGGCTCGTCCATCAAGGGGCTGGCCTCGGACCAGATCGCCAGGCAGGGCATCTGCCGGACCTTTCAGGTCAGCCGGGCCCCGGAACGGCTGACGGTCATGGAAAACATGCTCCTGGCCGCCCGGGATCAGGAGGGCCAGTCCCCGTCGGCCGCATTCCTGAAGCGCGGAGCTGTGGCCCGGTCCGAACAGAGGAACATGGCCAAGGCTCGAGAGTTCTTGAAGCTGCTGCGGCTGTCCGAGCTGCAGAACGAATACGCCGTTAACCTCTCCGGAGGACAGAAGAAGCTGCTCTCCCTTGGTCGGGCCTTCATGCAGGAGGCCGAACTCATCCTCCTGGACGAACCCACGGCCGGGGTCAACCCGACCCTGACCCTGGAGCTCATGGAGGCCATCAGGGTCATGAACCAGGAACAGCAGACCTCGTTTCTGATCATCGAGCATTCCATGAAGGTCATCAGCGGGATCTGCGACACGGTCATCGTCCTCAACTTCGGCGAGAAGCTGGCCGAGGGCAGACCTGAAGAGATCCAGAGAGACGAAAAAGTGCTCGAGGCCTATCTGACGACGACCAGGGAAGAGCAGGACCCATCAATGAACAACGCGGGATGACGAGGGGTATGTCCTTACTTGAAGTGCACAGCGTGGTCTCCGGCTATGGCAACACCAAGATCCTCCACGGGGTCTCCATGGTTGTGGAGCAGGACCAGATCGTGACCATCATCGGCCCCAACGGTTGCGGCAAATCGACCCTGTTCAAGACCATCATGGGCTATCTCAAGCCCATGTCCGGCCAGGTCTTTTTCCAGGACCGGGATGTGAGCACGCTCAAGCCCAACGAAAAGGTGGAGCTGGGCATGGCCTACGTGCCCCAGCTGAACAATGTCTTTCCCTCGCTGACCATCGAGGAGAACATGGAGATGGCCGGCTTTTCCAAGAACAAGGCCGCCCTGAGAAAGGGGATGGACTATGCCTTTGCCACTTTCCCCATCCTCAGGGACAAGATCAAGGCCCGGGCCTGGGTCCTCAGCGGGGGACAGAGGCAGATGCTGGGCATGGCCATGGCCCTGATCACCGAACCCAAGCTGATCATGCTCGATGAGCCCTCGGCCGGTCTGGACCCTCAGACCACAGAGTCGGTCTTCAGACAGATCCAGGACATCCATGCCCAGGGAATCGGGATCGCCATCATCGAGCAGGATGCCAAGCGTTCGCTCCAGTTTTCCCATCAGGGCTACGTCCTGGCCCTGGGTCAAAATCAGTTCCAGGGCCCTGCCGAGACCCTTCTGGACAACGAGGAGATCAGAAAGGCCTACCTTGGGGAGTAGTCAGCCCGTCCTCTGGGCGGGCCGAGACACACTTAACTCAGCAGGAAAAGAGTTTTGAACCGCCAAGGCCGCCAAGAGCGGCAAGGGTGATCGCCAAGAAGAGAGATTTTCCCCGGGGGGTTGGACGCCGGGGAAAGGGCTCTGGCCGGGCCTGAGCGGCGGGTGGAGACACCGGTTTCCCGTCATCCCGCCAGGGATGAGACAAAGTGCTCTCTCGGCGGTCCACCCCGCAGAGAAGCTCTTCCCTTGGCGTCCTTCGCGTCTTGAGCGACCAGCGGGAGCGGGCGGTAAAATTCTTGAAGCTCTTTCGTCGACCCCATTGTCCTCTGTGGGGAAAAACCAGGCCAGCGCTCGGACAGAGTGTTTGACACCCCAAAGAAAGAACGATAATTATTCCTTATTATATGTTTTCATCTCACGCCTCTTCACACATGGATTCCAATGAAGCCTGCCTGACCTCCGGCTGCGTGTTCAAAATCCAGAAGTACTCCCTCCACGACGGCCCGGGGATCAGGACCACGATCTTTTTCAAAGGCTGCCCCCTGAGCTGCTGGTGGTGCCACAACCCGGAGTCCATCTCTCCGGGCATCGAAACCGCCTGGACGCGGTCGGCTGAGGCTGGACCCGCTCAGCCTGTCCGGGAAGAGCGCATCGGGTGGGAGGCTGCCGTGGACGAACTCCTCAGGGAGGTGGACAAGGACCGCATCTTCTATGAGGAATCAGGGGGCGGGGTGACCCTTTCCGGTGGCGAGCCCCTGATGCAGCCCGGGTTTGCCCTGGAGCTGGCCAGGGCCTGCTCAGA
>CAZNIP010000075.1:0-8746 GCA_964573115.1 uncultured Desulfohalobiaceae bacterium | reverse complement strand
GCTATCGTCTCCAGGGGCTTGCACCCCCCTCGGGGGAACAGATGGAGGCCATAGCAGCCCGTATGCGTGGCAACGGACTGACAACCACGTGGGGAAACCCTTCATGAACGAGAGAATTCGACGACTCAGACAAAAGAGCGTCACGGCCCGGACCACGCTCTCCGGGGAAAGGGCTCAGCTCGTGACCCGGTTCTATGAGACCGGGATCGCCCAGAAGGAATCGGTCCCTGTGCAGCGGTCCATGTGTTTTCAGTACATCCTGGAGAACAAGGCCCTGTTCATCGACCCTGACGAGCTCATCGCTGGTGAGCGGGGCCCGGGGCCCAAGGCCACCCCCAGCTACCCCGAGGTGTGTCTGCACAGCCTGGAGGACCTGGAGATCCTGGACTCCAGGGACAAGATCCCCTATGCCGTGGATCCGGAAACCGTGAAGAGCTTCGAAGCCTCGGTGATTCCCTTCTGGCAGGGCAAGTCCATCCGGGAGCGAATCTTTGCCGAACTTCCCCAATCCTGGGTCGACGCCTACCACGCCGGGGTCTTCACCGAGTTCCAGGAGCAGCGCTCCCCTGGTCACACCGCCCTGGACGGCAAGATCTACACCAGGGGGCTGCGGGACTTCCAGAAGGACATGGCCCGCTCCCTGGAGAACCTGGACTTCTTCGCCGACCCTGAGGCCCTGGACAAGCGGGAGGAGCTCAAGGCCATGGACATCGCGGCCGAGGCCATGATCGGATTTGCCAGACGGCATTCCCGGGCCCTGCAGGCCATGGCGGAAAACGAACAGGACCCGGACCGGAAGCAGGAACTCATGGCCATGGCCGAGATCTGCCACAGGGTCCCGGCTCATGCCCCGCGAACCTTTTGGGAGGCCCTGCAGGCCTACTGGTTCGTCCACCTGGGGGTGATCACCGAGCTCAACCCCTGGGACGCCTTCAACCCGGGCCGCCTCGATCAGCACCTCGAGCCCTTTTTCAAGGCCGGGCTGGAGGCCGGAACCCTGGACCTGGAGCGGGCCAGGGAACTGCTCCAGGCCTTCTGGATCAAGTTCAACAACCACCCGGCCCCGCCAAAGGTCGGGGTGACCTCCCAGGAGAGCAACACCTACGTCGATTTCGCCCTGATCAACCTCGGCGGAGTGACCGCGGACAACAGGGACGCGGTCAACGAGCTCAGCTTCCTCATCCTGGAGGTCATCGAGGAGATGCGGCTCCTGCAGCCCAGCTCCATGGTCCAGCTGTCCAAGAAGAACCCGGACCGGATCCTGAAAAAGGCCCTGGAGATCATCCGGACCGGATACGGCCAGCCGTCCATCTTCAATGCCGAAGCCATCATCCAGGAACTGACCCGGCAGGGCAAGTCCATCGAAGACGCCCGACAGGGCGGAGCCAGCGGCTGCGTCGAGGCCGGGGCCTTTGGCCGGGAGTGCTACATCCTGACCGGGTACTTCAATCTGGCCAAGATCCTGGAAATCACCCTGCACAACGGGCACGACCCCAGGACCGGCAAGACCATCGGGGTCCAGACGGGTGATCCAGCCTCCTTTGCCACCTTCGAGAACCTCTTTGAGGCCTTTTCCGCCCAGCTCAAGCACTTTGTGGACCTCAAGGTCCTGGGCAACAACATCATCGAACGGATCAACGCCAAGTACATGCCGGTGCCCTTCCTGTCCCTGGTCATCGACGACTGCATCGCCAGGGGCAGGGACTACAACGCAGGCGGAGCCCGGTACAACACGAGCTACATCCAGGGTGTGGGGCTGGGTTCCACAACCGACGCCCTGACGGCCGTCAAGCACCACGTCTTTGACCGCCAGACCCTGAGCCTGCCTGAGCTCATGGAGGCCTTGGAGGCCGATTTCGTCGGCCACGAACAGCTCCATGACCTCCTCCTGAACCAGACCCCCAAGTACGGCAACGACGACGACCGGGCCGACGCTGTCCTCCAGGAGGTGTTCGAGGCCTTCTACAGCAGCGTCAACGGACGGCCCAACGCCAAAGGCGGGGTTCACCGGATCAATCTCCTGCCCACCACCTGCCACGTCTACTTTGGCAGCGTCATCGGGGCCCTTCCCGACGGCCGGCGCAAGGGCCTGCCCCTGTCCGAAGGCATTTCCCCGGTCCAGGGCGCAGACCGCCAGGGCCCGACAGCCGTGGTCAAGTCCGCGGCCAAGATCGATCACCTCCGCACCGGAGGGACACTGCTCAACCAGAAGTTTCTGCCTCAGATCCTCGGCGATGCAGAGGGGATGGCCAAGCTGGTCCACTTCATCCGCTCCTACTTCCGCATGGACGGGCACCATATCCAGTTCAACGTCGTTGACGCGGCCACGCTGCGCCATGCCCAGGAATGCCCCGAGGAGCACCGGGACCTCATCGTCCGGGTGGCCGGATACAGCGACTACTTCGTGGACCTGACCCCGGAGCTCCAGGAAGAGATCATCCTTCGCACGGCCCAGGCCTGCTTCTGATCCTGTATTGCCCCTGGGATTCGAACTTGCTAGACTGCCCGTTCAGGTGAACGGGCTTTTTTTTTCTGTCCCAACCTTGTCCGGGAGGCAGCTTGGATATCAGAGTCCTGTCAGCGGGTGACGTCGCACAGGCCCTGCCCATGGCCGAGGCCATCCAGGCCATGCGGGAAGCCTTTTCCCAGATGGCCTCCGGGCAGGCGACCATGCCCCTGCGGGGGCGCATCGCCACGGACAGGGGGGTGACCCTGCTCATGCCGGCATTTCTGCAGACCTCCCGGGAGCTGGGCATCAAGGCCATCTCCATCTACGACGGCAATCCGTCCCTTGGGCTGCCCACGGTCAACGCCCTGGTCCTGGTTTTGGACCCGGAGACAGGTCTGCCCCGGGCCCTGATGGAGGGCAACAGTCTGACCGCCCTGCGCACCGGGGCTGCCGGCGGGCTGGGGACAGAGATCCTGGCCAGAAGGGACGCCCGGACTGCGGCCCTGATCGGCACCGGCGTCCAGGGCCGGGCTCAGCTCCAGGCCGTCCTGACCGTTCGGGACATCAAACAGGTCCTGCTCTTCAACCGCAGCCCGGACAAGGCCCACGACCTGGCCCGGGACATGGGCTCATGGAGCGGGGCCCCCAGCGTCCGGGTCTGCTCGTCGCCCAGGGAGGCGGTCCAGGATGCCGACATCGTCATCGCGGCCACCAGCTCCCAGACCCCTGTCTTTGACGGCCGGGACCTCAAGCCAGGGACTCATGTCACCGGGGTGGGCTCTTTCAGGCCCGAGATGCAGGAAGTGGATGCGGTCACCATCCAGCGGGCCCGGATCGTTGTCGATTCCCGGGAGGCCTGCCTGGAAGAGGCCGGGGAGCTGATCCACAACCAGGCCCGTATCGAGGCCGAGATCGGTGAGCTCATCAATGGCCAGGCCCTGGGACGGCAGAGCGAAGACGAGATCACCTTCTTCAAATCAGTCGGGGTGGCGGCCCAGGACGCCGCAGCCGCGGCCGCTGTCCTGTCCCGGGCCGAGCAACTGGGACTGGGCACGGTCATCGCCTGGTGAGCCCGGTTCACCAGCCAGGAGGAGACCCTGTGCGCCAATCCCGGATCCTCGGGGCGACACTGAAGCAGGAGCCCAAAGACACCTCCAGCCAGGCCCACCGGTTCCTGCTCCGGGGCGGCTTTCTCAAGCCTGCTGGGTCCGGGCTCTATGCGGTCATGCCCCTGCTGAAGAAGGTCCTGGACCGACTTTCCGGAACCGTTCAGGCCCGCCTTGAGGAGCATGGCTTTGCGGCCTGCCTGCTGCCGGTCCTCCAGTCCCGGTCCAACCAGGAGCAGAGCTGGCCCTGGAGCCCCCAGCCGGGACAGGCTCTGGCCATCGGCCATCCGCGTGGAGCCGGGCTGGGTCTGGGGCCAGGGATCGAAGCCCTGTTCGCCGGCTTGGTCAAGAGCGAGGTCTCCGCAGCCAAACACCTGCCCAAGCGGATCCAGGCCATCACCCCTCTGTTCTGGGATGATCTCCGCTCCAGACAGGGGCTGGTCCGCATGCGGGAATCGCTGTCCCTGCAGGCCATGGGCTGCGATGCGGACCAGGCCGGGGCTGAAGACACCGCCCGCCGCTTTCAGGACACGGCCCTGGACCTGTGCTCAGCCCTTGAGCTCGAGGCCGGCTGGGTCTCTGCCGCATCTTCGCCCCGAACCGGGGCTTCGGACCAGGCCCTGGCCATCTGGACCGGCCAGGGCAGCGACACGGTTCTGACCTGCCCCCTGTGCCACTCTGCCGCAACCATGGACCGGGCCTGGTCCAGGCTGGAGCACTTTGCCCATGATGAGCCGGTCCGGGCGCTCGAAGCCGTTCATGGTCCAGGGCTGATCGGCGTGGAACCCCTGGCCAGGTTCCTGGACCTGCCGGTGTGGAGGACCACCAAGACCCTGCTCATGAAGGCCGATGACCGGATGGTGGCGGTCATGGTCCGGGGCGACTGCGATGTGAGTGAGGCCAAGGTCAGGCGGCACCTCCAGTGCGCAGAGCTGAGGCTGGCCTCTGCGCAAGAGATTCTGGACCTGACCGGGGCCGAGGTGGGCTACGCCGGCCCCATTGACCTCCCCCAGGGGGTCCTGGTGCTGGCTGACGAGGCCACCAGGGACCGGGTCAACTTTGAGTGCGGGGCCAACCGGACCGACTACCACCTCATCAACGTCAACTTCGAACGCGACCTGGACTGGCCGGTGTTTGGCGACTTCAAGCAGGCCGCCCCGGGCCATTTCTGTCCCCACTGCTCCCAGGGGCGGCTTGAGGGCCGCCAGGCGGAGATCGTGGGCTGGTCGACCGTCCTGAATGACGCCTTTGCCCGGCAGGGCAAATGTCTGCTCCAGCTCCCCCAAGGGGGCAGCGCGCCCATGGCCTTCACCAGCTGCGGTCTGGACCTGGGGGCCATGGCCGTGGCCCTGGTGGAGCACCACCACGATGCATCCGGGGTCGTCTGGCCTCTGGAGATCAGCCCCTTCCAGGTTCACCTCGTGGGGTTGAACCTGGAAAAGGAGGACATCTCGTCCCGGGCCGAGCGCCTCTACCAGGATCTGCGGCAGTCCGGCCTGAGCGTCCTCTTTGACGACCGGCCGGTCCGGGCCGGGGAGAAGTTCGGGGACGCCGACCTCCTGGGTCTTCCGGTGCGGGTCACCCTGAGCGCGAGGACCTGGGCAGACAGCGAGGTGGAGCTCAAGCTCCGAAACAGGGACGATCCCCGGCGGGTGCCCCTGGACCGGGCGGTTCCCACCCTCACGGCCCTCGTATGACACTTGATGCCAGGGTCACGTTACTCCCTTGATCAGACTGGCTGAGTCGAAGCCCTTCCCGACACCTCGGGCATCTTTTCTCCCCTCAACCTTCAACCTTCAGCCCGGCCGGCGGCCGCGCTGAATAAGGACAAGGAGACAGGATGAAAGACTGGAGGCCATCAGACCACTGGACGACCATCACCACCCTCGACCTGCACACCGGCGGTGAGCCGTTCCGGATCGTCACCGGCGGCTACCCCGAGATCCCTGGGAAGACGCTCCTGGACAAGCGTCACCATGCTGCAGAGCATCTCGACCACCTCAGGACCGCCCTGATGTGGGAGCCCAGGGGGCACGCCGACATGTACGGCTGTCTGATCACGCCGCCGGTCAGCCCCGAAGCCGATCTCGGGGTGCTCTTCATGCACAATGAAGGCTACTCGACCATGTGCGGCCACGGGATCATCGCCCTGACCACGGCGGTCCTGCAGACCGGGGCTGTCCCCTGCACGGAGCCGGAAACGGTCCTCAGGATCGACTCCCCGGCCGGACTGATCACGGCCAGGGCCAGGGTTGAAGGTCCCAGGGTCGCCAGTGTGGCCTTTGAGAACGTGCCCTCTTTTGTGCTGGCCCGGGATGAAAAGGTCCACGTTCCGGGAATCGGTCCCCTGACTTACAGCATCGCCTTTGGAGGGGCCTTCTACGCCCTGGTGGACGCCGGGGAACTCGGGGTCAGCCTGGCTGCGTCGTCAGCCCAGAGGCTGATCGATCTCGGGCGGGCCATCAAGGAGGCCGTGACAGCTTCCAGGCCCGTTCCCCACCCCTTTGAACCCGAGCTGAGCTTTCTCTACGGGACCATCTTTACAGGTCCGGCAGCAGACCCTGATGTGCAGTCCAGAAATGTCTGCGTGTTCGCCGATGGCGAGGTTGACCGCAGCCCGACCGGGACAGGGGTCAGTGCCCGCCTGGCCGACCACTATGCCCGGGGGGACATCGGTCTTGGCCAGCCCATGGTCGTCGAGTCCATCATCGGCAGCCGCTTCTCCGGCCGGGTGCTCCGGGAGACCTCCTTTGGCCCCTATTCGGCCGTTGTTCCGGAAGTCCAGGGTTGTGCCAGCATCACCGGCCGCCACGAGTTCGTCATCGACCCTGACGACCCTCTGCGGCAAGGATTCCTCCTCCGCTGAAGGTTGCCATGCGCAGACAGACCGCGGCCACCCTCTATGCGCTCTCCGCCGTGCTCCTCTGGTCCACCGTGGCCTCGGCCTTCAAGCTGTCCCTGCGGACGCTGACCATCACCGAGCTCCTCTTCTTCGCCTCCCTGGCCTCCATTCTGGCCCAGGGAACCATCGTCGTCCTGTCGGGCCAGCTTCCGGCCCTGTTCAGGGTCACCCGCCAGGACCTGGCCTTTTCCGCCTTCCTGGGCCTGCTCAACCCCCTGGCCTTCTACCTGGTCCTGTTCAAGGCCTACGACCTCCTCCCGGCCCAGGAGGCCCAGCCCCTGAACTTCACCTGGGCCATCACCCTGTCCCTGCTCTCAGTGCCCCTGCTCAAGCAGCCCCTGAGGGTCGTGGACTTCCTGGCCTTGATCATCAGCTACACCGGGGTGTACGTTATCGCCACCAGGGGGGACGTCACAGCCGTGAGCTTCTCCAGCCCGCTCGGCGTGGGTTTGGCCCTGGGGAGCACCGTCATCTGGGCCCTGTACTGGATTGCCAACACCAGGGACCCCATGCAGCCGGCCTGCAGGCTGTTGCTGAACTTCATCTTTGGAACAGCCTATGTTGGGCTGCTGCTGGCCTTGACCGGCGAGCCGGATCTCCCCCCTTTTTCGGGACTCCTGGGGGCCGGTTACGTGGGCTTCTTTGAGATGGGCTTCACCTTCATCCTCTGGAGCCAGGCCCTGAAGCTCTCCAGGTCGGCATCCCAGGTGAGCATTTTCATCTACCTGGCCCCGTTTCTGTCCCTGGTCTTCATCCACGTCCTGGTGGGCGAGACCATCCTCCCGAGCACCCTTGTCGGGCTGGTCTTCATCACCGCGGGCATCAGCCTGCAGCAGTTCGTCAAGGCCAGGGAGCGGGCCTGACATGTCAGCAGCAGCGCTGAAACCCGACACCTGACACCCTTCACACTCTGAGGTCTCCATGCGTTTCGCTGAAAGAATCACCCGGCTGGGGACCGAAACCGCCTTTGCAGTTTCGGCCGAAGCCAATGAGCTCAAGGCCAGGGGCAGGACCGTCTACCCCTTTCACCTGGGGGACATGGACCTGGCCACCCCCAGGACCGTGGTCCAGGGGGCCATGGAGGCCCTGCGCCGGGGCAAGACCGGCTACTGCCCCAACGGCGGCATCCCCGAGCTGCGCGAGGCCCTGGCCCATGACCTGAACCAGACCAGGGGCACGGGTTACACTGCCGACAACGTAGCTGTGCAGCCCGGGGGCAAGCCGGTGATCTCCAAGTTCCTGTTGGCCACCATGAATCCGGGAGATGACGTCCTCTACCCCAACCCGGGCTTTCCCATCTACGAGTCCCAGATCGAGTTCCTGGGGGGCAGGGCCGTGCCCTATGGCTTCATCCCCTCTGAAAGGGGTTTTCAGCTCGACCTGGAAGGCATGCGCCAGTCGGTCACCCCCAGGACCAGGCTGCTCATCCTGAACGACATGCACAATCCCACCGGGTCGGAGTGCTCCCCGGAAGAGCTCCGGGCCGTGGCCGACCTGGCCGTTGAGCACGACCTCCTGGTCCTGGCCGACGAAGCCTACTTCGACATCCGCTTCGAAGGCCGGAGCCGCTCCCTGGCCTCCTGTCCGGGCATGGAGGACCGCTGCCTCATCCTGTACACCTTCTCCAAGCGGTTCGCCATGACCGGGTGGCGCCTTGGTGCGGCCATCGGCCCGGCCGAGCTGATCCGGGTCATCACCACCCTCAATGTCAACCAGGAGTCCTGCTCCAGCCATTTCCTGCAGTACGGGGCCCTGGCCGGGCTTCAGGGCGATCAGGGCGAGGTGCAGGCCATCCTGGAAACGTTGCGCCAGCGCCGGGACGCGGCAGTGGCCGGCTTGAAGGCCATCCCCGGAATCGAATGCCACACGCCCAGGGCCACCTTCTACCTCTACCCCAGGATCACCCCGCTCCTCCAGGCCCTGGACATGGACGCCGAGAGCTTTCGTCAGGATCTCCTCCAGACAACCGGGGTCTCGGTCTGCGGTCGGCATCACTTTGGCCGGCCCGGGCCGGACGAAGACCAGGCCTACCTCAGACTGGCCTACTCAGGGATCGACAAGGCGCAGATCGAACAGGCCCTGGAAGCCCTGGCCGGCTATGTCAGGGACAAAATCTGATGTCTCCAGACCTGCCAGAGGCTGCGCTCGTATGAAACTTCGAAAGAAAGAACCCCTCAGCCTTCGGCAGTCCCCCCTACCCCTCAGGCCTTCGGCCAGCTCCCCTTGGAAAGGAAAGCAGTCAGAGGAGCCAGCTTGAGAGTTCCTGCCTTGATCAGACCGGCCATGAAT